>NZ_BAAAWT010000001.1:5799761-6127022 GCF_039535215.1 Streptomyces racemochromogenes
GGGGTCGCGTCCTGCGACCCCGACGGGGTGCTCGCCACGCCGGTGGAGACCGTCCCGGGCCGGGACATCCCCTTCGCCCACCGGCGGCTGCGGCAGCTCGTCGAGGAGTACGAGCCCCTCGAAGTGGTGGTCGGCCTCCCCCGCTCGCTCAGCGGGCGGGAGGGGCCGGCCGCGGCCAAGGTGCGCGCATTCGCGAACGAACTGGCCAAGGGCATCAAGCCGGTGACGGTCAGGCTGGTGGACGAGCGGATGACCACGGTCACCGCCGCCCAGGGCCTGCGGGCCTCCGGCCGGAACGCCAAGAAGGGCAGGTCGGTCATCGACCAGGCGGCCGCTGTGGTTATCCTCCAGAACGCTCTTGAGACCGAACGGGTATCAGGTAATCCGCCCGGTGAGTGCGTCGAAGTGGTTGTCTGATCGCGATACGGTAACGTTTCGCGCGATGAGACGGCATTCGAACAGCCGTCGCTCACCACCAAAGAGGCGGAACCGGGTGCCGCGGCCGACAGAAGCCGCGGCCTTCGTCTCGCGGCTCTAGGGGACCCATGACTGACTATGGCCGGGGCCACGGCTCCGAACCGTGGAACCCCCAGGACCCCCTCTACGGGGACCAGGGGTGGACCGCGCACCAGACGCAGCAGGCGCAGGTGCCCTACGGCGGGGACGTTCAGCAGCAGTACCCGCAGGAGCCGCAGTATCCGCAGCAGTTCACGGGCCAGTATCCGCAGCAGTACGACGAGCAGGCCGCCTACGCGCAGCAGCTCCAGTACCAGCAGATGGCCGAGCAGCAGATGGCCCAGCAGATGGCCGCCCAGCAGATGGCCCCGCAGCCCGTGTACGACGGCGGGAGCAACGGCCAGGGCTGGGACACCGGCCAGGGCCAGTACGCGGCCGCGGCCGTACAGGTCGACCCGTACGCCGGCGCCGACCCGTACGCGCAGCAGACCGCCGGGGCCTACCCCGGCGAGGCCCCCGACCTGTACACCACGGCCGAGGCCTACCCGCCGCCGCAGCCGCCCGGCCTGCGCCACCTGGAACCGGAACCGGTCGAGGAGCCGCTCGACGAGCAGGAGCCCGAGGAGGCGCTCCTGCCCGCCGGCGGCGGCTCCGACGACGGCGACGAGCCGCGCGGGCGCCGGGCCGGCGGCCGCGCCAAGGGCGGCAAGGGCGGCAAACAGAAGAAACGCGGCGGCACCGCGTGCCTGGTCGCCGCCGTCGTGATCATCGGTGTGGTCGGCGGTGGCGGCTACTACGGCTACAACTACCTCCACGACCGCTTCGCCCCGGCCGAGGACTTCGCCGGCGAGGGCACCGAGGAGATCGTCGAGGTCGAGATCCCCAAGGACGCCGGCCTCGGCGCCATGGGCCGCATCCTCAAGCAGGCCGGCGTCGTCGCCAGTGCGCAGGCGTTCGTCGACGCGGCCAAGGCCAAGCCCGGGGGCCAGTCGATCCAGCCGGGCGTCTACCCGCTGAAGAAGAAGATGTCGGCGGCCGCCGCCGTCGCCGTGATGATCGACCCCACCAAGCTGAACGTCATCACCATCGGCGAGGGCTGGCGCAACTCCAAGATCTACGAGGCGATCGACAAGAAGCTCGGCAAGCCGGAGGGCACCACCAAGGACATCGCCCTGCGCGAGTCCAAGAACCTCGGCCTGCCGGCCTGGGCCGGCAACAACCCCAAGATCATCGACCCGCTGGAAGGCTTCCTGCTCCCCGCGCGCTACGACCTGAAGAAGGAGAGCACGCCCGAGTCGCTGCTCCGTCAGATGGTCAAGAACGCGGCGGACAAGTACGCGGAGATGGGCGTCGAGGCCAAGGCCAAGGAGCTGAACCTGGAGAACCCGCTCCAGGTGATCACCGTCGCCAGCCTCGTCAACGCCGAGGGCAAGAACCACGACGACTTCCGCAAGATGTCCGAGGTGGTCTACAACCGCCTCAAGAAGACCAACGACGTCACGAACCAGAAGATCGAGTTCGACTCGACGTACAACTACGTCAAGAACCAGAGCGAGATCAACTTCAACCTCAAGGAAGCCCAGAAGTTCGACAACCCCTACAACACGCACTTCGTGAAGGGGCTGCCGCCCGGCCCGATCGGGAACCCCGGCACGGACGCCGTGAACGCTACGCTCAACCCCGACCACGGCGGCTGGATGTTCTTCGTGTCGGTCGACGGCAACAAGACGACCTTCACCAAGACCTACGACGAGCACCTGAAGCTCGTCGCGGAGTTCCAGGAGCGCCAGGCGCAGAAGAAGAACGGCGGGTAGGCAGGACATGTCACGGATACGGGCCGCGGTGCTGGGTTCGCCCATCGAGCACTCCCTCTCACCGGTGCTGCACCGCGCCGCGTACCGGGAGCTCGGCCTCGACGACTGGTCCTACGACCGGTTCGAGATCGACGAGGCCGCCCTGCCCGGGTTCGTGGCGGACCTCGGCCCCGAGTGGGCCGGGCTGTCGCTGACCATGCCGCTCAAGCGGGCGGTCATCCCGCTGCTCGACGGGATCAGCGACACCGCCGCCTCGGTGGAGGCCGTCAACACGGTGGTGTTCACCGATGACGGCCGCCGCCTCGGCGACAACACCGACGTCCCGGGCCTGATCGCCGCCCTGCACGGGCGCGGCGTCGAGAAGGTGCCCGCCGCCGCCGTCCTCGGGGCGGGGGCCACCGCCTCCTCGGCGCTCGCCGCCCTCGCCCGGATCTGCACCGGCGAGGTGACCGCGTACGTCCGCTCGGCCGCCCGCGCCGACGAGATGCGCCGGTGGGGCGAGCGGCTCGGCGTCGACGTCCGTACGGCCGACTGGTCGGACGCGGCCCGCGCGCTGGAGGCGCCGCTGGTCATCGCCACCACCCCGGCCGGAGCCACCGACGAGCTCGCCGCCGCCGTCCCCGACGCGCCCGGCACCCTCTTCGACGTCCTCTACGACCCCTGGCCCACCGCCCTGGCCGCCGCCTGGTCCGGGCGCGGCGGCACCCTCCTCGGCGGCCTGGACCTGCTCGTCCACCAGGCCGTGCTCCAGGTCGAGCAGATGACCGGCCGCACCCCCGGCCCCCTGGCCGCCATGCGCGCCGCCGGCGAGGCGGCCCTGCGCGCCCGCCACTGAGGCCCCGTACGTAGGGAGTCGATAGCCGCACCGGGCACCATGGCACACGTCCGGCCTTCCGGGCCGTCCGTCAGCTGGACCGAGATCCGCGGGACGGTCCGGACGTGGGAGGATTCGGGTACGGCCGTCCGGTCCGCGCATCCGGACGGGTCGTCGCAGTGCCAGGCGCGAGCATGAGGAGCATCGTTGAGCAGGTTGCGTTGGCTGACCGCAGGAGAGTCGCACGGACCGGCACTGGTCGCGACGCTGGAGGGCCTTCCCGCCGGCGTCCCGGTCACCACCGAGCTGGTGGCCGACCACCTGGCGAGGCGCCGGCTCGGCTATGGCCGCGGTGCCCGCATGAAGTTCGAGCAGGACGAGATCACCTTCCTCGGCGGCGTCCGCCACGGTCTGTCCCAGGGCTCCCCGGTCGCGATCATGGTCGGCAACACCGAGTGGCCCAAGTGGGAGACGGTCATGTCGGCCGACCCGGTCGACCCCTCGCTGCTCAAGGAAACCGGCCGCAACGCGCCGCTGACCCGCCCCCGCCCCGGCCACGCCGACCTCGCGGGCATGCAGAAGTACGGCTTCGACGAGGCCCGGCCGATCCTGGAGCGCGCCAGCGCCCGTGAGACCGCCGCCCGCGTCGCCCTCGGCGCCGTCGCCCGCTCCTTCATCAAGGAGGTCGCGGGCATCGAGATCGTCTCGCACGTGGTGGAGCTGGCCTCGGCCCGGGCCCCCTACGGCGTCTACCCGACCCCCGCCGACGTCGAGAAGCTCGACGCCGACCCGGTCCGCTGCCTCGACGCCGACGCGTCGAAGGCGATGGTCGCGGAGATCGACCAGGCCCACAAGGACGGCGACACCCTCGGCGGCGTCGTCGAGGTCCTCGCGTACGGCGTGCCCGTCGGTCTCGGCTCCCACGTCCACTGGGACCGCCGCCTCGACGCCCGCCTCGCCGCGGCGCTCATGGGCATCCAGGCCATCAAGGGCGTCGAGGTCGGCGACGGCTTCGAGCTGGCCCGCGTGCCCGGCTCCCAGGCCCACGACGAGATCGTCTCCACCCCCGAGGGCATCAGGCGCACCTCCGGCCGCTCCGGCGGTACCGAGGGCGGCCTGACCACCGGCGAGCTGCTGCGCGTCCGCGCCGCGATGAAGCCCATCGCGACCGTGCCGCGCGCCCTGGCCACCGTCGACGTGGCCACCGGTGAGGCCGCCGTGGCCCACCACCAGCGCTCCGACGTCTGCGCCGTGCCCGCCGCGGGCATCGTCGCCGAGGCCATGGTCGCGCTGGTCCTCGCCGACGCCGTGGTCGAGAAGTTCGGCGGCGACTCGGTCGCCGAGACCCGCCGCAACGTGCGGTCCTACCTCGACAACCTGCAGATCCGGTGACGGGCGGCCCCCTGGTCGTACTCGTCGGACCCATGGGTTCCGGCAAGTCCACGGTGGGCGGCGTGCTCGCCCGCCGGCTCGGGGTCCCCTACCGGGACACCGACGCGGACATCGTCGCGGCCCAGGGCCGCGAGATCTCCGACATCTTCGTCGACGAGGGCGAGCCGTACTTCCGTGAGCTGGAGCGGGCGGCCGTCGCGGCCGCCGTCGCCGAGCACACCGGAGTCCTCGCCCTCGGCGGCGGCGCCGTCCTCGACGAGGGCACCCGCGCCCTGCTGACCGGGCTTCCCGTCGCCTACCTGTCGATGGACGTCGAGGAGGCCGTGCGCCGCGTCGGGCTCGGCGCCGCCCGGCCGCTGCTCGCCGTCAACCCGCGCCGCCAGTGGCGCGAGCTGATGGACGCCCGGCGCCACCTGTACACCGAAGTCGCGCGCGTCGTCGTGGCCACCGACGACCGCACCCCCGAAGAGGTCGCCCAGGCGGTCCTCGACGCTCTGGAGTTGAAGGACGTATGACAGACCAGGTGACGCGGATCAACGTCGGCGCCAGCGCCGGACACGACGCGTACGACGTGCTGGTCGGCCGGCAGCTGCTCGGCGAGCTGGGCGGCCTGATCGGCCCCAAGGCCCAGCGGGTCGCCGTGATCCACCCCGAGGCGCTGGCCGAGACCGGCGAGGCGCTGCGCGCGGACCTGGCGGAGCAGGGCTACGAGGCGGTCGCCATCCAGGTGCCGAACGCCGAGGAGGCCAAGACCGTCGAGGTGGCCGCGTACTGCTGGAAGGCGCTCGGCCAGTCCAACTTCACCCGCACCGACGTCATCGTCGGCGTGGGCGGCGGCGCCACCACCGACCTGGCCGGCTTCGTCGCGGCCAGCTGGCTGCGCGGGGTGCGCTGGATCGCCGTCCCGACCACCGTGCTGGCCATGGTGGACGCGGCCGTCGGCGGCAAGACCGGCATCAACACCGCCGAGGGCAAGAACCTCGTCGGCGCCTTCCACCCGCCGGCCGGGGTGCTCTGCGACCTGGCCGCGCTGGAGTCGCTGCCGGTCAACGACTACGTCAGCGGCCTCGCCGAGATCATCAAGGCCGGCTTCATCGCCGACCCGGTGATCCTCGACCTGATCGAGGAGGACCCGGCGGCGGCCCGCACGCCCGCCGGCCCGCACACCGCCGAGCTGATCGTCCGCTCCATCCAGGTCAAGGCCGACGTGGTCTCCAGCGACCTCAAGGAGTCGGGCCTGCGGGAGATCCTCAACTACGGCCACACCCTCGCGCACGCCATCGAGAAGAACGAGCGCTACAAGTGGCGGCACGGCGCGGCGGTCTCCGTCGGCATGGTCTTCGCGGCCGAGCTCGGCCGGCTGGCCGGGCGGCTCGACGACGCCACCGCCGACCGGCACAAGGCGGTGCTGGCCTCGGTGGGCCTCCCGCTGACCTACCGCGGCGACCAGTGGACCAAGCTGCTCCAGACCATGCAGGTCGACAAGAAGTCCCGCGGCAACCTGCTGCGCTTCATCGTCCTGGACGGCCTGGCCAAGCCCACCGTGCTGGAGGGCCCGGACCCGGCGCACCTGGTCGCCGCCTACGGCGAGGTCTCCGCGTGAGCCGCCGGGTGCTGGTCCTGAACGGCCCGAACCTGGGCCGGCTCGGGTCCCGCGAGCCCGACGTGTACGGGGCCACCTCGTACGCGGGCCTCGTGGAGAGCTGCCGCACCCTGGGCGCCGAGCTCGGCTTCGACGTGGAGGTCCGCGAGACCAACGACGAGGGCGAGCTCGTGCGCTGGCTGCACGAGGCGGCCGACGGCAGGATCCCGGTCGTCATCAACCCGGGCGCCTTCACGCACTAC
This sequence comes from Streptomyces racemochromogenes, assembly GCF_039535215.1. Taxonomy (GTDB): domain Bacteria; phylum Actinomycetota; class Actinomycetes; order Streptomycetales; family Streptomycetaceae; genus Streptomyces; species Streptomyces racemochromogenes. The sequence goes on from NZ_BAAAWT010000001.1 coordinate 5,806,083, forward strand.
TCGTACGCGATGCGGGACGCGGCCGCGCAGCGCACCGCGCCGCTGATCGAGGTGCACATCTCCAACCCGTACGCCCGGGAGGAGTTCCGGCACACCTCGGTCATCGCGGCCGTGGCGACCGGCACCGTCGCGGGCTTCGGGCTGGGCTCCTACCGCCTGGCGCTGCGTGCGCTGGCGGAAGAGGTCACGGCCTGAGATAACGTTCTCGCATCAGTCGCCTGAACGAGACGGAGTGGCGCGGATGCAGCACGGAGTGGGGGGCTGGGGGCCGCCGGGACAGCACCCGGCGGTTCCCCCGCAGCCGCCGATACCCCCTGCGCAGGGCTGGCCGGTGACACCGGTCCCCGACGCGACGGGGCACATCCCGCTGCCTCCCGCCGCGGCCCCCGCGTCCGGCCCTGCCGCGCCCGGCACCGGCGCGACGGTGCTCGCCGTCCTGCTGATCGGCCCAGCGGGAGCGGGCAAGACGACCGTGGCCCGGCACTGGGCGCGCACCCGCCCGGTGCCGACGGCGCACATCAGCCTGGACGACGTCCGCGAATGGGTCTGTTCGGGCTTCGCGGACCCGCAGGCCGGCTGGAACGAGCACTCCGAGGCCCAGTACCGCCTGGCCCGCCGCACCTGCGGCTTCGCCGCCCGCAACTTCCTGGCGAACGGGATCTCCTGCATCCTCGACGACGCCGTCTTCCCGGACCGGCCCGTGGTGGGCCTCGGCGGCTGGAAGCGGCACGTGGGGCCGGCCCTGCTGCCGGTGGTGCTGCTGCCCGGCCTGGACGTGGTCCTCGACCGCAACGCGGCCCGCTCCGGCAACCGCCGGCTCTCCGACGAGGAGGTCGCCCGCATCCACGGCAGGATGGCGGGCTGGTACGGATCCGGGCTGCCGATCATCGACAACACCCACCTCGACGTCGAGGGCACCGCGCGGGCCCTGGACGAGGCCCTCGCCCGGGCGCTGGCGAGCCCGCCCCGCTGGTAGGGCTCGCGCGGCGGTGGACGGGCGTGGTCCCGGCCCCGTCCGGACGCGCTCGCCGGGCCGGATGCGCGGGGCGCTCGTAGGCTCGAATACATGTCAGACGTGTACGAGGCCCGCAGGGGCCTGCTCCGCGAGCGCTGCGCCGCCGCGGGCAACTCGGCAGCCCTGGTCACGCGTCCGGCGAACGTCCGCTACCTCGCCGGGGCGTCCCCGCTGGGCGCCGTCCTGCTGGTCGGACCCGCCGACGACGTGCTGTTCTGCCCCGGGGCGCCCACCGGCGAGGCGGAGGAGGGGCGGCTCGACGAGGGGCTGCGGGTCTCCGTGCTGCCCGCACCTGGCGCCGACCCGGCCGTGGCCGCAGCCGACCTGGCCGCGGCGAACCGGGCCGACTCCCTCGCCGTCGAGGAGCACCACCTCACCGTCGGCCGGCACCGGGCCGTGCACTCGGTCGCGCCCCGGCTGCGGCTGGCCGACCTCGGCACGGCGGTGGAACAGCAACGGGTGGTCAAGGACGAGGAGGAGATCGCCTGTCTGCGGATCGCCGCCGAGATCGCCGACCAGGCCCTCGGCGAGCTGCTGGAGTCGATCCTCGTCGGCCGTACCGAACGCCACCTGGCCCTGGAGCTGGAGCGCCGGCTCGTGGACCACGGCGCGGACGGTCCGGCGTTCCCGACCTCCGTGGGCACCGGCCCGCACTCGGGCCGCTCCCGCCACCGGCCCTCCGACCGGCGGGTGGAGGAGGGGGACTTCCTCTCCGTCTGCCTCGGCGCCAACTACCGGGGCTACCGCTGCGAGATCGGCCGCACCTTCGTGATCGGGACCACGCCGGCCGACTGGCAGATCGAGCTGTACGACCTGGTCTTCGCCGCCCAGCGGGCCGGCCGGCAGGCCCTGGTGCCCGGTGCCGCGTACCGGGAAGTGGACCACGCGGCACGTTCCGTACTGGACTCCGCAGGGCACGGTGAAGCCCTCGCGGGGTGGATGGGACACGGGGTGGGCCTCGAAATCGACGAGGACCCGCAGCTTGCACCCACGGCAATGGGTAAACTGGACGCTTGCGTGCCGGTCACCGTCGAGCCGGGGGTTCACCTCCCGGGCCGGGGAGGTGTCCGGATCGATGACACGCTCGTCGTGCGCCCCGAGGCGGACGGCGGTCCCGAGCTACTCACCATTACGACCAAGGAACTGCTCGCGCTCTAGTCCGCACCGCCGGACCGTGCGCGCACCCCTGGTCTTCCAGTGCAGGAGATTCCGCAACCGTGGCTTCCACGAACGACCTCAAGAACGGCATGGTGCTCAAGCTCGACGGTGACCAGCTCTGGTCCGTCGTCGAGTTCCAGCACGTCAAGCCCGGCAAGGGCCCGGCCTTCGTGCGCACCAAGCTCAAGCACGTGCTCTCCGGCAAGGTCGTCGACAAGACCTTCAACGCCGGCACGAAGGTCGACACCGCCACGATCGACCGCCGTGACATGCAGTTCTCGTACATGGACGGCGACTACTTCGTCTTCATGGACATGAGCACCTACGACCAGCTGATGGTCGACCGCAAGGCCGTCGGCGACGCCGCCAACTTCCTCATCGAGGGCTTCACCGCCTCCGTGGCCCAGCACGAGGGCGAGGTGCTCTACGTCGAGCTCCCGGCCGCCGTCGAGCTGACCATCGAGCACACCGACCCGGGCGTCCAGGGCGACCGCTCCACCGGCGGCACCAAGCCCGCCAAGCTGGAGACCGGCCACGAGATCCAGGTCCCGCTCTTCGTCACCACCGGCGAGAAGATCAAGGTCGACACCCGCACCAGCGCCTACCTCGGCCGGGTGAACAGCTAACCGTGGCTGCCCGGAGCAACGCGCGCAAGCGCGCCTTCCAGATCCTCTTCGAGGCCGACCAGCGCGGCGTGCCCGTGCGCGAGGTCCTCGCGGACTGGATCCGCCACTCGCGGTCGGACGACCGGCAGCCGCCGGTCAGCGCCTTCACGATGGACCTCGTCGAGGGCTACGCCGACAAGGTGAAGCGCATCGACGACCTGATCGTCACCTACGCCGTGGACTGGGAGCTCGACCGCATGCCGGTCGCCGACCGGAACATCCTGCGGCTTGGTGCCTATGAGCTGATCTGGGTCGACGAGACCCCGGACGTCGTGGCGATCGACGAGGCCGTGCAGCTGGCCAAGGAGTTCTCCACGGACGACTCGCCGGCGTTCGTGAACGGCCTGCTGGCCCGCTTCAAGGACCTGAAGCCGAGCCTGCGCCGGGGCGAATAGCCCGGAGCCGGACGGCTGAGCGGAGGGCCCGCGGCGCATGCGCGCCACGGGCCCTCCGCCGTTGTGCCGGTCGACCGACGAAAAAACCGGCGGGTGCCGGCGCCCTGGGGCGCCGGCACCCGCCGGTAACGTTTCTGCTGAGCCGGGACGGCTCTGCGGGGCCTAGATGTCCTCGTGGGCCACCGCGCGACGCGCGTCGGCGTCCAGGACGCCCCAGCTGATGAGCTGCTCGGTCAGGACCGAGGGGGACTGGTCGTAGATGACGGCCAGGGTGCGCAGGTCGTCCTGGCGGATCGACAGCACCTTGCCGTTGTAGTCGCCGCGCTGGCTCTGGATCGTCGCCGCGTAGCGCTGGAGGGGGCCGGCCTTCTCGGCGGGGACGCCCGCCAGGCGCTCCAGGTCGAGGCGCAGCTTCGGCGGCGGCTCGGCCGCACCGCCGGGGGTCGTGCCCGGCAGCAGTTCCTGGACCGGAACCCCGTAGAAGTCCGCCAGCTCGGCGAGGCGCTGGACGGTCACGGCGCGGTCTCCGCGCTCGTAGGAACCGACCACCACGGCCTTCCAACGGCCCTGGGACTTCTCCTCGACACCGTGGAGGGAGAGGCCCTGCTGGGTGCGGATGGCGCGGAGCTTGGCCCCGAGCTGTTTGGCGTATTCGCTGGACATAACGCTCCCGGACGCTGTGACGCTGTGACTACATGGAGACCATGCGGCTCCGCCGCGCGGCTGGTAACTCACTGTGAGGTTACGCAGCGTTACTTGGATGCGTCAAGCCGAATGCTCTTCCACGCCCTCTTACGAGGGCTGCCGCCGGCCCCCGGTGCGAGGACTCCCGCCCGTCCCTGGTACCGTGGACGGCGTACATCAGACGTCCTTTAAGGTCCGTCCCGTGAGGCGGAGAAGGAGGTCCTTTTCATGGACAGCACGACTTCCCAGGTCTCGGCCGACGAGGAAATGCGCCCCGTTCTGGAGGCGCAGGACATCGCCCGGGTCCTGACCCGCATCGCCCACGAGATCGTCGAGCGCGCCAAGGGCGCCGACGACGTGGTGCTCCTCGGCATTCCCACCCGCGGTGTGTACCTGGCCCGCCGGCTGGCCGCCAAGCTGGAGGAGATCACCGGGACGAAGATCCCGGTCGGCTCCCTCGACATCACCATGTACCGCGACGACCTGCGCCTGAAGCCCGCCCGGGCGATCGGCCGCACCGAGATCCCCGGCGACGGCATCGACGGCCGCCTGGTGGTCCTCCTCGACGACGTCCTCTTCTCCGGCCGCACCATCCGTGCCGCCCTCGACGCGCTCGGCGACATCGGCCGCCCCCGCGCCGTCCAGCTCGCGGTCCTCGTCGACCGCGGCCACCGCGAACTCCCGATCCGTGCCGACTACGTGGGCAAGAACCTGCCCACCTCGCTGCGCGAGACCGTCAAGGTCCAGCTCCAGGAGGAGGACGGCCGCGACGCCGTGCTGCTCGGCCAGCGGACCGCCCAGGCAGCAGGGCAGTAACCGCCGCGCGTACGGGACCCCTCGCGGGAGCCCGTGCCGAGGCCTGCCCTGCCCGCACACCCGTCAGCCCCGCCTGCCTGCCCTCCAGACTTACGGAGCACCCAGATGAAGCGCCACCTCATCTCGGCCGCCGACCTCACGCGCGACGACGCCGTCCTGATCCTCGACACCGCCGAGGAGATGGCCCGGGTCGCCGACCGGCCGATAAAGAAGCTGCCCACCCTGCGCGGCCTCACCATCTGCAACCTGTTCTTCGAGGACTCGACCCGTACCCGGATCTCCTTCGAAGCCGCCGAGAAGCGCCTCTCCGCCGACGTCATCAACTTCGCCGCCAAGGGCTCCAGCGTCTCCAAGGGCGAGTCCCTCAAGGACACCGCCCAGACCCTGGAGGCCATGGGCGTGGACGCCGTGGTCATCCGCCACCACGCCTCCGGCGCCCCCTACCGGCTCGCCACCTCCGGCTGGATCGACGCCCCGGTGATCAACGCCGGCGACGGCACCCACGAGCACCCCACGCAGGCGCTGCTCGACGCCTTCACCATGCGCCGCCGGCTGGTCGGCCGGGACGCCGGGCTGGGCAAGGACCTGAACGGCCGCCGCATCACCCTCGTCGGCGACGTCCTGCACAGCCGGGTCGCCCGCTCCAACGTCCAGCTGCTGCACACCCTCGGCGCCGAGGTCACCCTGGTGGCCCCGCCCACACTGGTGCCGGTCGGCGTCGAGAACTGGCCCTGCGAGATCTCGTACGGCCTCGACGAGGTGCTGCCGAAGTCCGACGCGGTGATGATGCTGCGTGTGCAGCGCGAGCGGATGAACGCCGCCTTCTTCCCGACCGAGCGCGAGTACTCCCGCCGCTACGGCCTGGACGCCGCCCGCATGGCCAAGATGCCCGAGCACGCCATCGTGATGCACCCCGGCCCCATGGTCCGCGGCATGGAGATCACCGCCGAGGTCGCCGACTCCGACCGCTGCACGGTCGTCGAGCAGGTCGCCAACGGCGTCTCGATCCGCATGGCCGTCCTCTACCTGCTGCTCGGAGGCTCCGAGCCCGCCGTCACCACCCCCGCCGCCGCCCGTACCGAGGAGAACAAGTAACCATGAGCAAGATCCTTATCCGCGGTGCGAAGGTCCTCGGCGGCGAGGCGCAGGACGTCCTGATCGACGGCGAGACCATCGCCGCCACCGCCCGGCAGGGCGAAATCGATCTCAGTGGCCTGAACCTGTCCGCCGAGGACGTCACGGTCATCGAGGCCGAGGGCCAGGTCCTCCTCCCCGGCCTCGTCGACCTCCACACCCACCTGCGCGAGCCCGGCCGCGAGGACTCCGAGACGGTCCTCACCGGCACCCGCGCCGCGGCCTCCGGCGGCTACACGGCCGTCTTCGCCATGGCCAACACCTTCCCGGTCGCCGACACCGCCGGCGTCGTCGAGCAGGTCTGGCGCCTGGGCAAGGAGTCCGGCTACTGCGACGTCCAGCCCATCGGCGCCGTCACCGTCGGCCTGGAGGGCAAGAAGCTCTCCGAGCTGGGCGCCATGCACGAGTCCGCCGCCCGCGTCACCGTCTTCTCCGACGACGGCAAGTGCGTGGACGACGCCGTGATCATGCGCCGCGCCCTGGAGTACGTGAAGGCCTTCGGCGGCGTCGTCGCCCAGCACGCCCAGGAGCCCCGCCTCACCGAGGGCGCCCAGATGAACGAGGGCGTCGTCTCGGCCGAGCTCGGCCTGGGCGGCTGGCCGGCCGTCGCCGAGGAGTCGATCATCGCCCGCGACGTCCTCCTCGCCGAGCACGTCGGCTCCCGCGTGCACATCTGCCACCTCTCCACCGCCGGCTCCGTCGAGATCGTCCGCTGGGCCAAGTCCCGCGGCATCGACGTCACCGCCGAGGTCACCCCGCACCACCTGCTCCTCACCGACGAGCTCGTGCGCTCGTACGACCCGGTCTACAAGGTCAACCCGCCGCTGCGCACCGAGCGCGACGTGATGGCCCTGCGCGAGGCGCTCGCCGACGGCACGATCGACATCGTCGCCACCGACCACGCCCCGCACCCGCACGAGGACAAGGACTGCGAGTGGGCCGCCGCCGCCATGGGCATGGTGGGCCTGGAGACCGCGCTCTCCGTCGTCCAGCAGACGATGGTGGAGACCGGACTGCTCGACTGGGCGGGCGTCGCGGAGCGCATGTCGCACGCCCCGGCGCGCATCGGAAGCCTCGCGGGGCACGGCCGGCCCGTCTCGGCAGGTGAACCCGCGAACCTGACCTTGGTCGAGACCTCGTACCGTGGTGTCGTGGACCCCGCACACTTCGCCTCCCGCAGCCGCAACACGCCCTACGAGGGCCGCGAGCTGCCGGGTCGCGTCACTCACACCTTCCTGCGGGGCCGGGCAACGGTCGTGGACGGGAAACTGGCGTGACACCTGCAGTGATCCAACTGGCCGCCGAGGCCGCCGAACGACAGTCGGCGGAGGTGACGGACTGGGGCGCCCGCATCGCGTGGGTGATCGGTCTGCTCGTCTTCATCGCGTTCGTGTACTGGCTGATGCGGCAGGGCTGGAAATGGCGCGGCGCTCTGCAGAGTGATCTGCCCGAGCTGCCCGCCGCCCCCGACGGTCTCCCCGAGCACCGGCTGGCCCTGACCGGCCGGTACCACGGGTCCACCACCGCCGGGCAGTGGCTCGACCGGATCGTCGCCCACGGGCTCGGAGTCCGCAGCCGGGTCGAGCTCACCCTCACCGACGCGGGCCTCGACGTGGTCCGTCCGGGGGCAACCGACTTCTTCGTACCGGCCGCGCAGCTGCGCGGCGCCCGCCTCGACAAGGGAATCGCGGGCAAGGTACTCACCGAGGGCGGTCTGCTCGTCGTCACATGGGCGCACGGCGACAAGCTGATCGACTCCGGATTCCGCTCCGACCGGGCCGCCGAACACGCGGCCTGGGTCGAGGCCATCAACTCCATGAACCAATCCATCACGACGGAAGGCGCCGAACGATGACGACCTCCACCAGGGGAGCAGCCAAAGCTCCCGCCGTACTCGTCCTGGAGGACGGCCGCATCTTCCGCGGCCGCGCCTACGGCGCAGTGGGGGAGACCTTCGGCGAAGCCGTGTTCTCCACCGGCATGACCGGCTACCAGGAGACCCTCACCGACCCGTCGTACCACCGCCAGGTCGTCGTGATGACCGCCCCGCACGTGGGCAACACCGGCGTCAACGACGAGGACCCCGAGTCCTCCCGCATCTGGGTCTCCGGCTACGTCGTCCGCGACCCCGCCCGCATCCCCTCCAACTGGCGCTCGCAGCGCTCGCTGGACGAGGAGCTCGTCAAGCAGGGCGTCGTCGGCATCAGCGGCGTCGACACCCGCGCCCTGACCCGCCACCTGCGCGAGCGCGGCGCCATGCGCGTCGGCATCTTCTCGGGCGAGGCCATCGCCGACGACGCGGCCCTGCTGGCCCGCGTCCAGGAGGCCCCCCCAGATGAAGGGCGCCAACCTCTCCGCCGAGGTCGCCACCAAGGAGGCGTACGTCGTCCCCGCGATCGGCGAGAAGCGCTTCACCGTCGCCGCCGTGGACCTCGGCATCAAGGGCATGACCCCGCACCGGATGGCCGAGCGCGGCATCGAGGTGCACGTGCTGCCCGCCACCGCCACCGTCGAGGACGTGTACGCGGTCAACCCCGACGGCGTGTTCTTCTCCAACGGCCCGGGCGACCCGGCCACCGCCGACGGCCCCGTCTCCGTCATGCAGGGCGTCCTGGAGCGCAAGACCCCGCTCTTCGGCATCTGCTTCGGCAACCAGATCCTGGGCCGCGCGCTCGGCTTCGGCACCTACAAGCTGAAGTACGGCCACCGCGGCATCAACCAGCCGGTCCAGGACCGCACCACCGGCAAGGTCGAGGTCACCGCGCACAACCACGGCTTCGCCGTCGACGCGCCGCTCGACAAGGTGTCCGAGACCCCCTACGGCCGCGCCGAGGTCTCGCACGTCTGCCTGAACGACAACGTCGTGGAGGGCCTCCAGCTGCTCGACCAGCCGGCCTTCTCCGTCCAGTACCACCCCGAGGCCGCCGCGGGCCCGCACGACGCCGCGTACCTCTTCGACCGCTTCACCGCCCTGATGGAGGCCGAGCGTGCCTAAGCGCACCGATATCCAGTCCGTCCTGGTCATCGGCTCCGGCCCGATCGTCATCGGCCAGGCCGCGGAGTTCGACTACTCCGGCACCCAGGCCTGCCGCATCCTCAAGGCCGAGGGCCTGCGGGTCATCCTGGTGAACTCCAACCCGGCGACGATCATGACCGACCCGGAGATCGCCGACGCCACGTACGTTGAGCCGATCACCCCCGAGTTCGTCGAGAAGATCATCGCCAAGGAGCGCCCCGACGCGCTCCTGCCGACCCTCGGCGGCCAGACCGCGCTGAACACCGCCATCTCCATGCACGAGCAGGGCGTGCTGGAGAAGTACGGCGTCGAGCTCATCGGCGCCAACGTCGAGGCCATCAACAAGGGCGAGGACCGCGACCTCTTCAAGGGCGTCGTCGAGGCCGTCAAGGCCAAGATCGGCTACGGCGAGTCCGCCCGCTCGGTCATCTGCCACTCGATGGACGACGTCATCCAGGGCGTCGACACCCTCGGCGGCTACCCCGTCGTCGTGCGCCCCTCCTTCACCATGGGCGGCGCCGGCTCCGGCTTCGCCCACGACGAGGAGGAGCTGCGCCGCATCGCCGGCCAGGGCCTCACGCTCTCCCCGACCACCGAGGTGCTCCTGGAGGAGTCCATCCTCGGCTGGAAGGAGTACGAGCTGGAGCTGATGCGCGACACCAAGGACAATGTGGTCGTCGTCTGCTCCATCGAGAACTTCGACCCGATGGGCGTGCACACCGGTGACTCGATCACCGTCGCCCCGTCGATGACCCTCACCGACCGCGAGTACCAGCGGCTGCGCGACATCGGCATCGCGATCATCCGCGAGGTCGGCGTCGACACCGGCGGCTGCAACATCCAGTTCGCGATCAACCCGGACGACGGCCGCGTCATCGTCATCGAGATGAACCCGCGCGTCTCCCGCTCCTCCGCGCTCGCCTCGAAGGCCACCGGCTTCCCGATCGCCAAGATCGCCGCCAAGCTGGCCATCGGCTACACGCTGGACGAGGTCCCGAACGACATCACCGAGAAGACGCCGGCCTCCTTCGAGCCGTCCCTCGACTACGTCGTCGTCAAGGCCCCGCGCTTCGCCTTCGAGAAGTTCCCGGCCGCCGACGCCACCCTCACCACCACCATGAAGTCGGTGGGCGAGGCCATGGCCATCGGCCGCAACTTCACCGAGGCCCTCCAGAAGGCCCTGCGCTCCCTGGAGAAGAAGGGCTCCCAGTTCACCTTCGTCGGCGAGCCCGGCGACAAGGAAGAGCTGCTGGCCACCGCGGTCCGCCCGACCGACGGCCGCATCAACACCGTCATGCAGGCCATCCGCGCCGGCGCCACCCAGGAGGAGGTCTTCGAGTCCACGAAGATCGACCCCTGGTTCGTCGACCAGCTCTTCCTGATCAAGGAGATCGCGGACGAGCTCGCCGCCGCCGAGAAGCTCCACCCCGAGCTGCTCGCCGAGGCCAAGCGCCACGGCTTCTCCGACGCCCAGATCGCCGAGATCCGCGGCCTGCGCGAGGACGTCGTCCGCGAGGTCCGCCACGCCCTCGGCGTCCGCCCGGTCTACAAGACGGTCGACACCTGCGCCGCCGAGTTCGCCGCGAAGACCCCGTACTTCTACTCGTCCTACGACGAGGAGTCCGAGGTCGCGCCGCGCACCAAGCCGGCGGTGATCATCCTGGGCTCCGGCCCGAACCGCATCGGCCAGGGCATCGAGTTCGACTACTCCTGCGTCCACGCCTCCTTCGCCCTCAGCGACGCCGGCTACGAGACCGTGATGGTCAACTGCAACCCCGAGACCGTCTCGACGGACTACGACACCTCCGACCGCCTGTACTTCGAGCCGCTGACGCTGGAAGACGTGCTGGAGATCGTCCACGCCGAGTCGCTGGCCGGCCCCATCGCCGGTGTCGTCGTCCAGCTCGGCGGCCAGACCCCGCTGGGTCTCGCCCAGGCGCTCAAGGACAACGGCGTCCCCGTGGTCGGCACCTCCCCGGAGGCCATCCACGCCGCCGAGGACCGCGGCGCCTTCGGCCAGGTCCTCGCCGACGCCGGCCTGCCCGCGCCCAAGCACGGCACCGCCACCACCTTCGCCGGCGCGAAGGCGATCGCCGACGAGATCGGCTACCCGGTCCTCGTCCGCCCGTCCTACGTGCTCGGCGGCCGCGGTATGGAGATCGTCTACGACGAGACCCGCCTGGAGTCGTACATCGCGGAGTCCACGGAGATCTCCCCGACCCGCCCCGTGCTGGTCGACCGCTTCCTCGACGACGCGATCGAGATCGACGTCGACGCCCTCTACGACGGCGAGGAGCTCTACCTCGGCGGCGTCATGGAGCACATCGAGGAGGCCGGCATCCACTCCGGCGACTCGGCCTGCGCCCTGCCCCCGATCACCCTCGGCGGCTTCGACATCAAGCGCCTGCGCGCCTCCACCGAGGCCATCGCCAAGGGCGTCGGCGTCCGCGGCCTGATCAACATCCAGTTCGCGATGGCGGGCGACATCCTCTACGTCCTGGAGGCCAACCCGCGCGCCTCCCGGACCGTCCCCTTCACCTCGAAGGCGACCGCCGTCCCGCTCGCGAAGGCCGCCGCCCGCATCTCGCTCGGCGCCACCATCGCCGAGCTGCGCGCCGAGGGCATGCTGCCCAAGGCCGGCGACGGCGGCACCCTGCCGCTGGACGCGCCGATCTCCGTCAAGGAGGCCGTCATGCCGTGGTCGCGCTTCCGCGACATCCACGGCCGCGGCGTGGACACCGTCCTCGGCCCGGAGATGCGCTCCACCGGCGAGGTCATGGGCATCGACACGGTCTTCGGCACGGCGTACGCCAAGTCGCAGGCCGGCGCCTACGGCCCGCTGCCCACCAAGGGCCGCGCGTTCATCTCCGTCGCCAACCGCGACAAGCGCTCGATGATCTTCCCGGCCCGTGAGCTCGTCGCCCACGGCTTCGAGCTGCTCGCCACCTCCGGCACCGCCGAGGTGCTGCGCCGCAACGGCATCAACGCCACCGTCGTGCGCAAGCTCAGCGAGGGCGAGGGCCCGGACGGCGAGAAGACCATCGTCCAGCTCATCCACGACGGCCAGGTCGACCTGATCGTCAACACCCCGTACGGCACCGGCGGCCGCCTCGACGGCTACGAGATCCGTACGGCGGCCGTGGCGCGCAGCGTCCCGTGCCTGACCACGGTCCAGGCGCTCGCCGCCGCCGTCCAGGGCATCGACGCGCTCAACCGCGGGGACGTCGGCGTGCGCTCCCTCCAGGAGCACGCGGAGCACCTCAACGCCGCCCGCGACTAGCAGCCCGTGAGCGAGAGGGGGACACCGGACGCGCGATCCGCGCCGGGTGTCCCCCTCTTCGTGAGCGCAGAAGGGACTTTTCGGACGATGTACAAACTGTTCTTCAACCTGGTCTTCAAGCGGATGGACCCCGAGCGGGCCCACTACGCGGCCTTCCGGTGGATCCGCCTCGCCGCCCGCATCCCGGTGCTGCGCACCTTCGTCGCGGCCGCCCTGGCGCCCCGGTACGACTCCCTGCGCACGGAGGCCCTCGGCCTGCGGATGCACGGCCCCTTCGGGCTCGCGGCCGGCTTCGACAAGAACGCCGTTGCCATCGACGGCATGTCGATGCTCGGCTTCGACCACGTCGAGATCGGCACTGTCACCGGGCAGGCGCAGCCCGGCAACCCGAAGAAGCGGCTCTTCCGCCTGGTCGCCGACCGGGCGCTGATCAACCGCATGGGCTTCAACAACGAGGGCTCGGCCGCCGTCGCCGCCCGCCTGGCCGCCCGCAACCCCGTCTTCCGGACGGTCGTGGGTGTCAACATCGGCAAGACCAAGGTGGTCCCGGAGGCCGAGGCCGCCGCCGACTACGTGGTCTCCACCGAGCGCCTGGCCCGCCACGCCGACTACCTCGTCGTCAACGTCTCCTCGCCGAACACCCCGGGCCTGCGCAACCTCCAGGCCACGGAGTCCCTGCGGCCGCTGCTGACCGCCGTGCGCGAGGCCGCGGACCGCTCCGTCACCGGCCGCCGGGTCCCGCTGCTGGTCAAGATCGCCCCCGACCTCGCGGACGAGGACGTCGACGCGGTCGCCGACCTCGCCCTCGAACTGGGCCTGGACGGCATCATCGCCACCAACACCACCATCGCCCGCGAGGGCCTGGGCCTGAAGTCCGACCCGGCCCTGGTCAAGGAGACCGGCGGACTCTCCGGCGCCCCGGTCAAGGAGCGCTCCCTGGAGGTCCTGCGCCGCCTGTACGGGCGCGTGGGCGACCGCCTCGTCCTGGTGGGCGTCGGCGGCATCGAGAACGCCGAGGATGCCTGGCAGCGCATCCTGGCGGGTGCCACGCTGATCCAGGGCTACAGCGCCTTCATCTACGAGGGCCCGTTCTACGCCCGCGCCATCCACAAGGGCCTGGCCGCGCGCCTGGCCGCCAGCCCCTACGCGACCCTGGCCGAGGCCGTGGGCGCCGAGACCCGAAAGGCCGCGCCGTGAGCCCTGTGACCCCCTTCGGAGCCCGTCTGCGCGCCGCCATGGACGCCCGGGGCCCGCTGTGCGTGGGGATCGACCCGCACGCCGCGCTGCTGGCCTCCTGGGGCCTGGCGGACGACATCGCCGGCCTGGAGCGGTTCTCCCGCACGGTGGTCGAGGCCCTGGCCGACTCCGTCGCCGTCTTCAAGCCGCAGGCCGCCTTCTTCGAGCGGTTCGGCTCCAAGGGCGTCGCGGTCCTGGAGCGGACCGTCGCGGACGCCCGCGCCGCCGGGACCCTGGTGGTCATGGACGCCAAGCGCGGCGACATCGGCTCCACGATGGCCGCGTACGCCTCGGCCTTCCTCGACCCGTCCTCCCCGCTGTTCTCGGACGCCCTGACGGTCTCCCCGTACCTGGGCTACGGCTCCCTCGCCCCGGCCGTGGAACTGGCCAGGGAATCGGGCGCCGGCCTCTTCGTGCTGGCCCTGACCTCCAACCCTGAGGGCGCGGAGGTCCAGCGCGCGGTCCGCGAGGACGGCCGCTCGATCGGCGCGACCATGCTGGCCCACCTGGCGGCGGAGAACGCGGGCGCCGAGCCGATGGGCTCCTTCGGCGCGGTGGTCGGCGCCACGCTGGGCGACCTGTCCTCCTTCGACCTGGACATCAACGGCCCGCTGCTGGCCCCGGGCATCGGGGCCCAGGGCGCGACGGCGGCCGACCTCCCGGCGGTCTTCGGCGCGGCGGTCGCCAACGTGGTCCCGAACGTCTCCCGGGGAGTCCTCAAGCACGGTCCGGACGTCGCCGCCCTGCGGGCCTCCGCGAAGCACTTCGCGGACGAGGTGCGCGAGGCCGTCGCGGGCTGATCCGGGGAGTGCCGGAGCGGCGCGTGCACACGGGATCTCGAAAATCGAACGTCTTTCCCCGGACAAAACCGGGGTGATATGTCTGTGATGTACGGTTCAGTGGAGGCTGACCAGGACTTTTCGTCCGTTCTCGCTGACTGGAGCGGCCTTGGCCGCTAGTCTCCGACCAGAGTGAACGAGCAGCGAGCGAATTCCATCGCTGTTCGGGACCTCGCCCGGCGTGGTGCCCACGGGCTCCCCGCCGGTCCGTATCCGACAGTTCGACATCCGAGGTGACGTAGGCGTGGCTCTTCCGCCCCTTACCCCTGAACAGCGCGCAGCAGCGCTCGAAAAGGCCGCCGCGGCTCGCCGGGAGCGGGCCGAGGTGAAGAATCGACTCAAGCACTCCGGCGCCTCCCTCCACGACGTCATCAAGACGGGACAGGAGAACGACGTCATCGGCAAGATGAAGGTCTCCGCCCTTCTCGAGTCGCTGCCCGGCGTCGGCAAGGTCCGCGCCAAGCAGATCATGGAGCGCCTCGGCATCTCCGAGTCCCGGCGTGTCCGAGGTCTCGGCTCCAACCAGATCGCCTCTCTGGAGCGCGAGTTCGGCGGTAGCGGCGCCTGAGGCGTCGCCCGAAGTTCTCCCGGCGTTCTCAGGCAGTCCCGAGAACCTGGATAATCGCTCTATGGCAGCAGAGGTTCGTCCGCGGCTGACCGTGCTCTCCGGCCCCTCGGGGGTCGGCAAGAGCACGGTCGTCGCGCATATGCGCAAGGTCCACCCCGAGGTATGGCTCTCGGTGTCGGCCACCACCCGCAAGCCGCGGCCCGGTGAGCGACACGGCATCCACTACTTCTTCGTCAACGACGACGAGTTCGACAAGCTGATCGCCAACGGCGAGCTGCTGGAGTGGGCCGAGTTCGCGGGCAACCGCTACGGCACACCGCGCGGCGCGGTACTGGAACGCCTGGACAACGGCGAGCCGGTACTGCTGGAGATCGACCTCCAGGGCGCCCGGCTCGTCCGCGGGTCGATGCCCGAGGCCCGGCTGGTCTTCCTGGCTCCGCCGAGCTGGGACGAGCTGGTCCGCCGGCTCACCGGCCGGGGCACCGAGTCCGCCGAGGTCATCGAGCGCAGGCTCGACGCCGCCAAGACCGAACTCGCTGCCGAGTCGGAGTTCGACACCACCCTCGTCAACACCTCCGTCGAGGACGTAGCCCGTGAGCTGCTAGCCTTGATGGCAGTTGTCTGATCTTTTATCCATCTTCGGAAGGTAGAGCGTGTCCTCTTCCATCACCGCGCCCGAGGGCATCATCAACCCGCCGATCGACGAGCTGCTCGAGGCCACTGACTCGAAGTACAGCCTCGTGATCTACGCGGCCAAGCGTGCGCGTCAGATCAACGCGTACTACTCGCAGCTCGGTGAGGGCCTGCTGGAGTACGTCGGCCCGCTGGTGGACACCCACGTCCACGAGAAGCCGCTCTCGATCGCCCTGCGCGAGATCAACGCGGGTCTGCTGACCTCCGAGGCCATCGAGGCCCCGGCCCAGTAGGGCGCGACATCGCCACCACAGGCCCGGCAGCACCGCTGCCGGGCCTGTGGTGTGTCATAGGTACCGATGCAACCGATCACGGGAGAAGCAGTGGACAAGCCGAAGGTCGTGCTGGGGGTCAGCGGCGGGATCGCCGCGTACAAGGCGTGCGAGCTCCTGCGCCGGCTGACCGAGTCGGGGCACGACGTACGGGTGGTGCCCACGGCGGCCTCCCTGAACTTCGTCGGCGAGGCCACCTGGGCCGCGCTCTCCGGGAACCCGGCCTCCACCGAGGTCTGGGAGACCGTCCACGAGGTGCCCCACGTCCGCATCGGCCAGGCGGCCGACCTCGTCGTCGTCGCCCCGGCCACCGCCGACATGCTGGCCAAGGCCGCCCACGGGCTGGCCGACGACCTCCTCACGAACACCCTGCTCACGGCCCGCTGCCCGGTGGTCTTCGCGCCCGCGATGCACACCGAGATGTGGGAGCACCCCGCCACCCAGGAGAACGTGGCCGTGCTGCGCCGCCGCGGCGCCGTCGTCATCGAGCCCGCCGTCGGGCGGCTGACCGGCAAGGACACCGGCAAGGGCCGGCTGCCCGACCCCGAGGAGATCTTCGAGGTCTGCCGCAGGGTGCTGGCCCGGGGCGGCGCGGAGCCCGACCTCGCCGGTCGGCACGTGGTGGTCAGCGCCGGCGGCACCCGCGAGCCGCTGGACCCGGTCCGCTTCCTCGGCAACCGCTCCTCCGGCAAGCAGGGCTACGCCCTCGCCCGCACCGCCGCCGCGCGCGGGGCCCGGGTCACCCTGGTCGCCGCCAACACCGCGCTGCCCGACCCGGCCGGGGTGGACGTCGTACGGGTGGGGACGGCCCTCCAGCTGCGCGAGGCCGTGCTCAAGGCCGCCGCGGACGCCGACGCGGTGGTGATGGCCGCGGCGGTGGCCGACTTCCGCCCGGCCGTGTACGCCGACGGCAAGATCAAGAAGAAGGACGGCCGGGACCCCGAGCCGGTGGCCCTCGTGCGCAACCCCGACGTCCTCGCGGAGGTCTCCGCCGAGCGGGCCCCGGAGGGCCAGATCGTCGTCGGCTTCGCCGCCGAGACGGACGACGTGCTCGCCAACGGCCGGGCCAAGCTCCGGCGCAAGGGGTGCGACCTCCTCGTGGTCAATGAGGTCGGCGCGGATAAGACCTTCGGTTCCGAGGAGAACGAGGCCGTCATCCTCGCTTCGGACGGGTCAGAGACTCCCGTACCCTATGGTCCGAAGGAAGCTCTGGCGGATGTCATCTGGGACCAGGTCGCCCCGCGACTCGCCCCCCGACGTGATCTTCGCCGCGCCTGAGCGTTTTCCTTCTCGTGGGTACATCCGTGCGCAAGAATGGAGTGCCGCAGGTCACACGGCTCCCATTGGGCGAGACGGGTGGTCCTGCGGACGGTGGCGACCGATAAACTGCACTTGGAACGTGATCGGGCGCAGCCCCCGGTGTGGTTCCGCCAAATGATCAGCCAGCAGCCGCTGCAACCCCAGGGAGCGTTGTGTCCCGTCGCCTGTTCACCTCGGAGTCCGTGACCGAGGGTCACCCCGACAAGATCGCTGACCAGATCAGCGACACGATCCTCGACGCGCTCCTCACCGAGGACCCGACCTCGCGTGTGGCCGTGGAGACTCTCATCACGACCGGTCTCGTGCACATCGCGGGCGAGGTGACGACCAAGGCGTACGCGCCGATCGCCCAGCTCGTCCGCGAGAAGATCCTCGAGATCGGCTACGACTCGTCCAAGAAGGGCTTCGACGGCGCCTCCTGCGGCGTGTCGGTGTCCATCGGCGCCCAGTCGCCCGACATCGCCCAGGGTGTCGACACGGCCTACGAGTCCCGCGTCGAGGGTGACGAGGACGAGCTCGACAAGCAGGGTGCCGGCGACCAGGGCCTGATGTTCGGCTACGCCACGGACGAGACGCCCGAGCTGATGCCGCTGCCGATCCACATCGCGCACCGCCTCTCGCGCCGCCTGTCCGAGGTCCGCAAGAACGGCACCATCCCGTACCTGCGCCCCGACGGCAAGACCCAGGTCACCATCGAGTACGACGGCGACAAGCCGGTCCGCCTCGACACGGTCGTCGTGTCCTCGCAGCACGCCGCCGACATCGACCTCGACTCGCTGCTCGCGCCCGACATCCGCGAGTTCGTCGTCGAGCACGTGCTCGCGCAGCTCGTCGAGGACGGCATCAAGCTGGACACCGAGGGCTACCGGCTGCTGGTGAACCCGACCGGCCGCTTCGAGATCGGCGGCCCGATGGGCGACGCCGGCCTGACCGGCCGCAAGATCATCATCGACACGTACGGCGGCATGGCCCGCCACGGCGGCGGCGCCTTCTCCGGCAAGGACCCGTCGAAGGTGGACCGCTCGGCCGCCTACGCCATGCGCTGGGTCGCCAAGAACGTCGTCGCCGCCGGCCTGGCCGCGCGCTGCGAGGTCCAGGTCGCCTACGCCATCGGCAAGGCCGAGCCCGTCGGCCTCTTCGTCGAGACCTTCGGCACCGCGAAGGTCGACGTCCAGAAGATCGAGGACGCCATCGCCGAGGTCTTCGACCTCCGCCCGGCCGCGATCATCCGCGACCTCGACCTGCTGCGCCCGATCTACGCGCAGACCGCCGCCTACGGCCACTTCGGCCGCGAGCTGCCGGACTTCACCTGGGAGCGCACCGACCGCGTCGACGCGCTGCGCGCCGCCGCCGGCCTGTAGTAGCCGCGGCAGGCCTGTAGCGGCCGCCGCCGGCCTGTAGCACCGGACGAACGCGAACGGCCCCGGACCACGACGGTCCGGGGCCGTTCGCTGTCAGTGGGGTTTGCCAGAATGCCTCTGTGAGCAGCGCCAACGAGTCCCAGCCGGAACAGCTCGCCCTGATCCGGGAGATGGTCGCCGAGGCCAAGGCCAAGGCGCCCAAGGCCAAGCCGCGCACCTGGCGCGGGGCCGCCGTGGCCGAGGAACTGCCCGTCGCCCGGGTCCTGGTGAACAAGGGCGTCCTCCACCTCGACCGGCTCTTCGACTACGCCGTACCCGCCGAGCTGTCCGAGGCCGCCCAGCCCGGCGTGCGCGTCCGGGTCCGCTTCGGCGCGGGCGGGCACCGGGTGCACGGCGGGCGCCGCGAGGGCGGCGGGCTCATCGACGGCTTCATCGTGGAAAGGCGCGCCGAGTCCGACTACAACGGCGCCCTGGCCGCCCTCGCCCAGGTCGTCTCGCCCGAGGTGGTCCTCGGGCCCCGCCTGCTGGCCCTGGCCCGGGCCGTCGCCGACCGGTACGCCGGCAGCCTCGCCGACGTGCTCCAGCTGGCCCTGCCGCCGCGCAGCGCCCGCGCCGAGGCCAAGCCCTCGCCCGAACCGCTGCCGCCGCCGGCCGTGCCCGAGCCGGGTGGCTGGACGCGCTACGGGGCCGGGCCCGCCTTCCTGCGCGCCCTCGCCACCGGCGGCACCCCCCGCGCGGTGTGGACGGCCCTGCCCGGGCCCGGCTGGGCGGACGAGCTGGCCCGGGCCATGGCCGCCACCCTCGCCTCCGGGCGCGGGGCCCTCGCGGTGGTGCCCGACGGGCGCACCGCCGCCCGGGTCGACGCGGCCCTCACCGCCCTGCTGGGCGAGGGCCGGCACGCCCTGCTGACCGCCGACTCCGGCCCCGAGAAGCGCTACCGGCAGTGGCTCGCGGTGAGCCGGGGCTCGGTCCGCGCCGTGGTCGGCACCCGCGCGGCCATGTTCGCGCCCGTACGGGACCTCGGGCTGGTGGCGGTGTGGGACGACGGCGACTCCAGCCACGGCGACATCCACGCCCCCTTCCCGCACGTGCGCGAGGTGCTGGAGCTGCGCGCGGTCAGCGAAGGCTGCGGCTTCCTGGCCGGGAGCACCAGCTGCACCGTGGAGGCCGCCCAGCTGGTGGAGACCGGCTGGGCCCGGCCGATCGTCGCCGACCGGGAGACCGTACGGGCCGCCGCGCCCCGCATCCGCACCGTCGGGGACGAACAGCTGGCCCGGGACGGGGCGGCCCGCGCGGCGCGGCTGCCGAGCCTGGCCTGGGAGACCGTGCGGGAGGGCCTCAAGAGCGGGCCCGTCCTGGTCCAGGTGCCCCGGCGCGGGTACGCGCCCCGGCTGGCGTGCGAGCGCTGCCGGACGCCGGCCCGCTGCCGGGTGTGCGCCGGGCCGCTGGAGGCCCCCGACGAGCGGGAGCTGCACTGCGGGTGGTGCGGGCGGGCCGAGAACGCCTGGCACTGCGAGGAGTGCGGCTCGTTCCGGCTGCGGGCCCAGGTGGTGGGCGCGCGGCGGACCGCCGAGGAGCTGGGCAGGGCCTTCCCGGCCGTGCCGGTGCGCACCTCCGGGCGGGACCACGTGCTGGACGAGGTGCCCGACCGGCCCGCGCTGGTGGTGTGCACCCCGGGCGCCGAGCCGGTCGCGGCGGGCGCCGGGTACGCGGCGGCGCTGCTGCTGGACGGCTGGGCGATGCTGACCCGGCCCGACCTGCGGGCGGGGGAGGACGCCCTGCGCCGCTGGATCGCCGCCGCCTCGCTGGTCCGGGCCGACGGGCAGGTGGTGGTGGTCGCCGAACCGACGCTGCGGCCGGTGCAGGCGCTGGTGCGGTGGGATCCCGTGGGGCACGCGGTGCGGGAGCTCGCGGAGCGGGCGCAGCTGGGGTTCCCGCCGGTGTCCCGGATGGCGGCGGTGGCGGGGCGGGCCGAGGCCCTGGAGGCCTTCCTGGAGAGCGCCGCCCTGCCGGCGGACGCGGAGGTGCTGGGGCCCGTGCCGTTGCCGGGGCGGCGGGGGGAGCCGTCGGCGGGGGAGCGGGCGCTGATCCGGGTGCCGCCCGGCAGCGGGGCGGCGCTGGCGGCCGCGCTGAAGTCGGCGCAGGCCGTGCGGATGGCGCGGGGCGCGCAGGCGGGGGACCCGATCCGCATCCGGATCGACCCGCCGGACATCGGCTGACCCCTTCTTCACGCCGCTCGCGCGGCTCGGCCCCAGGGGGCCTCCCCGGCTTCGCGTCGCTGCGCCGGACTCCGTCCGCCGGCCCGTGAGCGGGGGCGGTTCGGGTGGCCGGGGCCGGTGGGTCGTCTGCGGGCGCGCTGCCGCTGCGCGGGCTGCTCCCCGCCCCGCCCTTCGCCCGTTCCCCGGGGCTGCGCCCCGGACCCCCTGGGGGCTCCGCCCCCAGACCCCCGCGCCTCAAACGCCGGCGAGGCTGGGATGTGCTGCGCACATCCAGCCCGCGCGGCGTCCGAGCGCACCGGGCGCGCAGCGCCCGGCTCTTTCAGCCCCGCCGGCGTTTGAGGCGAGAACGGTTGAAGGGCGGGTAGGGGACAGCCCCGCAGGGCGCCCGCCACCCCCGAGGCGGGGCGGCGGGCAGGCGGGAGCCCGCCACCCCTGGGGAACGGGGTGACGGGCCCGGCATGCATGCCCCTGGATGCCGTCGGGGGTCGGCGGCCCGGCGGCGGGGTGGGGTCAGCCGTTGCGGGGGCCGGGGAAGGCCGACTGGCGGGCCGCGGAGGCCTGGGCTTCCTCGCGGACGGGCTGCGGCGGCACCGAGCGCGCCGCCGGGATGGTGGGCAGCGGGCCCAGCGTCCGCGTCGTGGTGCCCTCGGCCAGCGGCTCCGCCGCCTCGGCGGCCTGCGCGCGCCGTGCCCCGTAGCGGCGGTGCACGGCCTGCTTGGTGACGCCGAGCGCCGAACCGACGGCGTCCCAGGAGAAGCCGAGCGAGCGGTCGAAGTCCACCGCCGCGGTGACCAGCGTCTCGACGCTGTCCCTCAGTTCCTGGGCGAGCCGGACGGTGGGGGCGGGGGCCCTGCCGTAGACGACGAAGCCCGTGGAGGGCCCGGAGCGGCGCGGGCGGTACACGTTGCCGAGCTGGGCCGTGAGCGTACGCAGTGCGTCCACCTGTCGGCGAACCCGCTCGATGTCCCGCACCAGGAGGTGCAGGCTGGCCCGTGCTTGGGCGTCATGGGTGGCGTGGTCGGCCATGGAGAAGCCTCTCGAACCGGTGCTGGAGAGCGGATCGGGCCGCAGTCACCGTCTTGATCGCGGCCCGTTTCGGTCAATCTCTCTTGACCAACGCGCCAGCGGGCGCCCAGGTCACGCACTGGGGGCGTGTCGGCATATGCGAGAGGCGCGTGTGTGTGCGTACGCCCCCCGATACCGCAGGTGGGCCCGGGTGTCCGTCCCATAGACTGGTGTGCTGCTGACAGCCGAGATAGCGAGGTAGGACCCAGTGAAGCTGGTCTTCGCAGGCACCCCCGAGGTCGCCGTACCCGCCCTGGACGCCCTGATCGCCTCCGGGCGCCACGAGGTCGCCGCCGTCGTCACCCGGCCCGACGCCCCCGCCGGGCGGGGCCGCCGGCTGGTCGCCAGCCCCGTCGCCGAGCGCGCGGAGGAGGCCGGGATCGAGGTCCTCAAGCCCGTCCGGCCCCGCGACCCGGAGTTCCAGGCCCGGCTGCGGGAGATCGCCCCGGACTGCTGCCCCGTCGTCGCGTACGGGGCGCTGATCCCCAAGAGCGCGCTGGACATCCCCCGCCACGGATGGGTCAACCTGCACTTCTCGCTGCTGCCGTCCTGGCGCGGCGCGGCCCCCGTGCAGCACTCCATCATGGCGGGCGACCAGGTGACCGGCGCCTCCACCTTCCGCATCGAGGAGGGCCTGGACACCGGCCCGGTCTTCGGGGTTCTCACCGAGGAGATCCGCCCGACCGACACCAGCGGCGACCTGCTGACCCGCCTGGCCTTCGCCGGGGCCGGGCTGCTGTCCGCGACCGTCGACGGGATCGAGGACGGCAGCCTGCGCGCCATGGAGCAGCCCGCCGACGGCGTCTCCCTCGCGCCGAAGATCACCGTCGAGGACGCCCGCGTCGACTGGAACGCCCCCGCGCTGCGCGCCGACCGCGTGGTGCGCGGCTGCACCCCCGCGCCGGGCGCCTGGACCGTCTTCCGCGGCGAGCGCCTCAAGCTGATCTCCGTCGGGCTGGTCCCCGACCGCACGGACCTCGCCCCGGGCGTGCTGGCCCCGGGCAAGAACAACGTGTACGTCGGCACCGGCTCGCACGCCGTCGAGCTGCTCTGGGTGCAGCCGCAGGGCAAGAAGCCGATGAAGGGCGCCGACTGGGCCCGCGGGGTGCGCATCGCTCCCGGCGAGCGCCTGGGCGCCGCCGACGTAGGCTGATCCCGAGCGGCCCCACGCAACCGCACAGCACCGCACCGCACCGCATCGCACCTCGTACCTCCGGAGCACCTTTCACGTGAGCGAACAGCCCCGTCGTCGTCCCGCCCCCAAGTCCGGCACCGGCAAGCAGGCCAAGCCCTACCGCCGGCCGCAGAAGGACCCCGTCCGGATGCTGGCCTTCGAGGCGCTGCGGGCGGTGGACGAGCGCGACGCGTACGCGAACCTCGTCCTGCCCCCGCTGCTGAAGAAGGCCCGGCAGGACGAGAAGTTCCAGGCGCGGGACGCGGCCCTGGCGACCGAGCTGGTCTACGGGACGCTGCGCCGGCAGGGCACGTACGACGCGGTCATCGCCGCCTGCGTGGACCGGCCGCTGCGGGAGGTGGACCCGCCGGTCCTGGACGTGCTCTCGCTCGGCGCGCACCAGCTCCTGGGCACCCGCATCCCCACCCACGCGGCGGTGTCCGCCAGCGTGGAGCTGGCGCGCGTGGTGCTCGGCGACGGGCGGGCGAAGTTCGTCAACGCCGTGCTGCGCAAGATCGCCGCGCACGACCTGGACGGCTGGCTGGAGCGGGTCGCGCCGCCGTACGAGGAGGACGCCGAGGAGCACCTGGCGGTCTACCACTCGCACCCGCGCTGGGTCGTCAGCGCCCTGTGGGACGCGCTGGGCGGCGGCCGGGCCGGCATCGAGGACCTCCTGGAGGCCGACAACGAGCGGCCCGAGGTGACGCTGGTGGCCCGTCCCGGCCGGTCCACGCCCGAGGAGCTGGTCGAGGCGCTCGGCGAGGAGTCGGCGCTGCCGGGGCGCTGGTCCCCGTACGCGGTCCGGATGGCGGAGGGCGGCGAGCCGGGCGCGCTGGAGGCGGTCCGCGAGGGGCGCGCCGGCGTGCAGGACGAGGGCAGCCAGCTGGTGGCGATGGCCCTGGCGGCGGCCCCGGTCGAGGGCCGCGACGAGCGGTGGCTGGACGGCTGCGCGGGCCCCGGCGGCAAGGCGGCGCTGCTGGGCGCGCTGGCGGCGGAGCGCGGGGCGTTCCTGCTGGCCTCCGAGAAGCAGCCGCACCGGGCGCGCCTGGTCGAGAAGGCGCTGTCCGGGAACCCGGGCCCGTACCAGGTGATCGCGGCCGACGGCACCCGGCCGGCGTGGCTGCCGGGCTCCTTCGACCGGGTCCTGATGGACGTCCCCTGCTCGGGTCTGGGAGCGCTGCGGCGCCGTCCGGAGGCCCGCTGGCGGCGTCGCCCCGAGGACCTGGAGGGCTTCGCGCCGCTCCAGCGGGCGCTGCTGCGCGAGGCGCTGTCCGCGGTGCGCGTGGGCGGTGTCGTGGGGTACGCCACCTGTTCCCCGCACCTGGCGGAGACCCGCGTGGTCGTCGAGGACGTGCTCCGCGGCCGGGGCGCGGGCAACTCCCCGGTGGCGGCGGAACTGATCGACGCGCGCCCGTACATGGCGGGCGTGCCGGCGCTGGGCGACGGCCCGGACGTCCAGCTGTGGCCGCACCTGCACGGTACGGACGCCATGTACCTGGCCCTGCTGCGCCGCACCGCGTAGGCGGTCAGGCGGCGGCGTGCTCCACGCCGCCGCACCAGACGCGCAGGATCCGGCGCGTCGCCCGGACGTCCGCCAGCGGGTCGCCGTCGACGAGCACGAGGTCGGCGCGGCGGCCCGGTACGACGGCTCCCCGGTCGGTGAGGCCGAAGTGGCGGGCGGTCAGGGCCGTGGCGGCGCGCAGGGCGTGCAGCGGGGGAAGCCCGGCGTCCACGAGCAGTTCCAGCTCGTGGTGCAGGCTGCTGCCGTGCGCCGGGGCGAAGGGGACACCCGGGGTGGTGTGGGAGTCCGTGCCCGCGAGGACCGGGACGCCCGCCCGGTGCAGGGTGGCGACGCTCGCCCGGGCGTGTCCGTAGTCCACGCCCAGGACCCCCGCCGCGGCGAGGCCCTCCATCATCGTCAGGGTGGGTACGGCGGCCCGTCCGCCGGCGCGCATGCGGGCCGCCTCGGCCCCGTCGAGGGCCCGCTCCGCCGGGACGTGGGTGATCACGTCGGCCCCGGCCCGCTGTGCCATGGCGTAGGCCTCTCCGGCCGCCGCGTGGGCGACGACGAGCCTGCCGTGCGCGCGGGCCGCGGTCACCAGGGCGTCGAGCACGGGCTGTTCCAGGGCCCCGGGGCCGGGCCGCTCCGCCACGATCTTGATGTAGTCGGCGCCCTCCGCCACCCTGGCCGCGACGAAGCGCTCCGCGTCGCCGGGGCCGGTGACGACGCTGTCCTCGGGGACCCCGGGCATCGCGGAGTGCAGTCCGCCCGCCGCGATGGCGAGCGTGCCGGGGCTGCGGATGTCCGTGAGCCCGGCGGCGCCGCGCAGGGAGTCGACCAGCGACGGCGGCCAGGTGGCCATGTCGAGGGCGGTGGTGACGCCGTGGTCGCGCAGCCGCTCCAGGTCCTGGACGCCGTGCAGGTGGACGTGGGCGTCGATCAGCCCCGGCAGCAGGGCGGCACCGGCGGCGTCGACGACCCGGGCCCCGCGGGGATCGGTTCCGATCAGGGGCCCTCGATGACCACCGTGGCGGGGGAGAGGAGCCGGCGGCCGTCGAAGACCCGGGCGTTGGTCAGAGCCGTCTTCACGCAGTCCTCCGGAAGGCCGTGGGGACGGTCATTGTCCCGTGGAGCGCCGGGTCCGGACCGGCGGCACCAGGGCCGGCGCGAACGTGAGCCGGACGGCCGCACCCGCCGGGAGGGGCGGACCGGGGCCGACGGGCTCCGCGCAGCCCCACCGCGAAGGGCGGGCGACGGTTCGCGCCAAGATCAATTAAGCTCCGCTACGAGAACGCCGGGTTCCGGGGCCGTGGCCGGAAGTGCCCGCAGGCATGGCAGGCTTGGGGCATGGCCGTTCAGATCAATCCCAGCATCCTGTCCGCCGACTTCGCCCATCTCGCCGAGGAGGCGAAGGCCGTCGAGGGGGCCGACTGGCTGCACGTCGACGTCATGGACAACCACTTCGTCCCGAACCTCACCCTCGGTGTGCCGGTCGTCGAATCCCTCAGCCGGGCCACGGACATCCCCCTGGACCTGCACCTGATGATCGAGGACCCGGACCGCTGGGCTCCGCAGTACGTGGAGGCCGGGGCCGGATCGGTCACCTTCCACGCCGAGGCCGCGGCGGCGCCGGTGCGCCTGGCGCGGGAGATCCGGGCCAAGGGCGCCCGGGCGGCCATGGCCCTCAAGCCGGGCACCCCGATCGAGCAGTACGAGGACATCCTGCCCGAGCTCGACATGGTGCTGATCATGACGGTCGAGCCCGGCTTCGGCGGCCAGTCCTTCCTGGACATCATGCTGCCCAAGGTCCGCCGGACCCGGGAGCTGATCGCCAAGCACGGGCTGGACCTCTGGCTCCAGGTCGACGGCGGGGTCTCGGCCACGACGATCGAGCGGGTGGCGGAGGCCGGCGCCGACGTCTTCGTGGCCGGCAGCGCCGTCTACGGGGCGGTCGATCCGGCCGCCGCGGTGCGCACGCTGCGCGACCAGGCGGGTGCGGCCATCGCCGCCGCGCCCTGGGCCTGCGACCACTGAGGCGGGCGCCAGGGGACGGCTCGGTGAACGGAAGCCGTCCAGGCTGATCAATGGCCGTTGGATCTGACAGGATGAACGGCGAGTCGAGAGTGTGAACACGACAGTGTGAACAGCAGTGAGGAGAGCGCGGTGTCTGCAATGTCGGCGGGACGGTCAGCCCTGCGGATGGGACCCGCGGAGCTGGTGCAGGCGGCGGCCATGGCGCGCCGCTTCTACCTGGAGGGCAAGTCCAAGATCCAGATCGCCGAGGAGTTCGGCGTGAGCCGCTTCAAGGTGGCCCGGGTACTGGAGACCGCCCTCGAACGGGACCTCGTCCGCATCGAGATCCGGGTGCCGGCCGAACTGGACGCGGAGCGCTCCGACGCGCTCCGCGCCCGCTACGGGCTGCGGCACGCCGTCGTGGTGGAGTCCCCGGCCGACGCCAGCGAGGACGCCCCGGACCCGGAGAACCTCGGAGCGGTCGCGGCCGACCTGCTCGGCGAGCTGGTCAACGAGGGCGACGTGCTCGGCCTGGCCTGGGGGCGGTCGACCATCCACATGGCCGCGTCCCTGCACCGGCTGCCGCCGTGCACCGTCGTGCAGCTGACCGGCGTGTACGACGCGGGGACCGCCGAGCGCGGCTCCGTGGAGGCCGTACGCCGGGCCGCGCAGGTCTCCGGCGGGGACGCGCACCCGATCTACGCCCCGATGCTGCTCCCGGACCCGGCGACCGCGGCCGCGCTGCGCAGCCAGACCGGCATCGCGCGGGCCTTCGAGTACTTCGACAAGGTCACCGTCGCCGCCGTCTCCATCGGCTCCTGGGAGCCGGGCATCTCGACCGTCCACGACATGCTGACCGACGAGGAGCGGGCGCACTACGCCTCGCTCGGCGTCGCGGCGGAGATGTCCGCCCACCTCTTCGACCGGGACGGCCGCCGGGTCGGCCGGGACCTGGGCGAGCGCTGCATCACCGTCGAGGCCGACCGGCTGCGCCGGATCCCCGAGGTCGTGGCGATCGCGGGCGGGCTGCGCAAGGCCTCGGCGATCGGCGCGGTGCTCCGCTCCGGGCTGGTGACCAGCCTGGTGACGGACACGGCGGTGGCCGACTACCTGCTGACCGAGTCCGAGCCCGGTCTGCGGCCGGCGCTGGACCGGGCCGACCCGGACGACTGACCGGCCCAAGCCCGCGCACCGCGGGGGAGCCCCCGCGGTGCGCGTGGCGAATGGTGCTGCAATCGAGACCGTCGGATTCTGCCCCCGAGCGGCTCCGCGGGCGCATACTGACGCTAATGACCAAATCAGCAGTACCTCGCCGTCATTTGCCGTCCAGCCCGTTCAGGGCCCCCGTTGAGCCACCCGTGAGGCGGTTCGAGGTGGGCGACCGGGTCAGCCATGACCAGCACGGCCTCGGCCGGGTCATCGGTGTCGAGGAAGAGGCCGTCCTCGTCGACTTCGGTTCCGTGCGGATGCGCGTCCTGAGCCCCTACGGCAAGATGTCCGTCCTCTGACCCCGCCGGGCGATTCGCCACGGAATCGGATATTTGGCACGATCGGGGCATGATCCTCAGGAACGTGCCCCGGTCGTTGTCACGCGTGCTCGGGGCCCTGTTCCTGTGCGCCGCGCTGACCGCCGCCCTGACGGGCTGCGGTGGCGGGGCCGCCCCGGCGCGGCCCTCGTCCGCGGCGAGCACCGCCGCGCCCGCTCCCGCGTGGGCGAAGGGGATGCCCACCGTACGGGCCGACGAGCTGCCCCCGCAGGCGCGCGAGGTGCTCGCCCTGATCGACAAGGGCGGGCCGTACCCGTACCGGCAGGACGGCACCGTCTTCGGGAACTTCGAGAAGGTCCTGCCGCAGCAGAAGCGCGGCTACTACCACGAGTTCACCGTGCGCACCCCGGGCGAGCGCGACCGCGGCGCCCGGCGGATCGTGACGGGCGGGGGCGGGGAGTTCTACTACACGGACGACCACTACGACACCTTCAGGGCGGTTCTCCGATGACCCTCGACCCGCAGCCGCTCGCCCCCGCACTGGCCGCAGCCGAGGAGGCCGGCTGGCACGTCGTACGGCTGGACCTGAACGGCGTACGGAGCAAGGCGGCGCTGATGCGGCGGTGCGCGCGGGCCCTCGCGGCACCGGAGTGGTTCGGCGGGAACTGGGACGCGCTGGCCGACGTGCTGGCCGACCTGTCCTGGCTCCCCGAGGCCCCCGCGCGGCTGCTGGCGGTGACCTCCTGGCGCGGCTACGCGGCCGAGCGCCCGCAGGACTGGGCCACCCTGACGGAGGTCCTGGAGGGGGCCGTGGACTTCTGGCGGGAGCAGCGGGAGCACGACGACGGGGCGCCCCCGCTGACGGTACTGCTGTCGGCCTAACCCTTGCCCGGCCGGAACAGCTGGTCCTCCACCGCGCGGAGGTCCTTGTCCCAGTACGTCACCTTGGCGTCGCGGCCGACGTTCAGGTCCCCGGTCCAGGCGGCCAGGCCCTGTTCGAGCCACGCCGATTCCTTGTTGCTGCCGGGCGCGCGGTCCTGGTAGCCCATGGACAGCGCCGTGACGGCGACCGTCCGCTCGCCCCCGCGGAACATGTACACGCCCGCGTACGCCTTCTCCTTCGGCTGGAGGGCGGCGGCCGACCGCGGCGCGGAGCCCATCGGCGGGAGCGGGCCCGCGACCACCGTGCCGAAGCCGACGTACGGGTGGTGGTAGAGGGTGCAGGCCGTGCCGCTGATGTTGGCGGCGGTGATCAGGAGGTTCTGGCCGGAGTCCGACTTCCACAGGGACGGCGTGATCGACAGGTCGTCGTGGCTGCACGCCCTGGCGGCCGGCTGCCCTCCGGTCGTGGGGGCGGCCGAGCCGCTCGGCGAAGGACCGGCCTTCCCGCCCGAGGGGCTCGCGGAGACCGAGGGGCCCGTGCCCGGCGCGGCGCTCGCGCCGGGGGATGCGGGCGCGGAGGCGGACGCCGACGGGGTGGCGGTGGGGTTCTTGCCGTCGTCCTTGCCGGAGTCACAGGCGGTGGAGGTGAGGAGCGCGGCGACGGCCGCCGCTCCCAGGGCGTAGGTCTGCCATCTGTTGCGGGCGGTGCTCATGGTGGGCCCCCGTGTGCTTCGCATGGGTGGGGAGGTGGTGCCGACCTCCCGGATATGCCCCTGCGAAGTCGCCGGAGTCCCGCTCCCGGCGCACTGTTGCCGACTCATGACGGGACGTCACCGTTCCGCCCAAGTGGCCGTGGCGAGTCCGCTCGGGGGCCGGTCCGGGCCGGCCCCCGAGCGGGTCTCACTCCGCCTTCGCCGCCTGCGGCTGCCAGGGCGGGGTCTGGCCCCAGGACCAGACCGGGATCTTCGCCGCGTCCACCGGCGGCGGGTTGGGGCCCGAGTAGATCAGCGCCATCCGGGTGCCCCACTCGATGTAGTAGACGAACACCGCCCGGAACTCCGGGTCCGTGGGCAGGCCGACCTCGTCCGCCGTGTCCAGCAGCAGGTCCACCCAGCGGCGGCGCTGCCGCTCGGTGATGCCGCGCCCCAGGTGCTTGGTGGCCATGTGCTGGTGGCCGCCGTGGTGCGCCGAGTAGCCGGCCGGGCCGCCGAAGACCTCGGCCAGCCAGACCGCGACGTGCCGGGGGTGTTCCGAGTCCATGCCCTCGAAGACGGGGGCGAGGACCTCGTCGCGCAGCGCATGGGCGTAGAAGGCGTCGGTGAGCCTCTCCAGGGCCTCGGCCCCGCCCATCCACTCGTAGATCGTGGGAGTCGTGCTCATGACTGTCCGGCGGCCTTTCCCGGACCCACCACGCCGGTGACGGAGTAGTGCTGCATCTCCTCGATGTTCGTCACGTACGGGCGGATCGCGCTGAAGAACGCCGGGAAGTGCTCGCCCTTGCGGAAGCCGTTGAGGTGGGCGTCGACCGAGGTCCAGCGGATGCGGAGGATGTACCGCTCGCTGTCGTCCGTGTTGTGGGCCAGCTCGTAGTCGATGCACTCGGGCGACGCGGCCAGGGCCTCGGCGGCCCTCGCGTACGCGTCCTCGAACGCCTGCTGGTCCTGCGAGGCGATCCGGTAGCGGATGTACTCGACGGTGGTGGTCATGGGTTGCGTGCCTCTCCCTGGTGTCAGGTCGTCCCGGCTACCTTTCCGGGATCATGCGTACCCGGACAGGTTTTCCGTCACTCGGACCCAGACTTCTGGAGGTCCGGGCCCTGGGCACGCACCTGACGCACCTTGTCGAGGGAGTCCCGCAGCTCGGTGAGCCAGGCGTCGGTGTTGTCGCCGACGAGGCGTACGCACCACGCCAGGGCGTCCGCCCGGCTGCGCGCCACGCCGCCGGCGACCAGGGTGTCGAGCACCTGCCGCTCGGACTGGCGCAGCCGGGTCATGACGGGCACGGCGAGGTGGGTGAAGAGGACCGTCTCCTCACCCGACCGCACGCCCCAGGCGACCTTGCGGCGGTAGAGCTCCTCCGCCTCGCGCGCCACCTCCATCCGCTGCTCGCGGGTGCGCTCGCGGAACTCCTTGACCGACTCGGACGCCGGGACCTTTCCGACGACCGTGATCTCCTCCCGGTCGACGGTGACCGAGACGAGTGACTCGTAGACGTCCACCGGCAGGCGCTCGGCGAACCACGCGCGGAGCTTCTCGCTCTGTTCGGCTGTAATCATGTAATCAACGTTGCATCCGCTCTCCTCGTGATCGCAAGCCCCCGGGCGTTCGCTCTCAGCCCATCGAGCGGTAGCGGTGGATCAGGGAGACCGCCATCGCGCCCTCGCCCACGCCCGAGGCGACCCGCTTGACCGAGTGCGCGCGCACGTCGCCCGCCGCGAAGACGCCGGGGACGCTGGTCTCCAGCGGGTAGGGGGCGCGCTCCAGGCTCCACTCCGCCGGGAGCTCACCGCCGTTGGCGATCAGGTCGGACCCCGTGAGGACGAAGCCGTACTCGTCCCGCTCGACCACCCCGGCCAGCCAGTCCGTGTGCGGGCGGGCGCCGATGAAGGTGAACATGAACCGCGCCGGGACCTCCCGGTCCCCGCCCGTGTCGGCGTCGTGCAGGGTGATCCGCTCCAGGTGCTCCCCGCCGTGCAGGGCGGTGACCGTGGTGCGGACCTTCACCTCGATGTTGGGCGTGCGGTCGATCTCGTCGATCAGGTAGCGGGACATGCTCGCGTCCAGGGAGGCCGCGCGCACCAGGATCGTCACCCGGGCCGCGTACTTGGCGAAGTGGACGGCCGCCTGCCCGGCCGAGTTGGCCCCGCCCACGATGAACACGTGCTGGGAGATGCAGGCCGAGCTCTCGGTGGTCGCCGCGCCGTAGTACAGGCCGGCGCCCTCGAAGCGGTCCGCGCCGGGGGCCTCCAGCCGGTTGTACGAGACCCCGGTGGCCAGCAGCACCGTCTCCGCGCTGATCTCCGTACCGTCGGCCAGGGTCAGGATCTTCGCCGGGTCGTCGCGGGTCAGGGAGACCACCTCGACGGGGTGCAGGATCTCCGCGCCGAACCGGGAGGCCTGGATGGTGGCCCGGCGGGTCAGGTCCCCGCCGGAGAGGCCCGAGGGGAAGCCCAGGTAGTTCTCGATCAGGCTGGAGGTGCCGGCCTGGCCGCCGGGGGCGCGGGAGTCCAGCATCAGCGTGGACAGGCCCTCGGAGGCCGAGTACACGCCGGCGGCCAGCCCGGCCGGGCCGGCGCCGACGATGACGCACTCGTAGTGGGGGCGGGAGGCGGTGGTGGCCAGGCCCAGCCGCTGGGCGAGTTCCGTGTCCGTCGGGGCGGCCAGCACCGAGCCGTCCGGGAAGCGGACCAGCGGGAGCGCCGCGTCGGCCTGCGCGGCGGCGATCACCGTCAGCGCCTCGGGGTCCCGCTCGACGTTCAGGAAGCGGAACGGCTGCCCGTTGCGGGTGAAGAAGTCCCGGACGGCGTGGGTGCCGGGGGAGACCAGGTGGCCCGCGACGATGATGCCGTCGTAGGCCGGCCGGTAGGTGGCCAGCCAGTCGGAGAGCAGGTCGTCCAGCACCGGGAAGAGCCGCTCGTGCGGCGGGTCCCACGGCTTGAGCAGGTAGTAGTCCAGCCGTACCCGGTTGATGGCGGTGATGGCCGCGTCGGTCTCCGCGTACGCGGT
This sequence comes from Streptomyces racemochromogenes, assembly GCF_039535215.1. Classification (GTDB taxonomy): domain Bacteria; phylum Actinomycetota; class Actinomycetes; order Streptomycetales; family Streptomycetaceae; genus Streptomyces; species Streptomyces racemochromogenes. Next base: position 5,838,601 of record NZ_BAAAWT010000001.1, read on the forward strand.
GAGCAGGACCCGGCGGGCGTCCGGGAACCGGCTGACCGCCTCCAGCAGGAACTCCACCCCGGTGACGTCGGGCATCCGCTGGTCGACGAGGAACAGCGCGGGGTCGTGGCCGCGCTCGTCGAGCGAGTCCAGGATCTTCAGCGCGTCGGCGGCCGAGGAGGCGCCGAGCACCCGGTAGCGGTCGCCGTAGGCGCTGCGCAGATCGCGGCGGACGGCCCGCAGCACCTGCGGGTCGTCGTCCACGGCCAGGATGACGGGCTTGCGGCTCTCGGCGCGCTCGGCGGTGCCCGCGCCGGCGGTGGCGGCGGCGGTCGTGGCGGGGGCGGCGCCCTCCGGGGCCGCGTTCACGCCGGGTCCAGCATCAGCTGGTCGGCGTAGCACCAGGCCCAGTCCTCGCCGGGCTCGTGCGAGGCCGCGACCGGGTGCGCGGTCGACTTGTAGTGCCGGGTGGCGTGGCGGTTCTTCGACGAGTCGCAGCATCCGACGTGGCCGCAGCTCAGGCACATCCGCAGGTGCACCCAGCCGTCGCCCAGCCGCAGGCACTCCTCGCAGCCCTCCGCGGATGGCTTCACCGGACGTATCTGGTCGACGTGTGTGCACAGCAAATCCGTCGTCATCGTCCCCGTCCCTCTCCTCGCGCATTCGTACGCCCCGTCGCGCCCGTCCATCACGGCGCGTCCAGACCATAAGTCGGCGACCCCCGAACGGTTCACCGATCCGGCCGAGGTCAGGAAGTCCGGCGGGTACTTCCTGACCTCGCCGGGCGACTACGTGAGGTGGTGCCACGACCTTGCCCGCTACCTCACGAAGTCGCATTCACGCCCTTTGACGAGGGCCCCGGCCGCACGCAGTGTGGGGAACGCAAACGACAACAGGCGGCGCCTGGAGGAATCTGTGAGCAGAAAGATTCTGGTCATTGTCTCCGAACACGGCTACTGGTCCGAGGAACTCATCGGTCCCGTTTCCAAGTTCGACGAGCGGGGCTATGAGATCGTATTCGCCACGCCGACCGGAAAGCGCGCGCACGCACTTCCGCCGAGTCTCGACGCGAACTACGTCGACCCCCCGCTGGGCCGCTCGGTGACCACCGAGGAGAACGCCCGGCTGGGCCGTGAGTTCGAGCAGTCGAACCGGCTCGACTCACCGCTGGACATCGAGGCGTGGGTCCCCGAACGCCCGTACACGAGCGACGGGGAATACCTGCGCAAGCTGGAGCAGTACCACCGCGATCTGGACAAGCTCGACGCCGACATCGCGGATTACGACGCGATCCTCATCGTCGGCGGCAGCGGTCCGATCGCCGACCTCGCCAACAACGAGCGGGTGCACGCCCTGATCCTGGCCTTCGAGAAGGCCGGCAAGGTCGTCGCCGCCGAGTGCTACGGCGTCGCCTGCCTCGCCTTCGCCCGTGACTGGGGCGACCGCAAGAGCATCATCTGGGGCAAGCACGTCACCGGCCACTGCAAGGAGTACGACTACAAGGACGGCACCGGATTCCTCGGCACCGACTTCAACATGGGTCCGCCCCCGTATCCGCTGGAGTACATCCTGCGCGACGCGACCGGCCCGCGCGGTGCCTACCACGGGAATTTCGGCCACCCGCTCTCGGTGATAGTCGACTATCCCTTCGTGACCGGCCGCTCCACCCCCGACTCGTACCTCACGGGGCAGAAGATCGTGGAAGTCCTGGAGGAAGGTCTCACCCGTTACGGGTGGTAGCGGAAAAAGGGGGAGTCCGATGAATACCGAAGCCACTCCCGGACGGGAAAGGCTCATCGAACAGTTCAAGGCCGACGGTCTGAACGTCATGTTCGGAAATCCGGGAACGGTGGAACAGGGATTCCTCGACGCGGTGGACGCGGCGGCGGACTTCCAGTACGTCCTCGCCCTCCAGGAAACCGTGGCCGCGGGCATCGCCGACGGCTATGCCCGCGCCACCGGCGGTGCGGCCCTGCTCCAGCTGCACTCCGGTGTGGGGCTGGGCAACGGCATCGGCATGCTCTACCAGTCGCTGCGCGGCCACACCCCGCTCGTCGTGGTCGCCGGCGACGCCGGGGTGCGCTACGACGCCATGGACGCGCAGATGGCCTGCGACCTGGTCGCCATGGCCAAACCCGTCACCAAGTACGCGACCCGCGTCACCGACCCCCGGTCCGTGCTCCGCACGATCCGGCGGGCCGTCAAGATCGCCCTGACCCCGCCGCGCGGGCCGGTGTTCGTGGCCCTGCCGATGGACGTGCTGGACGAGCTCAACTCCGAGCCCGTCCTGCCCGCCACGGTGCCGCTCACCGACGTGGCGCCCTCCCCGGCCTCCGTCGGACGGGCGGCCGAGCTGCTCGCCGGGGCCGAGCACCCGGTGGTCCTCGTCGGGGACGGGGTCGCGCTCTCCGGGGCGCAGGCCGAACTCGCCGCCGTCGCCGAGCTGCTGGGCGCCGACGTGTACGAGGTCGACTCGTCCGAGGTGAACATCGCCGCCTCGCACCCGCTGCGCCGCGGCCAGACCGGCCACATGTTCGGCCCGCACAGCAAGGAGCTCATCGGGCGGGCGGACGGGGTGCTGATCGTCGGCACCTACGTCTTCCCCGAGGTGTTCCCCGAACTGGAGAACCCCTTCCGGCCCGGCGCCAAGGTCGTCCACATCGACCTCAACGCCTACGAGATCGCCAAGAACCACCCCGCGGACCTGGGCCTGGCCGCCGACCCGCGGCACGCGCTGCGCGCCCTGGCCGGCGTACTGGAACAGCGGCTGACCCCGGCCCGGCGGGCGGCGGCCGCCGCACGGCTGGAGGTGCGGACCCGCGAGCGGGCCCGGGCCGCGCTGGAGCGGACGGACGACGACACGCCGATGGCCGTCTTCCTGCGGACGCTCGCCGAACGCACCCGCGGGGACCTGATCGTCTTCGACGAAGCGCTCACCACCTCCCCGCTGGTCACCCGCCACCTGCCGCCCGAACGCCCCGGCGACTACCACCTCACCCGCGGCGGATCCCTCGGCGTCGGCTTCCCGGGGGCGGTCGGCGCCAAGCTCGCCCACCCGGACCGGCTCGTCGTCGGCTTCGCGGGCGACGGCGGCTCGATGTACACCTACCAGGCGCTGTGGACGGCCGTCCGGCACGGCATCGCCGCCAAGTTCGTGGTCTGCAACAACCGCAAGTACCGGCTGCTCGACGACAACATCGCCCAGTACTGGCGGGAGCGGGACATCGCGGAGCACGCCTTCCCGGGCTCCTTCGACCTCTCCCACCCAGAGATCGACTTCGCCGGGCTGGCCCGGGCACTGGGCGCCGAGGGGACCCGGGTGGAGAAGCCCGACGAGGCCGCGGCCGCGGTCACCCGGATGCTGGCCCACCCCGGCCCGTACCTGGTCGACGTCCAGGTCTGAGCAGTGCCCGCACCCGGCCCGGCCGGGCACACCACGCGACACACCGACGGACAGGAGGAGACCGCATGCCCGCCGAGCGGCTGACCGAGGACGCGATCCGCGCCTTCGCCGAGAACTGGTACGTGGCCCTGGACCGGCACCTCCCGCTGGAGCAGGTCCTCGCCCTCATCACCGAGGACCTGGAGTTCAAGGTCCCCGAGGACACCTTCCTCGGGCACCAGGGCTTCGGCCGCTGGTACGACGCCGTCACCCACCGGTTCTTCGACGAGGTGCACACGGTCACCAAGGTGGAGCCCGTCATCGAGGGCGACCGCGCCATCGTCCGGGTCCTCGTCAACTGGCAGGCCAAGATCTGGGACCCGCCGGCCGCCCGCAGCCAGTGGCTGGGCTTCGACGCCGACCAGACCTGGACGCTCGTCGCCGGCGACGACGGCCCGCTGATCAAGCAGTACACCGTCAACGAACTGGCGCCGATGCCCGGTTCGGGCTCGCTCTGAGGGGCGGCGGCGATGACGGGAGTGACACGGGAGCAGGTCGAGTCCGCCTACCGGGCCCTGGGTTCCGGCGACCGCGCGCGGATCCTGGAGCACTACTCCGAGGACCTGCGCTGGCTGGTGCCGGGCAACCACCCGCTGGCCGGCTGGTACGAGGGCCTGGACGCCTTCCTGGAGCTGATGGGCCAGACCCACAAGCTCACCGGCGGCACCTTCCGGATGGACCTGGAGGCGGTCCTCGTCGGGGAGGACTGCAGCGCCGACGTGTGCCGCAACGTGGCCCTGCGCGACGGCGCCGACCCGGCGAGCGCCTCCCCGTACGAGCGGATGGACTACCAGGTCTTCCACTTCATGCGGTGGCGGGACGGCCGGATCACCGAGGGCCGCGACGGGCTCTTCGGGGACACGGCGGCCGCCTTCAGCCAGTTCTGGGCACCGTTCGCGCCGGACGGCACCCGCAGGGACCGATAGGGGGATGAGAGACGCGATGGACGCCCGAGAGATCCTGACCAAGTACTACCAGTACGCCAACGCCGGGGACTGGGACCGCTGGTGCGACCTGTTCGCCGACGACCAGGTCATGGACGAGCAGCTCGCCGGACACATCGAGGGCCTGGAGACCCTGCGCTCGATGATGAAGGGCATGGGGACCATGTACCGGGTCTTCCGCAACGAGCCCGTGCACTTCCTGGTCGACGGGACCAAGGCCGCGGCCGTCTCCCACCTCAGCGCCGTCAGCGCCTCCGGCGAGGCCATCGAGGCCGAGGTGATGAACTACTTCGAGATCGTGGACGGACGGATCGCCTACATGGCGAACTACCACGACACCGCCCCCTTCCAGGTGCTGAGCCAGGGCTGAGGGGACCGGAATAGTGGCCACGGAACAGTACGACTACGTGATCGTCGGCTCCGGCACCGCCGGCAGCGTCCTCGCGAACCGCCTCTCCGAGGACCCGGACGTCTCCGTCCTGGTCCTGGAGGCCGGCGGTCCCCGCATCCCGCCCGAGGTGGACGACCCGTCCTCCTGGTACAAGCTGCTCGGCGGGCCCGTCGACTGGGGCTACACCAGCGTCCCGCAGCCGGGCCTCGGCGGCCGCCGCACGTACGAACCGCGCGGCAAGGCCCCCGGCGGCAGCAGCAACCTCTACATCATGATGCACATCCGGGGCCACGCCTCGGACTTCGACAACTGGGCCTACCAGGGCGCGGCCGGCTGGGCGTACGAGGACGTCCTGCCCTACTTCGCCCTGCTGGAGGGCCAGGAGGACGCCACCGCGGCCACCACCGGCACGACCGGGCCGCAGCGGATCACCCACGCCGGACGGCACGGGCCCAACCCGGTCTCCCGCGCCTTCATCGACGCCGCCGTCGAACTGGGCCACCAGGAGATAGCCGACTTCAACACCGACGGCCCCCGGCGCGGCCTCTTCGGCACCGGCTGGCACCACATCGACGTCGCCGACGGCCGCCGCCAGGGCACCCTGGCCGCCTACCTGGAGCCGGCGCTCGGCCGCCCCAACCTGACCCTGCGCACCAGCGCCCAGTCCACCCGGCTGCTCTTCGAGGGGGACACCTGCACGGGCGTCGAGTACGCCCAGCTCCAGGCCCCCGCCGACGTCCCTGGCCGCACCGTCCGCGACGGCCACAGCACCGCCGCGGCCCCCGGACTCCACACCGTACGGGCCCGGCGCGAGGTGATCGTCGCCGCCGGGGCCATCGAGTCCCCGAAGCTGCTGCTGCTCTCCGGCATCGGGCACCCCGAGCGGCTGCGCGAGCACGGCATCGCCGTCACGGCAGCCGTCCCCGGGGTCGGGGAGAACTTCCACAACCACGTCCTGACCGGGCTGATGGCCGAGGTCACCCAGGAACTCCCGCCTCCCGCGCAGAACCTCTCCGAGAGCGCCCTGTTCCTGTCCTCCCGGCCCGGACTGCCCGCCCCGGACCTCCAGATCGCCTTCGTCCACGTCCCGTTCGACGTGATCGTCGGCAAGGACCACCCGAACACCGTCTCCATCCTGCCCGGCGTCGTACGCCCGGTCTCGCGCGGCTGGATCAGGCTCGCGAGCGCCGACCCGCTGGCCCACCCGCTGATCCACCCGAACTACCTGGGCGACCGCTGGGACCTGGAACGGATGGTGCAGGGCGTCAAACTCGCCCGGGAGCTCTTCGCCACCTCCGCCTTCTCGCCCTGGTACAAGCAGGAGCTCCAGCCCGGACCGGGCTTCGTCTCCGACGAGGAGCTGCGGACCTTCGTCCGGCAGAAGTCCGAGAGCTACCACCACCAGGCCGGCTCCTGCCGCATGGGCGTCGACGACCTCGCCGTCGTCGACCCCGAACTGCGGGTGCACGGCGTACGGAACCTGCGCGTCGTCGACGCCAGCGTGATGCCCGCCGTCCCGTCGGGCAACTGCCACACCGCCATCGCGATGATCGCCGAGCGCGCGGCGGACTTCCTGAGGGGGATCTCCCGTGCCTGACGTGGTCCTGCGCGAGGGGGCGCTGACCGGGACCAGGATCGCGGTCCTGGTCGAGAGCGACTTCTACGAACCGGAGATCTTCTACTACCAGCGGCGGTTCGCCGAGGAAGGGGCCGAGGTCGACTTCCTGACCCGGCTGTGGGGCAACGACTCCATCACCTTCACCGGGCACGAGTACCGGGCGCCCTTCACCGCGACCAAGTCCCTGGAGGCGCTGGACGACGAGGAGCTGCGCCGCTACGCCGCGCTGATCGTGCCCTCGGGGATGGTCGCCGACCGGCTGCGCTACACCGAGGACGTGGACGTCCTCGCCCCGGCGACCGAGTTCCTGCGCCGGGCCTTCGAGGAGCCGGCCGTCCTCAAGGGGATCATCTGCCACGGCATGTGGCTGGCCTCCTCGATCCCGGCCAAGGTCCGCGGCCGCAAGGTCGTCTGCCACAACAACCTCATCGGCGACGTCCGCAACATGGGCGCCCAGTACGTCGACGAGGACGTGGTGGTCGACGGCGACCTCGTCACCGGCCGCACCGGCGCCCACCACCACCTCTTCGCCCGCCGGATCATCGAACTGCTCGCCGCGGGCCGGGGCCGGGGGAGCACCTGATGGGGAACCTGGTCTGGTCCCACGTCGGCCTCAACTGCGCCGACCAGAAGACCACCGAGGAGTTCTACACCCGGTACTTCGGCTTCACCCGGGCCCGGGTCGTCGACCTCGGGGAGTCGCGGATCGTGTTCCTGCGCAAGGGGGACGCGTACCTGGAGCTCTTCGCGGCGGCCACCGAGCCCGCCCGGACCGCGCACGAAGACGGTCCGCCGGCCCCGGGCCGGATACGCCACCTGGCCTTCCAGACCGACAGCGTCGACGCGTTCCTCGCGGAACTGGGCGACGCGGCCGAGGTGACGCTGGGACCGCTGGACTTCGACGACTTCATCTGCGGCTGGCGGACCGTCTGGGTGCGCGACCCCGACGGGGTGATCGTCGAGGTCAGCCAGGGGTACGAGGACGACCGCTCACACGACAAGGACGGTGCATGACATGGCGGGCTCGCTGACCTTCTCCTTCTCCGACACGATCGCGGGCTACGTCGTCCGCTTCGACTCCTCGTCCCGGCTGCTGCGGCTGAAGACCACCGACGACCGCGAGTTCGAGGTCTCCCTCGCCTCCGGCCCCAGCGCCGAGCTGGTCCGCAACCTGGACGAGCCGTACGTCGACGCCTCCGGGCACGTCGACGAGATGCTCTCCCCGGGCCGGTTCCTCTTCGCCTACGGCGTCCACTACCCCGAGCAGGGAGGGCGCTTCGACGCCAAGCGGCTGGTGTTCCTGGGCCGCGGCGCCGAGGACTACCGCTTCGAGGAGGCCGGCTGGTGGATCCGGCAGATCGAGTCGCTGGCCGACTTCTACAAGCGCGCGCAGTTCGGCGACGGACCGGTGGACTTCACCGAGTACCGCACCGAGGTCCGCCTCGGCGGCGACAAGACCGCCAGCCACGTCCAGGAGACCGACACCATCTCCCGCCTGGTCTACGGCATGGCCTCGGCCTACCTGCTCACCGGCAAGGACGAGTACCTGGAGATCGCCGAGCGCGGCACCGAGTACCTGCGCAAGCACATGCGGGTCGTCGACAGCGAGGAGGACGTGGTCTTCTGGTACCACGGCATCAGCGTCGACGGTGACAGCGAGCGCAAGCTCTTCACCTCGGAGTTCTCCGACGACTACGACGCGATCCCGATGTACGAGCAGATCTACGCGCTGGCCGGCCCCGTCCAGACCTACCGGATCACCGGCGACGTCCGGATCAAGAACGACGCGGACGCCACCATCCGGCTCTTCGACAAGTTCTTCAAGGACGAGGAGCAGGGCGGCTACTACTCGCACATCGACCCGATCCTGTTCAGCGCCGACCACGAGTCCCTCGGCGAGAACGCCGAGCGCAAGAACTGGAACTCGGTCGGCGACCACGCGCCCGCGTACCTCATCAACCTGTACCTGGCGACCGGCGAGCAGAGGTACGCCGACTTCCTGGAGTACACCTTCGACACCATCGCGGACCGCTTCCCGGACTACAAGAACAGCCCGTTCGTCCAGGAGCGCTTCTTCCGCGACTGGTCGCACGACACCGCGCACAGCTGGCAGCAGAACCGCGCGGTCGTCGGCCACAACCTGAAGATCGCCTGGAACCTGATGCGGATGAACTCGCTGAAGGCCAAGCCCGCCTACGAGCAGCTCGCCCGGAAGATCGGCGAGATCATGCCGGCCGTGGGCAGCGACCGGCAGCGCGGCGGCTGGTACGACGTCGTGGAGCGGGTGAAGGAGGGCGACCAGGAGGCGTACCGGTTCGCCTGGCACGACCGCAAGGCGTGGTGGCAGCAGGAGCAGGCGATCCTCGCCTACCTCATCCTGAACGGCACGGTCGGCGGCGACGCGAACCTGCGCGAGGCGCGGCAGGCCCAGGCCTTCTACAACACCTTCTTCCTCGACCACGACGAGGGAGCGGTCTACTTCAACGTGCTCGCCAGCGGTACGCCGTACCTGCTCGGCACGGAGCGGCTCAAGGGCAGCCACTCGATGTCCATGTACCACTCGGCGGAGCTCTGCTACCTGGCCGCCGTCTACAACAACCTTCTCATCAACGGCCGGGAGATGGACTTCCACTTCCAGCCCGACCCGACCGACCTGCCCGACCGGATCCTGCGCGTCTCGCCCGACCTGCTGCCCGCGGGCTCGGTGCGGATCGCGTCCGTGGAGATCGACGAGAAGCCCTACGAGGAGTTCGACGCCGAGGCGCTGACCGTCCACCTCCCCGACGTCCAGGGCCGGGTCAAGGTCAAGGTCCGGCTCCGGCCGGTGAAGCAGTAGTGCCCACGGGGGGCGCCCCAACAAGAGGGGAAAGCAGGCAATGAGTCTGAACGTGAAGGAACGCCGGAACAAGACGGCCACCGTGCTCGTCGCGACCGGAGAGATCAACAGCGAGACCTCCGGCACCCTGCTGGAGTCCCTGCTGCCGCTGGTCCGCGAGGGCCGGCCGCTGCGGATCGACCTGACCGCCGTCACCTACGTCTCCAGCGCCGGGCTGCGCACGCTGCTCGTCGTCTACCGCGAGGCGCAGCACGCCGGGGTCGCGGTCACCCTGTACGGGGTGAGCGAGGAAGTCCGGTTCGTCATGTCGGCCACCGGGTTCCTCGACTTCTTCGAGACCGGCGAGGCGGCCGCGACCAGGGCCAGGGCAGCGCGATGAGCGAGGCCCGTTCCGATCAGGTGCTGCGCGTGGACGCGTACCCGACCCACGAGGTGGGCGGGTACCGCGTCCGCGCGGGCAAGCCGTTCCCCTTCGGGGCCAACGTGGTCCCCGGCGGGGTCAGTTTCTCCGTCTTCTCCGACCAGGCGACCTCCATGACGCTGGTCATCTACAAGCGCGGAGAGCCCGAGCCGATGGCCGAGCTGGAATTCCCCGAGGAGTTCCGCACCGGCAGCGTCTTCGCCATGACGGTCTTCGGCCTCGACCACGAGAACATCGAGTACGGGTACCGGGCCGACGGCCCCTACGACCCGGCCAGCGGCCACCGCTTCGACGCCCGGCAGGTCCTCTCCGACCCCTACGCCCGGCTGATCGCCGGCCGTGACGTGTGGGGCGTGGAACCGGACCGCAGCCGCGGCTACCAGTACCGCTCGCGGGTCTGCCTCCAGGACTTCGACTGGGGCGACGACACCCCGCTGCGGATCCCCGCCGAGGACCTCGTCGTGTACGAGACCCACGTGCGCGGCTTCACCCGGCACCCCTCCTCGCAGGTCACGGCCCCCGGCACGTTCGCGGGGCTGCGGGAGAAGATCCCGTACCTGAAGGAGCTCGGGATCAACTGCATCGAGCTGCTGCCCGTCTTCGAGTTCGACGAGAGCGACAACCCGCGCAGCAACCCGGAGACCGGCGAGAAGCTCTACGACTACTGGGGCTACAACACCGTCTCCTTCTTCGCGCCGAAGGCCGGCTACGCGGCCACCGGACGCTACGGGATGCAGGGCGACGAGTTCCGCACCCTGATCAAGGACCTGCACGCGGCCGGCATCGAGGTCATCCTCGACGTCGTCTTCAACCACACCGCCGAGGGCAACGAGCAGGGCCCCACCATCTCCTTCAAGGGCCTGGACAACGCCACGTACTACATGCTCACGCCCGAGGGGTACTACTTCAACTTCAGCGGCACCGGCAACACGGTCAACTGCAACCACCCCGTGGTCCGCAACTACGTCCTGGACTGCCTGCGCCACTGGGTCGCCGACTACCACATCGACGGCTTCCGCTTCGACCTCGCGGCGATCCTCGGCCGGGACCTGGACGGCACCCCGCTGCCCAACCCGCCGCTGCTGGAGATGCTGGCCTTCGACCCGGTGCTGCGGCACACCAAGCTCATCGCCGAGGCCTGGGACGCCGGCGGCCTCTACGAGGTCGGCAACTTCCCGGCGTACGGGCGCTGGGCCGAGTGGAACGGGAAGTACCGCGACACCGTCCGCCGCTTCCTCAAGGGCGACCCCGGTGTCACGGGCGAGCTGGCCACCCGGATCGCGGGCTCGCCCGACCTCTACTCCAGCCGGGGGACGTCGGCCTCCGTCAACTTCCTGACGGCGCACGACGGCTTCAGCCTGGCCGACCTGGTCTCGTACAACGACAAGCACAACGAGGCCAACGGCGAGGGCAACGGCGACGGCGCCAACGACAACAACAGCTGGAACTGCGGGGTGGAGGGGCCCACCGACGACCCCGAGGTCAACGCGCTGCGGCTGCGCCAGATGAAGAACGCCCTCGCGATCCTCCTCACCAGCCAGGGCATCCCGATGCTGCTGTCCGGGGACGAGGTCGCGCGGACCCAGCAGGGCAACAACAACACGTACTGCCAGGACAACGAACTGTCCTGGTTCGACTGGGACCAGGTCGACCAGAACGCCGAACTGCTGCGCTTCACGCGCCAGTTGATCGCCTTCCGCAAACACCACCGCGAGCTGCGCTCCACCTCGCACCCCACCGGACGGCTCCGGGACGGCCTCGGCCTGCCCGACATCAGCTGGCACGGGGAGCGGGCCTGGCAGCCCGACTGGTCGGCGGACGGCCGGCTCCTGGCGGTGGCCCGCTGCGGCACCGGCGACCAGGACGTGGTGTACGTGGCCATGAACTCCCACTGGGAGGCGCACGACCTGGAACTGCCCGCCCTGCCCGGCGGCCGCAGCTGGCACCTGTTCGCCGACACCGGCGCCGAGGCACCGCACGACATCCGCACGCCGGGCGCGGAACAGGAGCTCGACAACGCCGGCAAGTACCTGATCGGCCCGCGCTCGGTCGTGATCCTGGTCGGCCGCGCGACCGGACCCGAACCCGGGGACGACTGAACCGCCCAGACCGAAGGAGACTGACATGCCGCTTTCCGTGTCCCTGAGCATCGAGGGCGACACCACCGTGATCGAACTGACGGGCGAGCTGGACGCCAAGACCGCCCCCGAGTTCCACCAGACGATCGAGAAGGCCGCCGGGCACGGCACCGCCACCGTGGAGATCCGGATGGCCGGGGTCGGCTACATGGCCAGCGCCGGCCTGCGCTCCCTGGTCTTCGCCCAGCAGAAGGTCGGGGGCGAGGTCACCATCAAGGTGACCGGCGCCATCGAGCCCGTCGCCCGGACCATCCGTACGGCGGGGCTCGACCGCAGCATCGTCCTCTCCGATGACTGAGCACGACCTGCGGAACGGTGACTGAGATGGTGGAACTGGCGAGGAAGCCCGTTGTGCTGGACGTGCCCGCGACGGTGGGGGCACTGGGCGAGATCGCCGCGTTCGTCCTGAGGCTGGCCGGCCGGGCGGGCCTCGGCAAGGGGGCCACCTACCGGATCCGGCTGGCCGTGGACGAGCTGGCCACCAACATCGTGATGCACGGGTACCGGGGCGGCGGCGGACGGATCACCGTCCGCGGCCGCGCCGGCCCCGACGGGGTGCGGATCGTCATCGAGGACACCGCCCCCGCGTTCGACCCCGTCGCCGGCCGCCTGCCCCCCGCCCCCGGGATCCCCCCGGAACGGCGGCGGGTCGGAGGCCTCGGCATCCACCTGGCCCTGACCAGCGTGGACTCGTACGCCTATGCCCGCAGGGACGGCCGCAACATCAGCACGCTGACCGTGAAGGCCGATGAGGGGACGGACGCATGCCCTCCACGACCGTGATCATCCTGGACGTGTACCCGCCGCCGCCCATCGAACTGCTGGACGCGCTGCGGCGGATGGACGCCGAGCTCGTCCCCCGCACCCTGGGGGAACTCCTGCGCGGCCGCCTCGAACTGCTGCCCGCCGCGGACGTGCTGCTCGCCCCGGCCGAAGCCGACGGGGAGGCCGTACGCAGCGCGGTGCGCCGGCTGCGGCGCTGGGCCGGCGCGCCCATCGTCGTCGTCTGGACCGTCCGGGACTTCGCCGCCCTGGAGCGGCACGTCCGCCTCGGTCACGACTACCTCGTCCCGCCCTTCCTGCCCGCCCTCGTCGGAGCCCGGGTGCACAGCTGCAGCGAACGGGCCGGACTCGGCCGCACCCTGCGCGAGGCCGACGCCCGCGCCGAACTCATGGGGTACGAGAAGGAGCTGGAGATCGGCCGCGAGATCCAGGCCGGCTTCCTGCCCGAGGCCCTGCCCGTACCCGACGGCTGGGAGATCGACGTCCGCTTCCGGCCGGCCCGGCAGGTCGCCGGGGACTTCTACGACGTCTTCGAGCTGTCCCGGGGCCGGCGCCTCGCCGTGGTCGTCGCCGACGTCTGCGACAAGGGAGTCGGCGCCGCCCTGTTCATGGCCCTCATCCGCTCCCTGCTGCGCCACACCGCCGAGAACAGCGGACTCCAGCACCTGATGGCCGCCGGCCGCACCGGCGGCAGCCGCCGCACCCCGGTCGTCGGCGCCACCCCGCTGCTCAACGCGGTCACCGCCACCAACGGCTACCTCACCCGCAACCACCTGCGGCAGGGCTACTTCGCCACCCTGTTCTTCGGCGTCCTGGACCCGCTGACCGGCAGCCTCGTCTACATCAACGGCGGCCACAACCCGCCCCTGCTCCTCTCCGGCGACGGCTCCGTGCCCCGGGCCCTGGACGTCACGGGACCCGCGGTCGGGGTGCTGCCCGACTGCGTCTACACCCTCGGCTACGCCCAGTTGAACCCGGGCGACACCCTCTTCGTGTTCACCGACGGAGTACCCGAGGCCCGCTGCCCCGACGGCAGCTTCCTCGGTGACGAGAGGATGCTGGAACTGCTCGCCGGCCCCCCGGCGAGCGGCCGGGACGCGGTCGACCTGATGGACCGGGCGGTGCGCGAGCACACCGGCACCGCCGAACAGCACGACGACGTCACCATGCTGGCCGTGCACCGGCCGCGTGCGGCGCGGGGGCCGCACGCGGACGACACCGGCTACCGGGTGGTGGCGTGATGACCCGGACCATCGTGGTGCACTCGCACCGCGGCGGCACCGGCAAGTCCGCGGTGCTGGCGAACCTCGCGCTGCTGCTGGCGGCCGCGGGGCGCCGGGTGGGGATGGTCGACACCGACCTCCAGTCACCCACCCTGGACCAGCTGTTCCGGCTGGGTCCCGGCACCGGCTCGCTGGCCGACTACCTGCTCGGCCGCTGCGAGATCGAGACCGCGGCCCGGGACACCGCCGTGCCCGGGCTGTACGTCGTACCGGCCCGGACCGGGACGGCGGCCCTGCGGGAGCTCATGACCACAGGGTACGACGTGGGACTGCTCCCGGAGGGGTTCGACCGGCTGGCGGAGAGCCACGCGCTCGACTTCCTGCTGCTCGACACGCACGCCGGGCTCAACAACGAGTCGGTGACCGCCATGGGCAGCGCCGACATCGTAATGATCATGGCAAGGGCCGACCGGGTCGACCTCTCCGGAGCGGAGGAGACCATCGCCCTGGCCGGGCGGCTGGCCTGCCGGCGGGCCCTGGTGCTGAGCATGGCACCCGAGGGCGTGGACCGGCGGGAAGTGGCCCGCAGGGCCGAGGAGGTATACGGCGCCCCCCTGGCCGGAATTCTCCCGTACGTTCCGGAAATGGCGGCCCTCTACGGAGAGCGCATATTCGCGGAAGCCCTTCCCGACCACCCCCTGGTCGGTGAATTCCGCACGATCCTCACCGCGTTGGGCGCACGTGACGAAGTATCGCGGGCCTGACGCAGTCCTCTTACGCCCCTCGCGAAGGGGCGTGTTGAATCGGCAGCGATCCAGAACAAGGAGAGAATCATGAGGATTCTCGTCGTCGTGACGGCGAAGGCCACCCTCCACCTGCTGGACGGGGAACAGCACCCCTCGGGATTCTGGGCCGAGGAATTCGCCGTTCCCTACACCCTCTTCCGATCGGCCGGACACACCGTCGACGTGGCGACGATCGGCGGCCGGGTCCCCACGGTCGACCAGACCAGCATCGACCCCGACTTCCTGAGGTGGGTCCGCCCCGAGGGCTCCCCGGACGAGGACGCGGCCAACGCCGCCGAGTACGTCCGCGTCATCGAGCAGGCCCCCCAGCTGAAGAACCCCCTCGCGGTCGAGTCCCTCGGCGAGAAGGACGTCGCCGAGTACGACGGCATCTACATCAGCGGCGGCCACGGAGCCATCGGCGACCTACCCAAGTCCGACGAACTGGCGCAGCTGCTGCGCTGGGCCATCGGCCAGGACAAGCCGATCGCCACCGTCTGCCACGGGCACACCGCACTGCTGTCCCTGCGGGACGGCGAGGGCCACTGGCCCTTCGAGGGATACCGCATGACGGCCTTCTCGCACGACGAGGAACTGGTCACCAACATGGCCGGCCGGCTCCCGCTGATCCTGGAGGCCGAGCTGACCAGACTCGGCGCCCGGTACGAGAAGGCCGACGCGATCTGGGACTCGCACGTCGTCGTGGACCGCAGGCTCACGACCGGTCAGAACCCCTACTCCTCCAAGGCCCTCGCCGAGACCTTCTTGCGGCAGCTCGCCGAGGGCTAGCCCCCGCCACACCGGAAGGTGCAGCCATGACCAAGCGCGTGCTCAGCGACCACCCCCTGGCCAACCCCGGGAAGCTGTTCATCGGCGGCCAATGGGTCCCCGCCCGGGACGGCCGTACGGAACCGGACATCAGCCCGATCGACGGCCAGGAGGTCGTGCCGGTCGCCCAGGCCGCCGCGACCGACGCGGACGCCGCCGTCGCGGCCGCCCGCGCGGCCTACGAGGAAGGCCCGTGGAGCCGGCTGTCCGCCCAGGAGCGCGCGCTGCGGCTGAACCGCGTCGGTGAGCTGATCGAACGGGACCTGGAGGAGATAGCCCTGCTGGAGACGGTGGACATGGGCAAGCCGTTCGCCTTCTCCAGCACCGTCGACGCACCCATGGCCGCCCAGCTGATGCACTACTACGCCGGCGCGGTCACCCGGGTCGACGGCTCCTCCCGGGCACCCGCCGGCGGACAGCTCGCCTACACCCTGCGCGAACCCCTCGGCGTGGTCTGCGCCATCACCCCCTTCAACTTCCCGCTCCTGCTCTCCATGACCAAGATCGCCCCGGCCCTCGCGGCCGGGAACACGGTCGTCCACAAACCCTCCCCGGCCACCCCGCTCACCGCCCTGAAGATCGCCGAGCTCTTCCAGGAAGCGGAGATCCCCGACGGCGTCCTCAACGTCGTCACCGGTCCCGGAGTCGAGCTGGGGGAAACCCTCACCGGCCACCCCGGCATCGACAAGATCGCCTTCACCGGCTCCACCGCGGTCGGCCAGTCGATCATCCGCAAGTCCGCGGGCACCCTGAAGAAGGTCACGATGGAACTCGGCGGCAAGTCCGCCAACATCGTCTTCGCCGACGCCGACCTCGACGCCGCCGAGGAGCTCGCCTTCTTCGGCATCTACTACAACAAGGGCGAGATCTGCACCGCCGGCTCCCGCCTCCTGCTCCAGCGCCCCGTCCACGACGAGCTGGTCGAACGCCTGGTCCGCCGGGCCGCCGCCCTCAAGCCCGGCGACCCGCGCGACCCCGAGACCCTCTTCGGCCCGCTCGCCCACCGCGCCCAGTTCGACAAGGTCAGCTCCTACATCGAGGTCGGCGAGAAGGAAGGCGCCCTGCTGCGCACCGGAGGCACCGGCTGGACCCCCGAAGGGGCCTCCAGCCAGGGCCTGTACTTCCTGCCCACCGTCTTCACCGGCGTCGACAACGGCATGCGGATCGCCCAGGAGGAGATCTTCGGCCCGGTCCTGTCGATCATCCCCTTCGACACCGAGGAGGACGCCGTACGCATCGCCAACGACAGCGCGTACGGCCTCGCCGCCGGGGTCCACACCAAGGACCTGCGGCGGGCCCACCGGGTCGCCTCCCAGATCAAGGCCGGGACGGTCTGGGTCAACTGCTACAACCAGTACGACCCCTCGGTGCCCTACGGCGGCTACAAGGCCTCCGGCTACGGGCGCGAGTGCGGACCGGAATCCCTGGAGAGCTACACCCAGACCAAGTCGGTCTGGATCGGCATGGACTGACACCCCACCATCGAGGAGCCACTCATGCGGACAGGCGTCATCGGCACCGGCCGGATCGGCTCGGCCCTCGCGAGGATCCTCGTGGCCGCCGGCCACCCGGTCGTCCTCGCCAACGCCACCGGGCCGGACTCACTGGCCCCGCTCCTGGCCGAACTCGGCCCCGCCGCCACCGCGGCGCACCCCGTCGAGGCGGCGGGCGAGGCCGACCTGCTGGTGCTGATGGTGCCCTTCGCCGGAGTGCGCGGGCTGCTGCCCCCGCACGTCGTGCAGGACAAGGTGCTGGTGGACGCCACCAACGCGTTCAGCGGCCCCGGCACCCCCGCCGACCTCGGCGGCCGCGGATCCAGCGAACTCGTCGCCGAGTGGTACCCCGGCGCCCGGGTCGTGAAGTCCCTGAACACCATGCACTTCGAAACCCTCGCCGTCGCCGGCACCGCCTCCGGCCGCACGGCGTCGGAACGCCTCGCCCACTACACGGCGGGCGACGACCCCAAGGCGAAGGACGTCGTCGCCGGAATCATCACCGACCTCGGATACGCCCCCGTCGACACCGGCCCGCTGCACTCCGGAGGAATCCTCCAGCAGCCCGGCGGTCCCCTCTTCAACCGGTCGCTCACGGAAGCGCAGGCGCTCGCATGGATCTGACGCGCATCGAACTCACCCTGCACGTGAACGGAAGACCCGAGGAGTTCGCGGCCCCGCCGAACGAACTCCTCGTGGAACGGCTCCGCGACGGACTCGGCCTCACCGGCACCAAGGTGGGCTGCGACACCGGCCAGTGCGGGACCTGCGTGGTCCGCCTGGACGGCAGGTCCGTCAAGAGCTGCCTGATCCTCACCGCCTCCGCCGCGGGCTCCGAGGTCACCACCATCGAGGGCGTCACCACCCCCGGCGGAGAGCTGACCGGCCTCCAGGAGGCACTGCGCCAGGAGCACGGAACCCAGTGCGGGTTCTGCACGCCCGGCATGGTGATGGCCCTCGGCGAACTCGTCGAGACCGCGCGCGCCGAGGGCGCCGCCGGCGGCCCGCCCCCCACCGAGCCCGAGATCCGCGAATGGCTCACCGGCAACCTGTGCCGCTGCACCGGTTACCACAGCGTCGTCCGGGGCGTGCAGCGCGCCTGCGCCCCCGCCGAACCCGAGGGGCGGTGACCACGATGACCACCACCACCCCCGCACAGGACTCCCAGGAGCCGGCCGGCGTCCTCGGCCGGCCCCTCGACAGCCGGGAGGACCCCGGGCTGCTGCGCGGCGAAGCCACGTACGTCGCGGACATCGACCTGCCCGGCACCGTCCACATGGCCATCCTGGGCAGCCCGGTCGCCCACGCCAGGATCCTCTCCATCGACACCAAGGCCGCCGAGCAGCTCCCGGGCGTCCTGAAGGCGGCCACCGCCGCCGACTTCCCCGACGTGATGCCGCTGCCCTGCATCTGGATACCGGGCGGGGTCGAGAGCCACTTCCCGCCCCACCCCTACGGCCTGCCCGGCGCCCGTCCGGTGCTCACCGGCGACACCGTCCGCCACGTCGGCGACCCGATCGCCGTCGTCGTCGCCGAGACCCCGCGCCAGGCCGCCGCCGCGCTCGCCGCGATCTCCGTCGAGTACGAGCCGCTGCCCGTCGTCACCCGCGCCGACCACGCCCTCGCCGACGGCGCGCCCCAGCTCCACGAGGCCGTCCCCGGCAACCTGAACGCGTACTGGACCTGCGGGGACAAGGACCGCACCGACGCGGCCGTCGCCGCCGCCGAGGTCACCGTCGAGCTGGACCTGGTCAACCAGCGCACCATCAACAGCCCCATCGAGCCGCGCGGAGCCGTCGGCGTGTACGACCCAGCCACCGGCGAGTACACCCTCCACGCCTCCACCCAGGGCCCGCACAACCACCGCTTCCTGCTCTCCGCGCTGGTCCTCGGCATCCCCTTCAACAAGCTCCGGGTGATCGCCCCGACCGTCGGCGGCAGCTTCGGCACCAAGGGCTACCTCTACCCGGACATGGCGCTGGTCCTGCTGCTGTCCAAGGCCCTCGGCGGCCGCCCCGTCAAATGGGTCGACACCCGCACCGGCCTGATGAACTCCACCGTCCAGGGCCGCGACCACCGCCAGCACGTCACCCTCGCCGGCACCCGCGACGGCCGCATCACCGCCGTGCGCTGCACCAGCTACGCCAACCTCGGCGCCTACCCCTCCACCATCGGCCCCGGAGTCGCCACCGCCCTGATGGGACGCTCCATCAGCGGCATGTACGACATCCCCGCCGCCTTCTGCGAGGTGTACGCGGCCTTCACCAACACCGTCCCGCTCGGTGCCCAGCGCGGCAGCGGGCGCGCCGAGGCCGCCTTCCTGATGGAACGGCTCGTCGACCGCTACGCCGCCGAGATCGGCATGGACCCGGCGGAGGTCCGCCGCCGGAACCTGGTGCCCAAGGAGAAGTTCCCGTACGACAACGGCCTCGGCTGGACCTACGACTCCGGCGACTACCGGCTGAACCTCGACCGGGCCCTCGAACTCTCCGGCTACGCCGGCATGCCCGCCCGCAAGGCCGCCGCCCGCGCCCGCGGCAAGCGCCTCGGCGTCGGCATCGCCACCTACGTCGCCGTCTGCGGCGTCGGCCCCTCCACCCGGATGTCCAAGGAGGGCATGCTCGGCGGCACCTGGGAGAGCGCCAACATCCGCGTGCACCCCACCGGCGAGGTCACCGTCACCGTCGGCTCCGCCTCCACCGGCCAGAGCCACGGCACCGTCTTCGCCCAGGTCGCCGCCGACGAGCTCGGCATCGACCCCGGCCAGGTCCAGGTCCACGAGGGCGACACCCTCAAGGCCCCCTACGGACAGGGCACCTACGGCTCCCGTTCCTACAGCATGGCCGCCCCCGCCATCGCGCTCACCGCCCGCAAGATCAAGGCCAAACTGGTCCGGGCCGGAGCCGTCTTCCTCGGCGTCCCCGAGGACCGGGTCGTCTACGCGGACGGCGGGGTCCACGAGGTGGGCAACCCGGACAACGCCAAGACCTTCGCCGAACTGGCCATGGCCATGTGGTACGGCTGGGGACTGCCCCCCGAGATCGAGCCGGCCCTCGACGAGACCACCCACTTCGACCCGCCGGACTTCAACTACCCCTTCGGCACGCACATCGCCGTCGTCGAGGTCGACGAACTCACCGGCGAGACCGAGGTCGTCGACTACACCGCCGTCGACGACGCCGGAAACATCGGCAACCCGAAGGTGGTCGCCGGCCAGATCGAGGGCAGCATCGTGCACGGCCTCGGCCAGGCCCTGATGGAGGCCGCCGAGTACGACGAGAACGGCGTCCTCGTCAGCTCCGACCTGGAGAGCTACGCCCTGCCCCGCGCCGCCGACGCGCCCTTCTTCACCCTCGGCAGGACCGTCACCCCCTCCCCGCACAACCCGCTCGGCGCCAAGGGCGCCGGGGAGATCGCCACCGTGCCGCCCGCCGCCGCCGTCGTCAACGCCGTCGTCGACGCCCTGTCCGACCTGGGCGTACGGCACATCGACATGCCGCTCACCCCCGAGAAGGTCTGGCGCCGCCTGAGAGGGGAAGCCCCGTGATCCTCACCGAATTCGACTACGTCCGCCCCGCCGCCCTGGACGAGGCACTCGCCCTGCTCGCCGACCCCGCCGCCCGCGTACTGGCCGGCGGACAGAGCCTGCTGCCCGGCCTGCGCACCGGCGCGGAGCGGGCCCGGCTGCTGGTGGACGTCCGGCACCTGGCGGAGCTGCGCGGCGTCGGCCGGGCCGGCGGGTCCCTGCGCATCGGGGCCCTGACCACCCTCGCCGAACTCGCCGCGCACCCGCTGGTGCTCGCCGAGGCACCGGAGCTGGCCGCCGCGGCCCGCGCCAACGGCGACCCCCAGGTCCGCAACCTCGGCACCGCCGGCGGCAACCTGGCCGCCGCCGGACGCGCCACCGACCTGCCCGTGGCGGCCCTGGCCGCCGACGCCCGGGTGGAACTCGCCGGCCCCGCCGGGCGCACCACCGTCACCGCCGAGCGGTTCGCCGCCTCGGGCGTGCCCGCCGGATCGGTGGTCACCGCCCTGCTGGTGCCCGCCGCGGGCCCCGCTGCCGCCTTCGAGAAGGCCGCCGACCGGGCCACCCGCTACCCGCTGTGCGCCGCCGCCGTACGCGTCACCCCCGACGGGCCGCGGATCGCGGTCACCGGAGCCACCCCGCGCCCCCTGCGCCTGCGCGGGGTCGAGGACCGGCTGCGCGGGGGACCGTACACGACCGAGGCGGTGCTGGCGGCCTTCCGAGCCGAGCCCCGGGAGCTGTTCGTACCCGGGCGCGGCACCTCGGCCGAATACCTGGGCCACCTCGCGGGCGTGCTCACCGCCCGCGCGCTGGCCCGGGCGGCCCTGAACACCGCCTGACCGCCCCGGGCGGCCGGGAGGAGGGGAGTTGACCGCAGTGGCCGAACCGACCGAGACGAGGGACACGGGAGACACCGCGAGCGGGGGCACCGCCCGCACGGCGAGGGCCTCCGGCTTCCGGGTGGTGGGCGCGGTCCTCGTCCTGCTGATGCTGTCGTCCTCCGTGCCCTCCGCCCTCTACGTGCTCTACCAGCAGGAATGGGGGCTGTCCTCCGGAGACGTCACGGTGGTGTTCGCCGTGTACGCCGTCACCGTGCTCGCCGGGCTGCTGCTCTTCGGGTCCCTCTCGGACACCCTGGGCCGGCGACCGGTCCTGGCCGCCGCCCTGGTCCTGGCGATCGTCTCCATGGGCCTGTTCGCCGGGGCCGGCGGGCTCGGCCTGCTGCTCGCCGCCCGCGCCGTCCAGGGGCTGGCGGTGGGCCTGGCCACCGGGGCGATGGGCGCCGCCCTGCTGGAGCTCAGCCCGAGCAACCGGCCCGCGCTGGGCGCCCAGGTCAACAGCGCCGGCCCGACCGTCGGCATCGGCCTGGGCGGCCTCGGGGCGGGACTGCTCGTCCAGTACGCGCCCGCCCCCACCGTACTCAGCTACCTCCTGCTGGCCGGGGCCTTCGCCCTCGCGCTGGTCGGGGTCGGCCGGATGGCCGAGAGCGCGCCCGGGGCGGACGGGCGCCTGCGGGTGGTCCCGCACCGGATCCGGGTACCGGCCGCCGTGCGGCGGCGCTTCGCGGTGCTCGCGCTGACCGTGGTGGCCGTCTGGACCGTCGGCGGCTTCTACCTCTCGCTCGGACCGCACCTGGCCCTGTCCCTGTTCCGCAGCACCAACTACCTGCTGGGCGGGGCCACGGTGGCCCTGCTCGCCGGCGCCGCCACCGCCGCCCAGCTGCTGCTCGGCCGCACCGAGGCACTGCGCACCGCCGTGCTCGGCCTGCTCGGGCTGCTCGCCGGGCTCGCCCTGGTGCTCCTCTCGCTGGGCACCGGCTCGGCGGCCGTGTTCCTCGTCGCCACCGCCGTGCTCGGCAGCGGCTGGGGGGCCGCCTTCCTCGGCTCCTTCCGCGCCCTCAGCGCACTCGCCGACCCCGCGCACCGGGGCGAACTCACCGCCGCCGTATACGTCTTCGCGTACCTCGCCATGAGCGTCCCGGCGGTCCTCGCCGGACTCCTGACCAACATCCACGGGTTGCAGCGCACCTCGGTCGGCTTCATGGCGGCCGTCGCCGGGGTGTGCGCGCTGGCCCTGCTGACGACCCTGCGGCTGGCCGCGCGCACCAGGGCCGAGGGGAGCACCGCATGAGCACCGCGGAACTGCGAACGGCGCTGCGCGGACTGGAGATCTTCGCGCAGCTCACCGAGGACCAGCTGGACTGGCTGGCCTCCGTCTCCGAGCCGCGCGTCCTCGCCGACGGGGAGGTCCTCTTCCGCGACGGCGAGGAGGCCACCGGATTCCACGTCCTGCTCTCCGGCGGACTGGTCGTCACCAAGGTCGTCGACGGCCGCGAGGAGGTCCTCACCCGGCACTCCACCGAGGAGGAGAGCGCGGCCGCCGAGGACCACGACGGCAAACCCTCCGCCGCCCACCGCTTCACCGGGGAACTGCCGCTGCTGACCGACGGATCGTACGTGGCCACCGCGTCCGCGAGCGGGCCCGCCACCACCGTCGTCGCCTATCCCAAGCCGGTGTTCTTCGAGATGCTGACCCGCTGCCACGGGGTCGCCGCCGTCCTGATCCCCGTACTGGCCTGGCGGATCAAGTCCTCCGAGGTCCAGGCCCGCAAACGGGCCACCGTCGAGGCCCTGGGCACCCTGGCCGCCGGCCTCGCGCACGAGCTGAACAACCCGGCCGCCGCGGTCGCCCGCGCCGCGCAGGAGCTGGCGCCCGCCCTGGACCGGCTCACCGCCACCGCCTGCGCGTGGGGCGCGGCCGCCACCGGCGCGGAACGCCCCGTGCTGGACCGGCTCGCCGAGGAGCTGGACAAGCTCCCGCCGCCGGACACCACCGACCCGCTCGCCCAGGCGGACGCCGAGGAGGAGATCGCCGACTGGGCGGAGGCGGCCGGCGCGGAGCGCCCCGGGCTGCTCGGCTCCGGCGCCGCCGACCTCGGGCTGGAGCTGGGCTGGCTGCTGGAGCGGCTGGAGGGCATCGGCGAGGCCACCCTGCCCGCCGCCCTCGACCACCTGGCGGCCCTGCTGGAGGCCCGCTCGCTGGCCGCCGAGCTGCGCGCGGCGGGGCCCCGGATCTCCCAGCTGGTCTCGGCCACCCGGGACTACGCCAACCTCGACCGCGCCCCCGAGCAGCGGTTCTCCGTGCCCGACGGCCTGGAGAACACCCTGATCGTGCTGCGTTCGAAGCTGCCGGGCATCACCATCGTGCGCGAGTACGAGGCGGGGCTGCCCGAACTGGACGGCTACCCCAGCGAGCTGAACCAGGTGTGGACCAACCTGGTCGACAACGCGGCCGAGGCCATGGAGGGCTCCGGAACCCTGACCCTGCGGGTGCGCGCCGAGGGGGCCTGCCTGGTCGTGGAGATCACGGACACCGGCCGCGGGATCCCCGCGGATTCCCTGCCGCGGATCTTCGAGCCCTTCTACACCACCAAGGACGTGGGCAAGGGGACGGGCCTCGGCCTGCACCTGAGCTACCGCATCGTGACCCAGCGCCACCGCGGGTCGATCACGGCCCGCTCAAGGCCGGGGGAGACCCGGATGGTCGTCCGGCTGCCGCTGAACGCGGCCGCCGCCTGCGCCGAACCGCCCGCCGGAGCCGAACCAACCTCCACACCCTGAAAGGGAGTCGAACATGGCCAAGTACGACATCGCCAGGCTGCACCCGGTCTTCGTCCGCCAGATGGACGCGCTGGCCGCCCTGGACATCGAGGCGGTGATGAAGAACTACACCGACGACGCCGTGCTGCTGCGCTTCGAGGGGGCGTCGGTGGGCATCGAGGCGGTTCGCGAGACGTTCACCGGCTATCTCACCCTGAAGCCCGCGCTTGTCGAACTGCAGGAGTACGTCGAGACCGAGGACACCATCTTCTACCGGGCGATCATGAACCTGAACGGCGAGCCGGAGAACGCGTTCGGGACGCTCGTCGTCCGCGATGGCCGGATCTGGCGCCAGACGGCCGGCTTCGGCGGCTGACGGCCCTTTCCTGGGTAGCGTGTGCGGGGAGGGCGCGGACCACGCCCTCCCCGCACGTGTGAATGAATTTCACGAAGGGGAGGCCATGGAGCAGGAAACCAACCGGGTAGAGGCGTTCAGCGACGGCGTATTCGCCATCGTGATCACCATTCTGGTGCTGGAATTGAAGGTTCCGGAAGGGCAGGGGTCGGAGCTGTGGCACGGGCTCTGGGAGCAATGGCCGCACTACGCGGCCTATGTCGTGAGTTTCCTCATCATCGGCGTCATGTGGGTGAACCACCACACGATCTTCAGTCACCTCAAGCGGGTCGACAGGCCGCTGTTGTTCCTGAATCTCCTGGTGCTGATGGTGGTATCGGTGATTCCGTACACCACCAACGTGCTCGCCGAGCACCTCACCGACGGGGAATCGGCCAATGTGGCCGCAATCCTCTACAGCGCGTGGACCGTCGTGTACGCTCTCGCCTTCCTGGCCTTCTGGTGGTACGTCACCAAGGTCGGGCACCTCTTCCACGAAACCGTGGACAAAGACGGGGCCCGGGCCACCCGCGTCCGATTCGGGCTCGGCGCGGTCGCCTACCCCTTGACCGTCGTTCTGTCCTTCTTCTCGGCACCTCTCACTCTCGTCGCACACTTCCTGATCGCGCTCTACTACGCTGCGAACCAAATCCCGATCCCGCTCGTGGTAGAGGAAGAGCGGCTCGAATCTGCCAGCGACCTCAGGAAGTAGCCGCCCGGGCCTACGGCCGTTCTTCGCGGTCAAGTAGGGTCAAGGATCTAGTCTGGTCGCGGGGGAGGCCCAGATGGTTCGCGCAGTGCTGCCGGAGGATTCCACGAGGGAAATCTCCGAATTGATCGACGATTTGATCGCGCTTTTCTTCGAGTCCTTACCCCGGCGGGACCAGCGGAACTGGGCCCGCGTTTATCTGAACGGGCTCGTCCGCACCACCGGGAAGAAAACGATCCGAAACATCGCCGGAACAGGGGCGAGTTCCGTCGAGCAGAGCCTCCAGCAGTTCATCAGCAAATCACCCTGGGACTGGACCCCCGTACGCCGGTCCCTCGCCCAGCACCTGGAACGCACCGCCCAGCGCCCGCTGGCCTGGGTGGTGCAGCCCATGGTCATCGAGAAGGCCGGCGACCGCTCCGTGGGCGTCGGCCGGCAGTTCGTACCCCAGCTCGGCCGCACCGCCAACTGCCAGCAGGCCTCCGGGATCTGGCTCGCCTCCAGCGAGGCCGGCTTCCCCGTCGAATGGACCCTCACCCTCCCCGCCCCGTGGACCAGCGAACTGCTGCGCCGCAGGGCCGGGATCCCCGACACCGCACGGTCCCTCACCCCCGCACAGGACGCCGTGCACGCCGTACAGCGCATGGCGGCGACCTGGCAGCTGCAACGCCGCCCGGTCGTCATGGAGGTCTCCAACACCGACCTCCCGCAGACCATCGAGGCCTTCGCCCTCCAGGACATCCCCTTCGTCCTCAAGGTCGACGGCTCCCTGCCCGTCTCCTTCGGCGGCGCCGGCCGCCAGCGGCCCGGACCGTACACCGCGCCCGCCCGCGAACTGATCGACTCGCTGCGCTCCCAGCGGCGGGTCGTCGAATGGACCCGGCACGGCCGCACCGAGGGAGCGGTCACCCTGCTCACCTCGGCCGCCATACTCGCCACCCCCGGCGAGGAACGCCCCGCGCCCGCGCCGCCCGCCCCGCTGCTCCTGATGGGCGCCTGGACCGAGACCTCCCTGCTGCCCTCCGAGTTCTGGATCACCAACATCGGCGACCGGCCGCTCGCCCAGCTCTTCCTGCTGGCCAAACTCACCGACCGGGTCGCGCTGGACTTCACCGAGACCTGCGAACCCGTCGGCATCCGTGACTTCGAGGGCCGCTCCTTCCGCGGCTGGCACCACCACGCCACCCTCGCGAGCGTGGCCCACGCGGCCCGGCTCCTCGGCACCGGCGGGCGGACCCCCGACCCGGTGCCCCGCAGCGCCCCCGCCCGCTACCAGGGCCCCGGCGCCCCCCGGCCGCCGGCCGTCCTGCCGCCCCGGCCCCTGATCCCCGAACAGTCGGCGCGCCGCGCCTACATCCGCTGATGCTCGACATCACCGCCGGGCTGCGGGCCTGGTACGCCGAGCGCCGGGAGTTCGCCCTGGCCACCGTCGTCGCCGTCAGCGGCAGCGCGCCCCGAGGACCCGGGGCCTCGCTGGCGGTGGACGCCGGGGGCACCGCGCTCGGCTCCCTCTCCGGGGGCTGCGTGGAATCCGCCGTGCACGAGCTGTGCCTGGAGGCCATCGCCACCGGGACCGGCGGCGTCCACCGCTTCGGCCACAGCGACGACGACGCCTTCGCGGTGGGCCTGACCTGCGGCGGAACCCTGGAGGTGCTGGTCACCCCGGTACGCGGCCGGGACCCCGTGCGGCCTGTCATCGGGGCGGTGCTGGACGCCGCCGCCGGCGGGACCCGCGCCGCCCTGGCCCGGGTGGTCTCCGGGCCGCCCGGCCGGCTCGGGCGGGCCCTGGCCGTCCACGCCGACGGCTCCTGGCAGGGCGGCCTCGGCGGCGGCGCCGCCCTCGACCGGGCCGCCGCCGAGCGGGTCCGGGCCCTGCTGCTGGCCGGGCGGACCGGCACCGCCGAACTGGGCACCGCCGGCGGGCTCTGCGGCGACCCGCTCACCCTGCTGGTGGAATCCGCCGCCGACCGACCCCGGCTGATCGTCTACGGGGCCGTCGACTTCGCCGCCGCCCTGGCCCGGATCGGGGCCTTCCTCGGCCACCGGGTCACGGTCTGCGACGCCCGGGCCGTCTTCGCGACCCCGGACCGCTTCCCCGGCGCCGACGAGGTGGTCGTGGACTGGCCGCACCGGCACCTGGCCGCGGAGGCCGCCGCCGGGCGCCTGGACACCCGTACGGCCGTGTGCGTCCTGACCCACGACGCCAGGTTCGACGTACCCGTCCTCACCCGGGCGCTGCGGCTGCCGCTGGCGTACGTCGGCGCCATGGGCTCCCGCCGCACCCACGAGGACCGGACCGCCCGGCTGCGGGCCGAGGGGGTGACCGAGGCCGAGCTGGCCCGGCTCAGATCACCGATCGGCCTGGACCTGGGCGGCCGCACCCCCGAGGAGACGGCCCTGGCCATCGCCGCCGAGTTCACCGCCGCCCGCCACGGGGCCCCCGCGACCCCCCTGACCGGCGGCCGCGCCCCGATCCACCGCCCCGCACCGGCCGGCGCTACCCCGGCAGGCCCTTCACATGGTCGATGACCTTCCGGAACTCCGCGGTCGGGGAGAAGTCCACGTACTCGGTGTCCGCGAGCGCCACGGGGATGTGCCCCGGCCCCCAGTAGAAGGCGTCACCCGCCTCGTACTCCTCGTCCCCGTCGGCCGTGCGCATCCTGAGGCGGCCCTTGAGCAGGTACCCCCAGTGCGGGCACTGGCACATGTCACCCGGCAGACCCCTGACCGCCTCGGTCATGTCCGTCCCCTCGGGGAGCCGGAAGAACCCCACGCTGAGGTCACCCCCGATCTCCTCGACCCGGACCTCCAGACCGCCGCCCTCGATCTCGACGGGCGCCGATTCCCGCGTCGTCCTCGCCATCGCTCCTCCGTCCCGAAGGGTTCCGTCCCGAAAGGTGGATCCGTCCACCTCCCACTGTCCGCGCCACGCCGCGATCCCGCCCTCCGGGACCAAGGTCCCGTAGGAACAGACCATGCGGCCCGGAATGTCCTGGACGATCGGCCGGGGCGGCGTGAACGCCAGGTCGTGGGAGAATGAAGTACGTGCGTTTCCTCGGCTGGCTGCCCCGTCGAGGCCGTAGAAAGATCCTTCGATCGACTGGGATGTTCAGCACGTGCGTTTCCTCAATGACCTGAAGCCGCCGTACGACCTGACGTACGACGATGTGTTCATGGTGCCGAGCCGCTCCGCGGTCGGCTCCCGCCAGGGCGTGGACCTCTCTTCGCCCGACGGCACCGGCACCACCATTCCGCTCGTGGTGGCCAACATGACCGCCATCGCGGGCCGCCGCATGGCCGAGACCGTCGCCCGCCGCGGTGGAATCGTCGTCATCCCCCAGGACATCCCGATCGAGGTCGTCACCGACGTCATCTCCTGGGTCAAGACCCGCCACCTCGTGCTCGACACCCCGATCACGCTGGCGCCCACCCAGACCGTCGCCGACGCCCTGTCGCTGCTGCCCAAGCGCGCCCACGGCGCCGGAGTGGTCGTCGACGCGGACAACCGCCCGGTCGGCGTCGTCACCGACCACGACCTCACCGGCGTGGACCGCTTCACCCAGCTCTCCGAGGTCATGTCGAAGGAGCTCCTGCTCATCGACGCCGACATCGACCCCCGCGACGCCTTCAACCAGCTCGACGCGGGCCACCGCAAGCTGGCCCCGGCCGTGGACAAGGACGGCAGGCTCGTCGGCATCCTGACCCGCAAGGGCGCCCTGCGCGCGACCCTGTACACCCCCGCCACCGACGCCAACGGCAAGCTCCGCATCGCGGCCGCCGTCGGCATCAACGGCGACTTCGTCGGCAAGGCCAAGCAGCTCCTCGACGCCGGCGTGGACACCCTCGTCATCGACACGGCCCACGGCCACCAGGAGTCGATGATCAACGCGATCAAGGCCGTCCGCGCCCTGGACCCGAAGGTCCCGATCGTCGCAGGCAACATCGTCGCCGCCGAGGGCGTCAAGGACCTCATCGACGCCGGCGCCGACATCATCAAGGTCGGCGTGGGCCCCGGCGCCATGTGCACCACCCGCATGATGACCGGCGTGGGCCGCCCGCAGTTCTCCGCGGTGCTGGAGTGCGCCGCCGAGGCCAAGAAGTACGGCAAGCACGTCTGGGCCGACGGCGGCGTCCGCCACCCGCGCGACGTGGCCATGGCCCTCGCCGCCGGCGCCTCCAACGTCATGATCGGCTCCTGGTTCGCCGGTACGTACGAGTCCCCGGGCGACCTCCAGCAGTCCGCCGACGGCCGCCTGTACAAGGAGTCCTTCGGCATGGCCTCGGCGCGCGCCGTGCGCAACCGCACCTCGGAGGAGTCCGCCTACGACCGCGCCCGCAAGGCGCTGTTCGAGGAGGGCATCTCCACCTCGCGGATGTTCCTCGACCCGGCCCGCCCGGGCGTCGAGGACCTCATCGACTCGATCATCGCGGGCGTCCGCTCCTCCTGCACCTACGCCGGTGCCGGCTCGCTGGCCGAGTTCGAGGAGAAGGCCGTCGTCGGCATCCAGTCCGCCGCCGGCTACGCCGAGGGCAAGCCGCTGCACGCCAGCTGGAGCTGACCCGCCGTCCCCGTGGCCCCGGCCCCGCCCTCGCGGCGGGCCCGGGGCCACGGGCGTCCCCGGCGGCCTACGCCGGCGGCGCGCCCGGCCGGCCCGGGGCCGAACTGTGCACGCCCGCACGGTACTTGGGGATCCGCACGGTGACCTTCGTCCCCGCCCCGAGACCCGTCTCCACGACGATCCCGTACGCGTCCCCGTACACCTGACGCATCCGCTCGTCCACGTTCGGCAGCCCGATCCCCGACGCGGACCCGGCCCGCTCCCCGGCCAGGATCCGCCGCAGCCGCTCCGGATCCATCCCCACGCCGTTGTCCTCGATGGTCAGCACCGCCTCCGCGCCGGCGTCCCGCGCCGCGATCGTGATCCGGCACTCCTCCGTGGAGTCCTCCACCCCGTGCTTGACCGCGTTCTCCACCAGCGGCTGCAGGCAAAGGAACGGCAGCGCCACCGGCAGCACCTCCGGCGCCACCTGCAACGTCACCTTCAGCCGGTCCCCGAACCGGGCCCCGGCCAGCGCCAGGTACCGCTCGATCGACCGCAGCTCCTCCGCCAGCGTGGTGAACTCCCCGTGCCGGCGGAAGGAGTAGCGCGTGAAGTCCGCGAACTCCAGCAGCAGCTCCCGCGCCCGCTCCGGATCCGTCCGCACGAACGAGGCGATCGCCGCGAGGGAGTTGAAGATGAAGTGCGGGGAGATCTGCGCCCGCAGCGCCTTGATCTCCGCCTCCATCAGCCGCGTCCGCGCCCGGTCCAGCTCCGACAGCTCCAGCTGCACGGAGACCCACCGCGCCACCTCCGTCGCCGCCCGCACCAGCACCGCCGACTCCCGCGACCCGTACGCGACCAGCGCCCCCAGCACCCCGTCCTCACCGGTCAGCGGCGCGAACACCGCCCACCTCAGCGGGCACTCCGGCCGCTGGCACTCCGTCCGCAGGCTCTGGCTGCGCCCCGACTCCAGCATCACCGCCACCCGGGCCATCGCCCGCCTCTCGTGGTGGTCGGCACCCGGGCCGTCCCAGGCCAGCACCGCCTCCCGGTCCGTCAGACACAGCGCCTCCGTGCCGAGCAGCGACCGCAGCCGCCGCGCCG
Organism: Streptomyces racemochromogenes; assembly: GCF_039535215.1. Taxonomy (GTDB): domain Bacteria; phylum Actinomycetota; class Actinomycetes; order Streptomycetales; family Streptomycetaceae; genus Streptomyces; species Streptomyces racemochromogenes. The sequence continues at coordinate 5,869,355 of NZ_BAAAWT010000001.1, forward strand.
CCTTGCGGGCGGCGTCCTCGGTCAGGCCCGCCCGCAGCGGCGGAGCGGCCAGCGAAGCCGTGTGCAGCGTCAGGAAGGTGGCCCGCTCGACCGGCGTGCCCAGCTCCAGCCCCGCCGCCCGCTCCCCGCGCCGGGCCTGCCACCGCCCCCCGGCCCATCCCAGCCCCAGCAGCAGCACCGCCCCCGCCGCCGCCAGCACCCCGAGCGCGGCCCCGCTCACCAGGCGCCCCCCGCCGCCCGCTCCCCGGCCACGCCCTCGGGCAGGTGCAGCCGCGCCAGCGCCGCCGCCGTCCCCGCCGGGACCCGGGACCGGGTGGCCAGCGACACCAGCACCATCGTCAGGAACCCCAGCGGCACCGACCACACCGCCGGCCAGGCCAGCAGCGCGTGCGCCCACCCCCGCGGCGCCACCCCGCCCCGCGTCGCCAGCACCGCGCCCAGCGCCGCACCGCCGCCCGTGAGCAGCCCGGCCACCGCACCCGGCGGGGTCAGACCCCGCCACCAGATCCCCAGCACCAGCAGCGGGCAGAACGAGGACGCCGACACGGCGAAGGCCAGCCCGACCGCGTCCGCCACCGGCACCCGCGTGCCCACCGCCCCGCCCGCCAGCGGCACGGCCATCGCCACCACCACCGCCAGACGGAAGCTCCCCACCCCCCGCCGCGGCAGCACGTCCTGGTGCAGCACCCCCGCCACCGCCATCGTCAGCCCCGACGCCGTCGACAGGAACGCCGCGAACGCGCCCCCCGCCAGCAGCGCCCCCAGCAGCTCCCCGAGGACCCCGCCCAGCATCCGCTCCGGCAGCACCAGCACCGCCGCGTCCGCGTCCCCCGTCAGCGCCAGCTCGGGCGCGTAGATCCGGCCCAGCGCCCCGTACACCTGCGGCAGCAGGTAGAACACCCCGAGCAGCCCCAGCACCACCAGGGTGGTCCGCCGGGCGGCCCGGCCGTCGGGGCTGGTGTAGAAGCGCACCGCGACGTGCGGCAGCCCCATCGTGCCGAGGAAGGTGGCCAGGATCAGCCCGTACGTGGCGTACAGCCGGTGCTCGCGGTCGCCCGCCGACAGCGGCCTCGCCCAGCCGGGGGAGTCCGGCGCCGCGCCCGCCCGGGACGCGGTCTGCGGGACGACGGCCCCGCGGGCGAACTCCAGCCGGGTGTGCGCCCGTACCGTGTGCCGGCCGGCCGCCAGGGTCACCGGGGCGTCCGCGTGGTCCAGCCCGTCCACCCGCCCCGTCACCGTCACCGTGAGCGGCTCGTCCAGCGACAGCCGGACGTCCTGCCCGACGGTGACCGCGGTGTGCTCCCGGAAGACCGCCCGCGCGTCGAAGGACGCCCGCGGCGCCCCGTCCCCGGCCCACGCGGCCAGCAGGAAGAAGGCGGGCACCAGCAGGGCGCACAGCTTGAGCCAGTACTGGAAGGCCTGTACGAAGGTGATGCTGCGCATCCCGCCCGCCGCGACGGCCGCCGTCACCACGAAGGCGACGACCACGCCGCCCGCCCAGTGCGGGGCCCCCGTCAGCACGGTCAGCGTCAGCCCGGCCCCCTGGAGCTGCGGCAGCAGGTACAGCCAGCCGACCCCGAGCACGAACACCACCGCGATCCGCCGCACGGCCTGCGACTGGAGCCGGGCCTCCGCGAAGTCCGGCAGGGTGTACGCGCCCGAGCGCCGCAGCGGCGCCGCGACCAGCACCAGCAGCACCAGGTACCCGGCCGTGTAGCCGACGGGGTACCAGAGCATCTCCGGCCCCTGGAGCAGCACCAGCCCGGCGACGCCGAGGAAGGAGGCGGCGGAGAGGTACTCCCCGCTGATGGCCGCCGCGTTCAGCCGGGGGCCGACGGTCCGCGAAGCCACGTAGAAGTCGGAGGTGGTCCGGGATATCCGCAGCCCCAGCGCGCCGACCAGCACCGTCACCAGCACGACGGCGGTGACCGCGGTCAGCGCGTACGTCTGGTTCACCGGAGGGTCCTTCGACGGGGGAGGGGATCCTGGGAGTCTACGCAGCGCCTCCGGCGGGACGACAGGCCTGATCCGGCCCCTGGATCACACCGCCGGATCGCGGTGTTCCGCGCAGTCGCGCAGGGCGATCTCCAGCTCCACGTACGACTCCTCCGCGCGCCGGAACGCGAGCGTCAGGGCCGCCTCCGCACGCGGGGGCAGGACGCGGCGGGCGTCCTCCTGCGCCTCGAACAGCACGTCGGCCCAGCGGGCGGCCGCGCTCCGCAGCCGGGCCAGCAGCTGCTCGGCCTCGGCGGGCCCCGACGGGCGGGTGCGGGGCAGTCCGCTCAGCGCGTCCAACAGCGCCTGGATCTCGGACATGTCGCTCCTCCCGGGCCGGATAATCCACGATATGCGGGCGCGGCCCCGGCGACGGACCACGGAGGGCGGCCCTGCGGCCGACGGGCCCGGCGGATCGCCGTACGCCCTTCCCCGCGCGACGAACGGCGTGTTGGTACGCCGGGCGGTCGTACGCCGGTCCGCCCGCGGCCGGGTGGCGGCCCGTCAGCCGGTGGCCTGCCGCATCAGCAGGTCCCGCAGCTGGCGCGCGTGGCGGCGGCTCACCTGGAGCTCGGCCGCGCCCACGCGGACGCTGGTGGTGCCCGCGTCCAGCCGGAGTTCGTCGATCCGGGCCAGCGCCACCAGGTGCCGGCGGTGGATGCGGACGAAGCCGCGGGCCGCCCAGCGCTCCTCCAGCGTGGACAGCGGGATCCGCACGAGGTGGCTGCCCTCGTCGGTGTGCAGCCGGGCGTAGTCCCCCTGGGCCTCCACGTACGCGATGTCCGCGATGGCCACGAACCGGGTGACGCCGCCCAGTTCGACGGCGATCTGCTCCGGCGCCCGCTCCACGGCCGGCGCCGCGCCCGGCGTGCGGCGCGGCGCGGGGACGGCCGCCCGCTCCGGCTCCGGCCGCGGTTCCCGCACGGGCCGGGCCAGCAGTTCGCGGGCCCGCCGGACCGCCTCGGCCAGCCGTTCCGGCCGTACGGGCTTCAGTACGTAGTCCACCGCCTTCAGGTCGAAGGCCTGCACCGCGAAGCCCTCGTGCGCGGTGACGAACACGATCAGCGGCGGCCGGGCGAACCCGGCCAGCAGCCGGGCGATGTCCAGCCCCGTCAGCCCGGCCATCTGGATGTCCAGGAAGACCACGTCGATAGCGTCGGGCCCGTCCGGCCCGCTCTCCACCGCGCGGGTGATCCGGCGCAGGGCCTCCGTGGCGTCCGAGGCGCCCTCGGCGCTGCGCACGCGCGGGTCGGAGCGCAGCAGGTAGAGGAGTTCCTCCAGGAGCGGCTTCTCGTCGTCGACGGCCAGTACGCGCAGCATGGGGCCGAGTCTAGGGAAGGCGTCCGCCGCGGCAAACGGTGCGCGGCCCCCGCCGGGGGGAGGGGGCGGGGGCCGCGCGACTTGGGGTGGGGGTCACTGGGCGGTGATGAGCCCGCCGTCGGGGGCGACGGCGTACCAGGTGCCGCCGACGCCCTGGCCGTTGGTGTCGCCGGCCTTCTTGTCACCGGTGAAGGTGTAGACCGGCCAGCAGTTCACCGTCTGCTGCTTCTTGCCGTCGGGGCGGTCCAGGACCAGGTAGTTCTTCTCGATGATCCCCTTGGCGTTCGCCTTGTCCACCGGCGGCACCACCGGCCACTTGGCCAGGCAGTCGCCGGTGCACTTGGAGACCATGGGCCAGGCGGTGTCGGGCTTGAAGCGGTAGACCGTCATGCCGTTGCCGTCGACGATGTGGTCGCCCAGCTTGGGGTCCTTGGCCACCGTCAGCGCGCCCGAGGCCTGTCCGGCGCCGGCGGGGGCGGGGGAGGCCGCCGCCTTCGCGGCCTTCTTGCCGTCGGGGGCGAAGGCGAACCAGGTGCCGCCGACGCCCTGCCCGTTCAGGTCGCCCGCCTTGGTGTCCTTGGCGAAGCGGTACACGGGCCAGCCGGCCACCGTCAGCTGCTTGCCGCCGTCCTTGCGGACCACCTCGCCCAGCAGGGCGGGGTCCATGCCGGCGGCTGCCGTGACCTCGCCCGCCGCGACCACCGGCCAGGCCTTGGCGCAGTCCCCGTCGCAGTTGGAGGCCGGCGGCTTGGCGGTGTCCTTGTCGAAGCGGTACAGGGTGAAGCCGGCGCTGTCGGTGAGCACCGACCCGAGCTGGTCGGTGGCCGCGATCGCCAGCTGTCCGGCGGGCTTCGCGGCACCGGCCTGCTGTGCGGGCTGCTGCCCGTCGGCGTAGGGGTCGGCGGCGGGAGCCTGGGCGGACGCGGCCCCGGCCGGACCGGTCGCGCCGCCCTTGACGTTCGTCCCGCAGGCGGTCGCCGCCAGGGTGACGACGACCGCTACGGCGGCCAGGGTGGTTCCGCGCTTGATGCCCATGGTGTTCTCTCCCACTGTGTGTCCGCCGGGTCCGGCTCCGGTCCGCCGCGTCGTGCGCGGCCCGGGGACCCGGCTGCTTGTGGGGGACACGGCACCGCGGGGGCGCCCTGTTCAGCGGGAGCGGTATGGCCTGTCTCACTCACCCGCCGTCGAACCCGGCCCGCCTCAGGGCCGTGACCACAGCGAGGCCGAGGACCTGGTGTCCGGCGTCGTTGGGGTGCAGCCCGTCGGCGAGGTGTTCGGGTCCGAGCACGTCCCGGCCCGGCAGCAGGGCCAGCCGGCCGTCCCCGGCGGCGATCCGGTCCCGGACGGCCCGCTCCATCGCGTCCCGCAGCGCGCCCAGGGTGGCGCCCAGGCGGTTGGGGGTGCGCTCGGCGTCGGGGCGCAGCACGGGGGACAGGAGCAGCAGGGGGGTGCGGGGGTGGCCCTGGCGGACCAGGTCGAGGAACACGCGGGTGGTCTCGTACAGCAGCGGGGCCGTGAAGGGGACGCGGGACCAGCAGTTGGTGCCGAAGGCGAGGGTGAGGACGTCGGCGGGGAGCGCCGCGAGCTGCTCGGCGGTGGCGAGTTCGCCGCGCGCGGCGCCGGCGTAGCCGAGGTTGACGGTGTCGAAGCCCAGCGCGCGGCCGGCGACGGCGGGCCAGCCGTGGGCGGGCCGCGTGGACCACCAGCCCTCGGTGATGGAGTCGCCGTGCACCACCCAGCGGGGGGGCCCCGGGGGCGGGGGCGAGGTCGCCGCCGATGCCGCGCAGCCCCAGGATCAGGGGGGACTGGCCCTCGGGCGGGTGCAGGGTGAACGGGCCCTGCCGCTGCTCCGGCAGGTCCAGGCGTACGACGGACTCCGCGGCGGGCTCGGTGAAGACCTCGGTGAGCAGCCCGTGCCGGTTCCACAGGGCGAAGCCGTGCGAGAGGTCGCGCAGCGCGTCGGTGGGGCCGGGCACGGCGGCCCGGTAGCGGATCTCCACCGCGTGCGCCGTGCGCGTGGTGAACTCCAGCCGCACCCCGATGGGGAGGGTGGCCCGCTCGCCGGTGTCCCAGGGCAGGCGCATGGTGTCGTCCGGGTCGGCGCGCACCGGGCGGCCCCGGTCCAGCCAGGCGACCCCGCGCAGGAAGGGCCCGGGGTCCTGCCAGCTGCCGTCGGGGCCCAGTGGTGGTCTCAATCCGGTCTCCGATCGTCGGGTACGGGAACGTCGCGCCGGCCCCTCACGTACGAGGCCGGCGGCGGGGCGGGAGGGCGGGGCGGGCGTGGTGTCGGCGGTCTCGGCGACCCGGCCCGGCGGTGCGTCGGCGGCGTCGCGCTCCCTCCCCCCGGCCCGAGCGGTGCGGCGGCCGCGGGGTCCACCCCCCCCCGGGCCACTGCGTTCACCCGTACCCCGCGCGGGCCCGGTTCGACCGTGGCGGACCGCACCACTGAGCGGCCAGGGCGGCGCGGCCGGGAACCCCCCGCGGCGGGGCCCTGTGCAGCGATCGATCATCCGTGCGCAACAAACGACCATGCCGGGCGGATCCGCGCAACGATCGTCCGCCAATGTGCAAGGATGGTGCATTACGGGCGGTATCACTCTGCTCGTAGGCTCACCCCCTGTACGTGGAGTGGCGCGGACCGCCTGCTCGGCGGTCCCCTCATGCCCAGACGGGCTCACTCCTGTCTGACAACTGCTCCGGACCGCTGCGGTCGACGCCCGAACCGTCCCCATCCGCAGTGTCAAAGGAGTCCCCCCGTGCTCGATCAGGGCCAGGCACCCACGCTCTCCCCGGAGACGCGCAAGCCCGTGAACCCGCTCATGCGGCGCAAGCCGGTCGAGCGGCTCGTCTCCGAGGGCGGCCAGGGCGAGGGCGGCACGCTGCGCCGCTCGCTCACCATGTGGCAGCTGACCATGATCAGCATCGGCGCCACCCTGGGCACCGGCATCTTCGTCGTCCTCGGCACCGCCGCCCCCAAGGCCGGCCCCGCCGTGACGATCTCCTTCGTCATCGCGGGCCTGACCGCCCTGTTCTCGGCCCTCTCCTACGCCGAGCTGGCCGGCTCCGTCCCGGTCTCCGGCTCCTCGTACTCGTACGCCTACGCCACCATGGGCGAGCTCATAGCCTGGATCTGCGGCTGGTGCCTGGTCCTGGAGTACGCCGTCTCCGTCGCGGCCGTCGCCGTCGGCTGGGGCCAGTACCTCAACGAGTTCCTCGACGGCACCATCGGCGTCACCATCCCCGAAGCGGTCTCCGCACCGCTGGGTGAGGGCGGCTTCATCAACCTGCCGGCCCTGGTCGTCGTCCTGCTCTCGATGGTCTTCCTGATGCGCGGCGCCAAGGAGAGCGCCACGGTCAACTCGATCATGGTCGCGGTGAAGATCGTCACCCTGCTGCTCTTCATCGGCATCGGCATCATGGGCATCAAGGCGGGCAACTACACCCCCCTCGCCCCGCTCGGCGTCACCGGCATCAGCGCCGCCGCCTCCACCCTCTTCTTCTCCTACATCGGCTTCGACGCCGCCTCCACCGCCGGTGAGGAAGCCAAGAACCCCAAGAAGGACCTGCCGCGGGCGATCATGCTCTCGCTGGCCATCGTCACCGTCCTCTACGTCCTCGTCGCCTTCGTCGCCGTCGGCGCCATGCCGTGGCAGGACTTCGAGGGCACCGAGGCCGCGCTCGCCCAGATCATGACCGACGTCACCGGCACCAGCGTCTGGGGCGTCGTCCTCGCCGGCGGTGCCATCGTCGCGATCTTCTCCGTCGTCTTCGCCGTCCTCTACGGCCAGACCCGCATCCTCTTCGCGATGTCCCGCGACGGCCTCGTCCCCAAGGTCTTCGCCAAGGTCGACGAGAAGACCGGCGCCCCCCGCGCCAACGTGGTGATCGTCTCCCTGTTCTGCGGCGTCCTCGCCGCCTTCATCCCGCTGGGCAAGCTCGCCGACGCCACCAGCATCGGCACCCTCTTCGCCTTCGGCCTGGTCAACGTCGCCGTCGTCATCCTGCGCCGGACCCGCCCCGACATGCCGCGCACCTTCAAGGTGGCGCTCTTCCCCGTCACCCCCATCCTGGGTGTCCTCGCCTGCGGCTACATGATGTTCAGCCTCGATATGGCCACGTGGATGGTCTTCGGTGGCTGGATGATCGTGGGCCTCGTGTTCTACTTCCTGTACGGCGTCCGCCGCTCCCGACTGGCCACCGAAGCTGAGGTGGCCACAGCAGAGAAGTGATCCACCCGCAGTGCGACTGAACGATCTCGACGAACGCATCGTGCACGCCCTCGCCGAGGATGCCCGCCGCTCCTACGCGGACATCGGCTCCGAGGTCGGGCTCTCGGCCCCCGCCGTCAAGCGGCGCGTGGACCGGCTGCGGGCCGAAGGCGCCATCACCGGCTTCACCGTCCGCGTCGACCCGGCCGCCATGGGCTGGGAGACCGAGGGCTTCATCGAGATCTACTGCCGCCACAACACCTCTCCGGACGACATCCGGCGGGGGCTGGAGCGGTACCCCGAGGTGGTGTCCGCGTCGACCGTCACCGGCGACGCGGACGCCCTCGTCCAGGTCTTCGCCTCCGACATGAGGCACTTCGAGCGCGTCCTGGAGCGCATCGCGGGCGAACCCTTCGTCGAACGGACCAAGTCCGTACTCGTCCTCAGCCCGCTCCTGCGCCGCTTCACCTCGGGAGCACCCGCGTAACGGGCACCCCCACGCCCCCGCCGGCCGTCCGGCGGGGGCGTCGGCGTACCCGGCGACGGGACGCGGGGCTGTCAGCGGCGCGTGCCACCATCGGGCGCATGAAGATCCAGATCCAGCCGCCGGCCGACCCGCACCTCTCGACCGCCTACACCGACTGGGCCCGCGCCCACGACCCCGGCTCCGCGCCGGCCGCCGTCGCGCTGCTCGACGAGGCCCTCGGCACGATCCACCTGGCCTACGAGAAGCCCGGCCGCTACGTGGACGGCCTGGAGCGGCGCGTCCGGGACCTGGACCCCGCCCACCTGCCCTGGTTCTGGGACACCATCGGCCACAAGCTCATCGCCTGGCACCTGCGCTCCGCCGCCCGCGCCTACACCCTGGCCCGCAAGGCCGAACGCGGCCACCGCCTCCCCGTCGACCCCGACTGGCACCGGGCCAACGTCCTGCTCTTCGCCCGCGCCGGAGCCCTCCCCGCCACCGAACTCAGCGGCCACCAGGCCTGGCTGGCCGAGGCCCTGGAGCCCGCCGCCGCCCACGAGGAGTACGTACGCGTCCTGCGCGCCTGGGCCGCCTCGCCCGGCGAACTCCCCGCCGACCTGGCCCGCCGCGTCCGCCTCTCCGCGCGCGCCGCGGGCCTCGACACCGCCGAGGAAGCCCGCGTCCTCGGCCTCGTCCTCGGCGCCGCGAAGGGCAAGGAGGTCCCCGACCGGCTGTTCGACGCCGCCGCCAAGCCGCTCACCGCCCACCCCCCGGCGCAGGAGACCGCGGCCCTGCTCCTCGACCTCTTCCCCGAGAGCCGCACCGACGCCTCCTCCTGGCTGCGCCTGCTCCTCGGCTGCGGCGTCGCCGAAGCCGCCGCGGCCGGGCGCATCGCCCCCCAGGGCGGCCTCACCGAATGCTTCTCCCGCTACGCCGGCCGCTACGCCCACGGCCGCTGCGGCAGCGGCCTCATGCGCCAGCCCATGCCCGCCGAACTCTTCGAGCTCCTCACCCTCTTCGCCCCCCGGCTGCGCGCCGCCCAGAGCCCGCTGCGCCTGCACGAGGACCGCCACGCCCACCGGGGACTGGACGCCGACCTCCTCGACGCCTGCCTGTCCGAGGGCATCGCCGTCCAGGACCCCGGCCCCGCCGTCGGCCTGGTGTTCTGGGACGCCCGCTCCCGCCGCGACCTGAAGGCCCTGGCCGCCGACCCGGTCTTCGGCCCCCGCCTGGAGGGCACCGTCCACGCCCGCCTGCGCGGCTCCGGCACCGCCATCACCCGCCTCCCGCACAACGCGGGCATCACCGCCGAGGTCCACGGCCGGATCGAGGGCCTGCTCGCCGCCCTGCGCGGCGGCGGCCTGGCCGCGGCCGACGAGGCCGTCGACGAGCTCGCCACCCTCCTCGACCGGCCCACCGCCCGCGCCCTCGACGGCATCGACGAAGCCCTCGCCGCACCGGACCTCACCGGCCCGCTCGCCCGCGCCCTGCGCGCAGGCCTCCCCGAGGAGTACGGCTGGCCCGCCCTGGAAGAGGCCGTCGCCACCCTCGGCGGCCCCGAAGCGGTCACCGGAGTCACCTGCACCTGGCCCCTGCTGACCGTCTACGGCCCCGACCGCGCCGTCACCGTCGACCACGCCGGCCCCCGCGCCTCCTGCACCTTCCGGCTCCCCGGGGAAGCCACCGCGCACACCGTGCACCACGTCGGCGGCGCCTTCCTGGTCGCCTACGGCACCACCCCCAAGGCCTCCTCCGGCGACCGGGCATTCTGGGCCGACCGCCCGGAGGACGTCTTCGAGCCCGAGCAGCAGCTCGGCCTGCGCGGCTACGGCGGCAGCAGGGACCTCGGCTACCACTTCCAGACCCCCGACGGTGGCGGCCGCCACGAGGGCGGCTCCGTCCTGCGCCCCGGCGGCCGCGAGGGCATCGGCTCCTACGACGCCCAGATGAGCGACGGCCGCCGCTACTGGAGCTCCGGCGGCGTCGGCCCGCGGACCGGACAGGTCCTGACCCGCGTCCACCCGGAGACCGGCGAGGTGCTCCCCGACACCACGCCCCCGGAGTTCCACACCGCCGCCGCACTGCCGCCCGGCACGCAGCGCTTCTCCGCCTCCTGTCAGTCCCTCGCCGCCCTCCCCGAGGGCGCCCCCGCGTCCCCGCTCGGCCAGGACGGCCGGCTCGTCGGCTTCCGCGTCCTCAACCACACCCCCTACGCCGGCCCCTCGCCCACCTCGTTCGTCCTGGAGGGCATCGACGGCCGCCGCGCCTCCTATCGCAGCCGCCGCCTGGGCCGCAGGCCCTGGGGCGTGGTCCGGATGCCCCAGGGTGGCGAGGACGGGGTGCTCACCGGCCAGGCGTCCATCCGCTGCCACGCCGCCGAGGACAACTCCCTCCTGTGGCAGGTGCCCGGCTTCCCCGGCTCCGACGAGCGCCACACCCCCGGCTTCGGCGAAGCCGCGGGCCCCGTACCGCCGCCCGCCTACTGGCACTTCCTCACCCCGCGCTGCGAGGCCTCCTCCACGACCCTGCGCACCCTCGACGACACCGCCGTACGCGCCCTCCTCGACGCCGCCCTCGCCGGCGACCCCGCCCCCGCCCTGCCCGGCGGCCTCGAACCGCGCATCGCCGCCGGAGCCGACCGGGCCGCCCGGCTCGCCGCCGACGTGCTGCGCCGGCTGCGCTCGCTCGCCCGCCGCACTGCCCTGATGCGGGCCGCACCGGTCGTCACCCTGCGCACCGAGGTGCCCGACTCCGTGCTCGCCCCCGCCCTCCACCCGCTGCTGTCGCTCCGCCGCCGTTACTACAACGACCCCGAGCCCACCCGGCAGCCCGCCATGCTCACCGCCGTCGCCGCCGACGGGCGCCACCTGCGCGGCGAGATCGGCGACGAGGCGCGCGTGCTGGCCCGGCCCGCCGACCCCGAGCCCTGGGAGCCGCTGCTCGGCCGGATCGGCGCCGTCGCCTGGCGGGCCGCCGCCGCGACCACCCCCGAGGAGGAGCGGACGGCCCTGGCCGCGCTGCTGGACACCTGGAGCGGGCAGCCCTTCGCCGAAGCCGGCGGCACCTGGCGCACCGGCCGGGCGGCGGAGGAGGCCCTCGCCGCCCTCCGCGCCGCCGGGCACACCCTGGCCTCCGGGGCCGTCCGCGGCGGCCGGGCCTGGTTCCTCCAGCGGGCCGCCGACCCCGCCCCCGAAGGCGCCGAGGACTGCCGGACCACCACCGTCGAGGACGCGGACTCCGTACGCCTGCCCCGGCTGCTGGAGCTGCTGGCCGAGCGGGGCCCGCTGCCCGCGGAACCCGCCGCCCGCGAGGCCTTCGCCCGGCTGACCGGGGTCCGGGAGACCGTCGCGGCCCTGGTCCTCGCCGGGTTCCCGGCCCGCGAGGACCACGGCGAGCACCTCAAGCTGCTGGCCGCCGCGCCGTTCAGGGCCAACAAGTCCCTCGCCGAGGAGTACGGGGGGCTCTCCCGGAAACTCGGCGACGCGGGCCGCTGCGCCGTCCTCGCCGCCGGCCTGCCGCAGGACGTGGCCGAGCTGTGGCAGCCGGGCGGGACCGTCCGGGCCGCCGAGCGGATGGCGGCCGTGTGGACCGGCCTGCTGGGCTCCGAGGAGCCCGTGGACGAGGAGCTGGCCGCCGCGCTGGAGGCCGACCTGGGCCTGCCCCTGCCCTGGGCCCGGGCCCTGCCCGCCGGGCGGACCCCCGAGGGGACGCCCTCCGGGGCGGAGGGCCTCGTACTCGTCGGCAACCGCAGGGGCGGGATCGACCTCCACCACGCCGCTCCCGACGGCACCGCCGGCAGCTGGATCCACGGGGAACCCGCCCACCACACCGCCGCCTCCGTGATCGCCTGGGCCCTCACGGAACGGCCCGTCGGCGACGCCGGGGCCCGGGGCGCCCTGGCCCTGTACGGGCGGCTGCGGGACCGGTTCGACGGCCCGGGCGCACTCGTCCCCCTGAGCGGCTTCTTCGGTGAGCTGGCCGGCATCGCGCAGGACGACCCGGCGTTCACCCCGTACGAGGGGCCCGTACTGCCCTGCCCCGAGCCGCTGTGGGAGGGCGCCGCCGGCCCCTCCACGGCCCTCGACGACGGGGTCTTCGTGGTGGCCGTGCCCAGCGGGGACGCCTTCCTGCGGATCGCCGCCCTCGCCGACCCGCGGCGGCTGGCGCGGGCCGAGCGGATCGCCGCCGGCGTCCGGGGCGGCTACCTGCTGACCGTCGTGCGCGGGCACCGGGACCTCTTCGACGGCCTCGCCCGGCTGGCCGCCCGCGCCGCGGACACGCCGGTGCCCGAGGGCGGCTACGAGGCGAACCCGGCGCTGAGCGCCCCCGAGCTGGTCGCCGAGGCCGCCGGTGTCCTGGGGGTCGGCGCGGACGCCGCCGCCCTGTACCTCCAGCTGCTGGCCCTGGTCCGCCCGACGGACCGCGCCGTCCGCCGCTGGAACGGCTGGACGGCGGCCCGGCACAAGGCCGCCCAGGCGGAGCTGGCGGCCACCGGCGCCGTGGAGAGCGGCAAGCGGGCCCGCGCGGGACGCAGCCTGTTCACCCCGGGGCCGTGGACGGAGCTCAAGGCCCCGCACCTGCCGGTGGAACACACCAAACTGGCCCCGCACCTGGCAGCCGCCTCGGGCACGACCCTCCACCCGCCGCTGCTGCGCCTGCTCGCACCACTGCCCCCGCACGAGCTCTTCGCCCGCGCCTGGGCAGAGCGGCAGCGGTAGTCACACGGACAGCGGGCGGGCCGTACGGCCGGTGAGCGCGCGGCGCTCCTCCTCCGTTAGCCCGCCCCAGACACCGAAGGGCTCACGGGTGCGCAGGGCGTGCTCCAGGCAAGCCGCGCGGACCGGGCAGCGGGCGCAGACCTCCTTCGCCGCCCGGTCCCGGTCGTCGCGTTCCTCCCCTCGCTCACCGGCGGGGTGGAAGAACCTGCCGGGTCCGAGCGCGCGGCAGGCGGCCCGCGACTGCCACTGCCAGTGGTGGAGGGCGGCGCCGGGCAGGTGTGAGAGGTCGGTCATGTCGGCTCCTTCCAGTGGCCTCGCCCCGCGTGTGACCGCTGGGAGCCCACTGAAACCGCCCGCCGGGAAAACGGGAGCGCGGAGGCGGTCCGGACGACCGCTGATCTGCCCGCGTGTTCATCGCCACGGCCGTCTTCCCGCCGCCCGCGCTCCCGTACCGCCGACGCTACGGGCAACTCCGGCGGCACTCAATGAACCCCGTGTTAAAGCGTGTTACGGAAGATCATCTACTCCTTCGGGGAGCGCACCCCGATGAACACCGGCTCCCGGCGCAGGGTGAAGCCCATGGACTCGTACAGCCGCACCGCGCCCGTGTTGCCCGCCGCCGCGTGCAGGAAGGGCAGGTCGCCGCGGTCCCGGATCGCCGCCGCCACCGCCCGCACGAGCCGGGCCGCCAGGCCCCGGCCGCGGAAGTCCGGATGGGTGCACACCGCGCTGATCTCGCTCCAGCCCGGCGGCCGCATCCGCTCCCCGGCCATCGCCACGAGCCGGCCCTCGTGCCGGATCCCCAGATAGGTGCCCAGCTCGACCGTGCGGGGCAGGAAGGGGCCCGGCTCGGTCAGCTCCACCAGGGCCGTCATCTCCTCCACGTCGGCCGGGCCGAGCCGGACCGCCTCCGGCGCGTGCTCGACCCGCACCGCCCGGCCGTCCAGCTGGACCCCGGGGATCACGGCCACCGTCTCCCAGCCCGCCGGCGGCGTCAGCAGGCCCGTCAGCCACACCTCCTGCCCCGGGCCGGCCAGCGCCGCCAGGTCCGCCCAGGCCGACGGGTCCCGCGGGTCGGCGAGGGCGGCGAAGGGGGTGGCGGACCGCAGGTAGCGGGCCGCGCCGCTGCCCGCGTACTCGGCGAAGGCACGGTGCGGGCCGTTCAGGGAGGCCCACACCGGGTTGTCGAGCGGTGAGACGGGATTCTCGGCGGACATGTCGTGCGGGATCCTTCCGGAGTGCCGTGCCGGTCGGCCGCAGGGTAAGCCCCCGGGACCCGGCTGAGCAGCCGGTTTTCCCCCGGATGTCAGGTCCCGCCCGGGCCCCCGCACCGGCCCCGGGGCCACCGGAAACCCGCCGCGCAACGAATCACCGCACATCCACCGGAACGCGCAACGAATCGATGCGCCCAGCGCAACGGTCACGGCTTGTCCAGGTCGAACGCCCGAACGTACCGTTTTACGACCCCCACCCCACCTGTCACAGAGGTACGCCCATGCCCCCGCTGCGCACCGCACTCCTCCAGAGCTCCGGACGGCTCGGCGACACCGCCGAGAACCTGAAGCGGCTCGACGAGGCCGCGTCGCGCGCCGCACAGGGCGGGGCCGGGCTCCTCGTGACCTCGGAGATGTACCTGACCGGCTACGCGCTGGACCTCCAGGAAGTGCCGGGGTACGCCGAACCGGCCGACGGCGAGTCCGCCCACGCCATCGCGGGCATCGCCCGCCGCCACGGGATCGCCGTCCTGTACGGCTACCCGGAGCGGGACGGCGACACCGTCTACAACTCGGCGCAGCTGATCGGCCCCGACGGTGCCCGGCTGGCGAACTACCGCAAGACCCACCTCTTCGGCTGCTTCGAGCAGGACGCCTTCACCCCCGGCGACACGGCCGTCGTCCAGGCGGACCTGAACGGCCTCCGCGTCGGCATCATGATCTGCTACGACGTGGAGTTCCCCGAGAACGTACGGGCCCACGCGCTCGCCGGGACCGACCTCCTCCTGGTCCCGACCGCGCAGATGCACCCCTTCCAGTTCGTCGCCGAACAGCTGGTCCCCGTACGGGCCTTCGAGAACCAGATGTACATCGCGTACGTCAACCGGACCGGCCCCGAGGGCGAGTTCGAGTTCGTCGGCCTCAGCTGCCTCGCCAGCCCCGACGGGGTCACCCGCACCCGGGCCGGCCGCGGCGAGGAGATGGTCTTCGGCCAGGTCGACCCGGAGCTCCTGGAAGCCTCCCGCGAGACCAACCCGTACCTGCGCGACCGCCGCCCCGGGCTCTACGCCTCCCTCGTCTGAGCCCCAGCTCCGCCCCCAGCCCTCCCGCCCCGCCCGTTCTGCCGCAAGGAGACGTACCCCCATGACGTCCACGGTGCCCACCACCGCCGTTCCGCACAGCGACGGCCAGCCCCCGATCACCATGTTCGGGCCGGACTTCCCGTACGCCTACGACGACTTCCTCGCCCACCCGGCGGGCCTGGGCCAGATACCGGCGACCGAGCACGGCACCGAGGTCGCCGTCATCGGCGGCGGCCTGTCCGGCATCATCTCCGCCTACGAGCTGATGAAGATGGGCCTCAAGCCCGTCGTGTACGAGGCCGACCAGATCGGCGGCCGCCTGCGCACCGTCGGCTTCGAGGGCGCCGGCACCGAGGGCCTGACCGCGGAGATGGGCGCCATGCGCTTCCCGCCGTCCTCCACCGCGCTCCAGCACTACATCGACCTCGTGGGCCTGCAGACCCAGCCCTTCCCGAACCCGCTGTCCGAGGCCACCCCCTCGACGGTCGTGGACCTCAAGGGCGAGACCCACTACGCCGAGACCATCGCCGACCTCCCGCAGGTCTACCGCGACGTCGCCGCCGCGTGGAACGCCTGCCTTGACGAGGGCGCCGACTTCTCCGACATGAACACCGCGATGCGCGAGCGGGACGTCCCGCGCATCCGCGAGATCTGGGCGAAGCTCGTCGAGAAGCTCGACGACGAGACCTTCTACGGCTTCCTCTGCAAGTCCGAGGCCTTCAAGTCCTTCCGCAAGCGCGAGATCTTCGGCCAGGTCGGCTTCGGCACCGGCGGCTGGGACACCGACTTCCCGAACTCCATCCTGGAGATCCTGCGCGTCGTCTACACCGAGGCGGACGACCACCACCGCGGCATCGTCGGCGGCTCGCAGCAGCTGCCGCTGCGCCTGTGGGAGCGCGAGCCCGAGAAGATCCTGTACTGGGCCCAGGGCACGTCCCTGTCGTCCCTGCACGACGGCACCCCGCGCCCGGCGGTCACCCGCCTGCACCGCACGGCCGGCAACCGCATCACCGTCACCGACGCGTCGGGCGACATCCGCACCTACCGCGCCGCGATCTTCACGGCCCAGTCGTGGATGCTGCTGTCGAAGATCGCGTGCGACGACACGCTCTTCCCGATCGACCACTGGACGGCGATCGAGCGCACCCACTACATGGAGTCCAGCAAGCTCTTCATCCCCGTCGACCGCCCCTTCTGGCTCGACAAGGACGAGGAGACGGGCCGCGACGTCATGTCGATGACCCTCACGGACCGCATGACCCGCGGCACGTACCTGCTGGACAACGGCCCGGACCAGCCGGCCGTGATCTGCCTGTCGTACACCTGGTGCGACGACAGCCTCAAGTGGCTGCCGCTGTCCGCGAACGAGCGGATGGAGGTCATGCTGAAGTCCCTCGGCGAGATCTACCCCAAGGTCGACATCCGCCGCCACATCATCGGCAACCCGGTGACCGTGTCCTGGGAGAACGAGCCCTACTTCATGGGCGCGTTCAAGGCCAACCTGCCGGGCCACTACCGCTACCAGCGGCGCCTGTACACCCACTTCATGCAGGACCGCCTCCCCGAGGACAAGCGCGGCATCTTCCTCGCGGGCGACGACATCTCCTGGACGGCCGGCTGGGCCGAGGGCGCGGTGCAGACCGCGCTGAACGCCGTCTGGGGTGTCATGCACCACCTCGGCGGGTCCACGGACGCCGCGAACCCGGGCCCGGGCGACGTCTTCGACGAGATCGCCCCGGTCGAACTCCCCGAGGACTAGCCCTTCCCGACGCACCGCTCGCGCGGTGCGGCGCCAGGGCGCCTTACCGGCTTCGCGCCGCTGCACCGGACTCCGTCCGGTGTGTGCGGGGCGGGGCCGGTTTCGTTTGGGCCGGGGTGGTGGGGTTGGGTGCGGGTGGTTGTCCGCTGCGCGGGGCGAGGTCCCCTACCCGCCCTTCCACCGTTCCCAGGGGCTGCGCCCCTGACCCCGATACCGGGCGCTCCGCGCCCGGTACGCTCAAACGCCGCGCGGGCTGGACGTGCGCAGCACATCTCAGCCCCGCCTGGGGGCACCTCCCAGCGGTAGCTGGGGGAGTTTGAGGCGCGAGGGTCTGGGGGCGGAGCCCCCAGGGAACGGGCGAAGGGCGGGGCGGGGAGCAGCCCGCGCAGCGGCCCCCGCACCCGCGGCGGCACCAGCCGGTCACGCGGCCCGCGCAGCGGGGGGTCACCAGGGGCAGCACCGCGCAGCGGAGCGGCGGGCCGTCGGCGTGAGGAGGCACCGCCCGACCAGGCCGACCCCGGCGTCGAGTGACTCCTCGAACTCCTCCGCCAGGTCGGGGGAGCGCCGCAGCGTCCACAGCAGGCGGGCCGACGCCCAGGCCCCCGCCCGGGCCCGCTCCAGGCTCCAGGAGCCCAGCAGGTGCGTGAGCGGGTCGGCGACCTCCAGCAGGTCGGGGCCCGGCATCAGGTCCTCCCGGATGCGCTCCTCCAGGGAGACCAGGGTGTCGCCGACCCGGTGGAAGTCGGCTTCGAGGGCCGTCGGCGGGCAGTCCAGGGCGCGGCAGGTGGACACCACCGCCAGGGCCAGGTCGTGCCCGATGTGGGCGTTGATCCCGGCCAGCGCGTGCTGGAGCGGCCGCACCCCCGGGTGGCGCCGGTACTGGAGCAGCGGGCGCCAGCAGGCCGGCGCCCGGTCCGCCTCCACCGCCGTCAGGTACCGCTCCGCGAACCGCACGGCCAGCGTCTGCGCCCGCCGCGGCGCCGGGAACTCGCCCTGGCCGATCCGCCGGTGCAGGGTCTGCGTCACGGTCATGTACACCCGGTTGAAGACGGCGACACCGTCCTGCGCGGGGAGCCGCTCGTCCAGGGCGCGCATCCGCGCGAGTACCGCTTCCATGCAGGGCAGCGTCCCAGCCCGGACGCCCCGCGCGGGGAACTTGGCCGTGCGCTTCGCCGGTTCGGGCGAAGGGGCGTCAACCCCGCTTGCCGCCCCCGGCGTCGGTGTCCGCGTCGGCGTCCGCGTCGTAGTCCGACGTGCCGGAGTCCAGCAGCGGCTCCTGCTCCTTCAGGTGCGCGGGGGCGAAGTAGCGCAGCGCGTGGTAGCCGGTGATCACCACGATCGTGCCGAGTGCGATCCCGCCCAGCTCGAAGCTGTCGGTGAAGTGCAGCTTGACCCCGCCGACGCCGATGATGATGCCCGCCGCGGCCGGCACCAGGTTCAGCGGGTTGCGCAGGTCCACCCGGCCGTTCAGCCAGATCTGCGCGCCGAGCAGGCCGATCATGCCGTACAGGATCACCGTGATGCCGCCCAGCACGCCGCCGGGGATCGCGGCCACGACCGCGCCGAACTTGGGGCACAGGCCGAAGAGCAGGGCGAAGCCGGCCGCGGCCCAGTAGGCCGCCGTGGAGTAGACGCGGGTGGCGGCCATGACGCCGATGTTCTCGGAGTACGTGGTGTTCGGCGGGCCGCCGACGGCGGTGGACAGCATGGACGCCGCGCCGTCGGCGGCGATGGCGGTGCCGAGCTTGTCGTCGAGCGGGTCGCCGGTCATCTCGCCGACGGCCTTGATGTGTCCGGCGTTCTCGGCGATCAGCGCGATCACCACCGGCAGCGCGATCAGGATGGCCGACCACTCGAAGGACGGCGCGTGGAAGGACGGCAGCCCGATCCAGTCGGCCTCGCCCACGCCGGAGAGGTCCAGCCGCCAGTGGTCCACGGCCTCGGGCCCGCCCACCGTGGAGTGGATCTTGCCGAAGACCAGGTCGAAGACCCAGGAGACCGCGTACCCGAACACCAGGCCCAGGAAGATCGCGATGCGCGACCAGAACCCGCGCAGGCACACCACCGCGAGCCCGGTGAACAGCATGGTCAGCAGGGCCGTCCACTGGTCCTGGGGCCAGTACGTCGAGGCCGTGACCGGCGCCAGGTTGAAGCCGATCAGCATCACGACCGCGCCCGTCACCACCGGCGGCATCGCCGCGTGGATGATCCGCGCCCCGAACCGCTGGACGGCCAGACCCGCGAGGAAGAGCGCCGCGCCCACGGTGAAGACCGCGCCCGTGACCACCGCGCTGTCCCCGCCGCCCGCCCGGATCGCCGCCGCGACGCCCACGAAGGAGAGGGAGCAGCCCAGGTAGGAGGGGACCCGCCCGCGCGTCGCGAGGAGGAAGATCACCGTCGCGATGCCCGACATCATGATCGCCAGGTTCGGGTCCAGGCCCATGAGGACCGGGGCGACGAAGCTGGCGCCGAACATCGCCACGACGTGCTGGGCGCCGAGTCCGGCGGTGCGCGGCCACGACAGCCGCTCCTCGGGCCGCACCACCGCGCCGGGAGCGGGCGTCCGCCCGTCTCCGTGCAGGGTCCAGCGCACGCCGAAGCCCATGTCCCACCACTTCCGTTCCGTCGGCCGATCAAGGATCCTGGCCCCTGCCGGTAGATCACCAGGAAGATCACCGAGGAGATCGGCAAGGGATCACCGCAGCGGGCCAGCGGATATATTACGGCCGGATAGGTGCTGGTTCGTCCCGATTGGCGGGAGTGGCCCCGCCCGGCGCCCGCCCGGTCCGCAGCATCCCCGCCCCCAAGGTCAGCGCGCACGCCAGCAGGGTCACCAGCCCGAACGACACCACCAGCGAGCTGGCGTCCGCCACCGCCCCGATCGCCGACGGCGCGACCAGCCCCGAGGTGTACGTGATCGTCGCGACCCCGGCGATGGCCTGCGCCGGAGCCGGCCCGCTGCGCGCCGCCGCCGCGAACGCGAGCGGCACCACCACCGCGATGCCGAGCCCGATCAGCCCGAAGCCCGCCATGGCCGCCGCCGGCTCCCGGACGCCGACCACCAGCAGCCCGCCCGCGACGGCCAGCACCCCGCCCGCCCGCACGGTCCGCACCGCCCCGAACCGGTCCACCACCCGGTCCCCGGCCAGCCGGGCCAGCGCCATGGTCAGCGCGAACGCGGTGGTGGAGGCCGCGGCCGGCCCGGCCGCCGAGCCCAGCACGTCCCGCAGGTACACCGCCGACCAGTCCAGGCTCGCCCCCTCCGCGAAGACCGCGCAGAAGCCCACCCCGCCGATCAGCAGGGCCGCCCTCGGCGGCCGGGCGAAGCGCGGCGGGGCCTCCTCCTCGCGGGCGGCGCGCAGGTCCAGCACCCCGCGTACGGCGACCAGCCCGGCGGCGGTCAGGGCCAGCGCGGCGACCAGGTGGTGCAGCCGGGCGTCGGCCCCCGCGTGCGCGGCGACCGTACCGGCGGCCGAACCGAGCAGCGCCCCGACGCTCCACATGCCGTGCAGCGAGGACATGACCGACCGGCCCAGCCGGTTCTCCGTCTCCACGCCGAGGGCGTTCATCGCCACGTCCGACATCCCGGCGGTGGCCCCGTAGACGAAGAGCGCCCCGCACAGGGTCCACAGGTTCGGGGCCAGGCCCGGCAGGACCAGCGACAGGGTCCACAGGGAAAGCAGCCCGCGCAGGGCGGTGCGGGCGCCGAAGCGGTGGTTGATCCGCCCGGCCAGCGGCATCGCGAGCGCCGCGCCGAGGGCCGGGAAGGCGAGCGCCAGGCCCAGGGTGCCGGCGCCGAGCTGGGCGTGCTCCTGGATCCAGGGGATGCGGGTGGCGAAGGAGCCGGTGACGCCTCCGTGGACGCAGAAGACGGCGGCGATCGCGAAGCGGGCGTGGCGCAGGCGCGCCGGGCTGAGTTCGGGTTCCCCGGTCATGGGAAGTAAACTATCAGGGAGCCTGCCTGATAGTTAGAGCCTTCCGCCTCCCTAAGATGGGCGCCGTGACCCCTGCCAAGGTGCTGACCCCCGCCGCGACGGCCGCGCCGTCCCCCGCCTCGCCGAGCACGGCCCGGGCCATCAACGACCGCCTCGCCCTCGAACTCCTCCAGGAGGAGGGGCCCCTGACGGCGCCCCAGCTCAAGCGGCTGACCGGGCTGTCCCGCCCCTCCGTCGCCGACCTCGTCGAACGGCTCGGCGCGGCCGGGCTGATCGAGGTCGTGGGGGAGTCCGGCGAACAGCGCCGCGGCCCCAACGCCCGTCTCTACGGGATCGTCGCGGGCCGCGCCCACCTGGCCGCCCTGGACGTACGGACCGACAGCGCGACCGCCGTGGTCACCGATCTCCTCGGCCGCCCCCTGGCCCGCGCCGCCCTGCCCGTCGACGCGGTCGGCGAGGCCGTGGCCCGGCTGGCGGAGCTGACCCGGGAGGCCGGCGCCCGGGAGCTGCACACCGTGGTCGTCGGCGCGCCCGGACTGGTCGCCCCGGCGGACGGCGGACTGCGCGACACCGGCGGGCTGCCCGCCTGGCACCGGGAGCTCGTGGCCGCGCTCCAGGAGACCCTGCCGGCCAGGGTGCTCGTGGAGAACGAGACCAACCTGGCGGCCGTCGCCGAGCAGCGCGCCGGAGCCGCGCGGGACCTGGACTCCTTCGTGCTGCTGTGGCTCGGCGCGGGCGTCGGCGCCGCCGTCGTCCTGGACGGGCGGCTGCGCCGGGGCGCCTCCGGCGGGGCCGGCGAGATCGGCTTCCTGCCCGTCCCCGGGACCGCAGGGCTGCCCTCCGCCACCGACTGCGGCGGCGGCTTCCACTCCCTGGCCGGGAGCGCGGCGGTGGCCGCCCTGGCGGCGGAGCACGGCTTCACCGGGCCCGTGGAGCAGGCCGTGGCCGGCGCGGCGGGGGAGGCCTTCCTCGACGCCCTCGCCGAGCGGCTCTCCCTCGGGGCGGCGGCCGTCGCCGCCGTCCTGGACCCGGGCTGCGTGGTCCTCGGCGGGGAGCTCGGCCACGCGGGCGGCCCCGGCCTCGCCGCCCGCGTCGCGGACCGCCTGGCCGCCCTGACCCCCGTCCCGACGGAGGTCCGCGCCACCGCGCTCGGCGGCCCGGCCGTCCTGGAGGGAGCCCGCCTGGCCGCCCGGGCCGCCGCCCAGGACGACCTGTTCGGGGGCTGAGGCCGCGAGGCCGGGGCGCCCGCCGGGCGCCTTCTACCCCCGCCGCTCCAGGAACTCCCCGAAGGTGGTCCGGCCCACCGCCTGGGCGGGGGCCAGGTTCCCGCCGCGCCGGAAGCCCGCGTACGCCTTCCCCGCGAGCGGCAGCGCGACCACCCTCCGCCTGCTCCCCGTCGCCGCGAGGTAGGTCCGCCCCCACTCCTGGAGGGTGCGGATCTCGGGCCCGCCCATGTCCGCGACCCGGCCCGCCGGAGCCGGCCCGGCCAGCTCCGCCAGCCGGTCCGCGACCTCCTCGACGGCGATGGGCTGCACCCGTACGCCCTTGGGCAGCGGGACCAGCGGGAGCTTCGCCGCGGCGGCCGTCACCTGGGCCACCAGGTCGTGGAACTGGGTGGTCCGCAGGAGGGTGACCCCGAGCCCGGACCCCTCCAGCATCCGCTCCACCCGCAGCTTCGTCCGGTAGTAGCCGAGCGGCACCACGTCCACCCCGACGATCGAGATGTAGACGAGGTTGGTGACGGTCCCGGCGCGCCGGGCCGACGCGATCAGGTGCCGGGCCGCGACGTCGTCGCCGCCGCGCGGAGAGCTCGCGCAGTGCACGACGACCTCCGCGCCCGCCATCGCCGCGTCCAGCCCGCTGCCGTTGCGCAGGTCGACCGGGTACTCGGCGGAGGACCTGCTCAGGGCCCGGACCTCGTGGCCCCGGCCGCGCAGCCGGGCGACGACCAGGGCCCCGAGGTTCCCGGTGCCGCCGGTGACGAGGATCGTGCTCATGGTGGGTCGTCCTTCCACGTGGGGCTGCCTTCTCCCAGGAGACAGCCGGGGGCCGCGGAATGTGACAGCCCGCGCGGAGGCGGGCCCCGGACGCGACAGGACCCGGTGGCCGCCGGGCCACCGGGTCCTCGTTCACGCTCGTCCGCAGGGGGTCAGCAGGCGCCCTGGTCCTTCCAGACGCCCCACTGGCCGGTGGTGCCGGGCTCCTCGTTCTGCGTCCACCACTGGGCCTTCCAGGTGTGGCCCTTGTGCGAGACCACGTTCCCGGAGTTGTAGACCGTGCCCGCGACGTACGCCGGGGAGGTGCAGGTCCCGGGGGTGGTCGGCGGGGTCGTCGGGGGAGTGGTGGGCGGGGTGGTCGGCGGGGTGCTGCCGCCGCCCGGCTCGCCGGTGGTGGTGCCGCGCGCCAGGTCGCCGGCGAGGGCGTAGGTGGTGCCGGAGATGTTCACCGTCCAGTTGGAGGGCGTGGACACCGGCAGGTAGTAGTTGAACGCCAGGTCGACGGAGGCGCCCGGGGCCAGCGTCTGCCAGGCCGGGAGCTTCAGGGAGACCCGCTGGAAGTCGCCCTTCAGGCCGCCGACGTTGTTGCCGGTGTGGCCGGTGGCGATCACCTTCGTACCGAAACCGGACTGGTCCGAGGCATTGGCCGGCGCCGAGGTGCCGTAGTCGAACTGGAACTCGGTGCCGCCGGGCAGCGTGCTCTTCGTGTTGTTGGTGATCTTGAGCTTCGGGGTGATCGGGTAGTTGGAGTCGCCCAGCTTGAACTCGGTGAACTCCGTCCTGATGTCCACGGCCGACGCCGGCGGCACGGTGGCGCCCGCCTTCTTCGCGCCGTACGGGGCGGCGGCCTTGAACTTGTCGTACATCAGGGAGGTGAGCGTGTCGCCCGCCTCGTACTGGCCCTTGGCGGCGTTGTACGCGTAGTCGCCGGCCAGCTCCCAGACCATGGTGCCGCCGATGCCCCTGTCGACCACGTAGTCGGCCTTGGCCGCGACGGACTGCTCGTCCTCGGTGGACAGGAAGACCTTCTTCTGCGCGTTCCACAGCCACGGCGCCACCAGCGTGGAGTCGTACTTGCGGGCGTAGGCGCCGGTCAGGGTGGTGTTCGCGGGGAAGCCGTACTTGGTGACGTAGTCGCCGACGACGCCCTTCTCCAGGTTCTTGGCGTGCCACATCGGGTTGGAGCCCGCCGGGGACTCGACCCCGTTGGCGTCCTTGTCGTGCCAGAGGTTGTCGATGCCGACCGCGCCGTCACCGCACTTGGTCAGACCGGCGCCCGCCGGGCAGCTGGTGGCCGGGGCCTTGCCCCACAGGCCGTCCGTGCCGCCCTGCACGTTCTTGAAGCCGCGGGTGTAGTACGGCAGGCCGATGTTGATCCGGCCCGAGGGCATCGAGCCGCGGAAGTAGTGGTAGGCCCAGTCGGTGTTGAGGTAGCCGACGCCGCCGTACTGCGCGCTGCCGTAGACGCCGGCGGCCGCCAGTTCGGCGTCCTTGCCGTCGTCGAAGAGGGAGGCGTTGGGGCCGACGTACTCGTTCCAGGCGCCGTGCAGGTCGTAGGACATGATGTTGACGTAGTCCAGGTACTTCTGCATCTGGAACGTCTCCATGCCCCGCAGCAGGTAGCCGGAGGAGGGGGCGGCGACGGAGAGAAGGTAGTGCTTGCCGTCGGCGGCGCCCGCGCGGTCGAGCTTCTCGCGCAGCGTCTTCATGAGGACGTCGTAGCCCTTGACCAGGCCGGCCCGGCGGGCGTTCGACAGCTGCCAGTCCAGCGGGTTGCCCGCGTCCTTCATGGTGGTCGGGTACTCGTAGTCGATGTCGACGCCGTTGAACCCGTACTTGCGGACGAACTCCACCGAGGAGTCCGCGAAGGTGTCGATGCCCGCCTGGTTGACCGAACCGTCGGCGTTGGTGGCCATCGAGTAGAAGCCGCCGGAGGCGACCCGGTTGCCGTCGTCGCCGAAGTAACCGCCGGTCTCGGCCCAGCCGCCGACCGAGACCAGGGTCTTCACGTTCGGGTACTGCTTCTTGAACTTGTTCAGCAGGTTGAAGTGGCCCTTGTACGGGAGGGCCGGGTCCATCTCGGCCCCCGCGACGCCGGGCCAGGTCATCCCGGTGGCGGCGTTGTTCGCGTTGTCCGCCCCGACGGAGATCCTGTTGTCGGCGCCGACGTGGGCGAAGGCGTAGTTCAGGTGGGTGACCTTGGACCACGGGATGTTGCTGGCGAGGTAGGCGGGCGTGCCGTCCTTGCCGGTGCGCCAGCCGGTGAAGTAGCCGATGACGCGCCGCTGGTGGTCGGCGCCCATCTTCTCGCGGCCTTCGGCGTCGTAGACCGAGCAGTACGGGACGTCGACGCCGGCGGTCTTGTAGAGCCCGTCCGGGCGACAGCTCTCGTTGTCCGCGGCGTGGGACACGCCGGCCGAGAGCCCGCCGACCAGCAGTCCGGCTATCGCGGCGCCGGATGCCAGGAGCATCGCTCTCGTACGTGTGGGGGACAGCATGGTGCCTCCTGGGGAGGGGAGGATGGCAGGGGGCCAACGTGCGGCAACAGGCAGGAAAGTGGCGCTGGTTGGCCCGTGACGTGCGCACGTCGACAGGCCGGCTCCCGGGGAAGATGAAGGGAACGTTAAGAGGACTAGACCAACCCGTCAATAGGTCTGGACCAAAGCGGGGCGGGGGGAGGCCGGGGCACCGCCGGCGCCATAGGGGCGCTCGAGAATGGCCCTCCTGTGAGCCAGGCCACAGCACCTCACCCGCATGGCCCCCGACCGCCCGTGGCACACTGGCCCTAGTACCAGTAGCAGCGCACTCCGGGGTCGGTGTAATTCCGAACCGGCGGTATAGTCCGCGACCCGTCCGCATCCAGCGGCCGGTTGACCAGGTGAAATTCCTGGACCGACGGTTAAAGTCCGGATGGGAGGCAGTGCGCGGCGGGCCAGTCACCGGTACGCCGCCGTCGGCGGTCCATCGGCGTATCCCAGCGGATACGCGTCCCGAGGACCGTGTTCCCGGCCCGGCGTCCCCGCGTGCGCTACCCGCTTCATCTGTCGTATCCCGACAGGCCCCGGAGTCCGTGCCCGATGAGGCAGGAGGACCCGGTGGCGACACACGCCGCGCAGGCAGCACCCGACCCGAGCATCACCGCGATGCGCCGGGCCATCGAGCTGGCCTCCCGCGGACTCGGCTCCACCAGCCCCAACCCCGTCGTCGGCTGCGTCATCACCGACCCCGCGGGCGCCGTCGTCGGCGAAGGCTGGCACGAGCGGGCCGGCGGCCCGCACGCCGAGGTCCACGCCCTGCGCGCGGCGGGGGACGCCGCCCGCGGCGGCACCGCCTACGTCACCCTCGAACCCTGCAACCACACCGGCCGCACCGGCCCCTGCGCCCAGGCCCTCGCCGACGCCGGCATCGCCCGAGTGGTCTACGCCGTCTCCGACCCGAACCCGCAGGCCAGCGGCGGCGGAGCCACCCTGCGCGCCGCCGGGATCGCCACCGAGGCCGGCCTGCTGGCCGACGAGGCCGAACAGGGCAACACCGCCTGGCTGACCTCCGTACGCCTCGGCCGTCCCCACGTCACCTGGAAGTACGCCGCCACCCTCGACGGCCGCAGCGCCGCGGAGGACGGCAGCAGCCGCTGGATCACCTCCCCCGAGTCCCGCGCCGACGTCCACCGGCTGCGCGCCGAGGCCGACGCGGTCCTCGTGGGCGGCGGCACCCTGCGCGCCGACGACCCCCACCTCGCCGTCCGCGGCGTCGACGGAGCCGTCCAGCCGCTGCGCGTCGCCCTCGACACCCGCGCCGGCCTCCCGGCGACCGCCCGCATCCTCGACGACGCCGCCCCCACCCTGATCGTCACCGGCGAGGACGCCGACACCGCGCACCTGCCCGGCACCGACGTGCTGCGGCTGCCGCTGCGCGACGGCCGCCTCCCCCTCGACCTCCTCCTCGCCGAGCTGTACGGGCGCGGCGTGCGCTCCGTCCTCCTCGAAGGCGGACCCACCCTCGCCGGAGCCCTCCTCGAGGCCGGCGCCGTCGACCGTGTCGTCGGCTACATCGCCCCGGCCCTCCTCGGCGCCGGCCCCGCCGCCCTCGCCGGCGCCGGCATCACCAACATCGCCGGCGCGGTACGCCTCGAGATCACCGAGGCCGTCCGCACCGGACCCGATCTGCGCATCACCGCCGTTCCCGCCAACGCCCCCAAGGAGCACTGAGTGTTCACCGGAATCGTCGAAGAACTGGGCGAGGTCACCGCCGTCGAGCAGCTCGCCGAGGCCTCCCGCTTCCGCCTGCGCGGCCCCGTCGTCACCGAGGGCGCCAAGCACGGAGACTCGATCGCCGTCAACGGCGTCTGCCTGACCGTCGTCGAGACCGAGGACGGCGAGTTCACCGCCGACGTCATGCAGGAGACCCTCAACCGCTCCAGCCTCGGCGCCCTCGCCGCCGGCTCCCGCGTCAACCTGGAGCGCCCCATGGCGCTCGGCGGACGGCTCGGCGGCCACCTCGTCCAGGGACACGTCGACGGCACCGGCCGGATCATCTCCCGCACCCCCTCGGAGCACTGGGAGATCGTCAAGGTCTCCCTGCCGGAGAACCTCGCAAGGTACGTCGTAGAGAAGGGCTCTATCACTGTGGACGGCGTCAGCCTCACCGTGGTCGAGGCCGCCGCCGACTACTTCACCATCAGCCTCATCCCCACCACCCTCGCGCTGACCACCCTCGGCCTCAAGCAGAGCGGCGACCCGGTCAACCTCGAGGTCGACGTCCTCGCGAAGTACGTCGAGCGCCTGCTGGCCGCCGGCGTGAACCCCCTCCACGCGAAGGAGACGGCGCAGTGACCGCCCTGACCTGGCTCAACACCCAGGCCTTCGAGGTCTTCGGGCAGAAGGTCATCTGGTCCGACATGATCGGCAACCTGATGGGCCTGGCCGCCCTCGCCCTCGGCTGGCGCCGCTCCATATGGACCTGGCCCGCCCAGCTCCTCTCCGGCCTGATCCTGGTCGCCGCCTACGCCTCCGCCCACCTCGCGGGCGGCGTCGGCAAGCAGCTCCTGGTGATCTCGGTCGCCGTCTGGGGCTGGCGCGCCTGGCAGCTCGGCCGCCGGAAGGCGCAGGACGGCTCCATCGCCGTCCGCACCGCCACCTGGAAGGAGCGCGGACTGCTCCTCGCCGGAGCCGCCGCCGGCACCCTCGCCGTGGGCGGCCTGTTCACCCTCTTCCCGAACCTGTCGTGGAGCCCGTGGGCCGACGCCTACATCTTCGTCGGCACGATCGTGGCGATGGTGGCCCAGGCCCGCGGCCTGGTCGAGTTCTGGTTCGCCTGGCTCCTCGTCGACCTCGTCGGCGTCCCCCTCGCCTTCAACAGCGGCCTGGCCTTCTCCGGCCTCGTCTACGTCGTCTACTTCGCGCTCGTCCTGTGGGGCGCCTACGACTGGTACCAGCGCTCGCGCACCACCCCCGCCACGGTTCTCGAAGGAGCAACGGCATGACCACCATCCTCAAGTCCGTGCCGGACGCGGCCGACCAGGAGACCTTCCGGCTCGACCCCGTCGAGCAGGCCATCCGCGACATCGCCGCGGGCCGCCCCGTGGTCGTCGTCGACGACGAGGACCGCGAGAACGAGGGCGACCTCGTCATCGCCGCCGAGAAGGCCACCCCCGAGATCGTCGCGTTCATGATGAGCGAGTGCCGGGGCCTGATCTGCGCGCCGATGGAGGGCCCCGAGCTGGAGCGCCTGGAGCTCCCGCAGATGGTCCAGCACAACACCGAGTCGATGAAGACCGCCTTCACCGTCTCCGTCGACGCCACCGCCGAGCACGGCGTCACGACCGGCATCTCCGCCGCCGACCGCGCCACCACCCTGCGCCTGCTGGCCAACGGCACCTCGGAGGCCGGCGACTTCGTCCGCCCCGGCCACGTCTTCCCGCTGCGCGCCAAGCCCGGCGGCGTCCTGGTCCGCAACGGCCACACCGAGGCCGCCGTCGACCTCGCCCGCCTCGCGGGCCTGCGCCCGGCCGGCGCCATCGTGGAGATCGCCGGCGAGGACGGGGTCATGCTGCGGCTGCCCGAGCTGATCCCCTTCGCCCGCAAGCACGGCCTGACGATCATCTCCATCGAGGACCTGATCGCCTACCGCCGCTCCTCCGAGCCGACCGTCCGCCGCGAGGCCGAGGTCAGCCTGCCGACCGCCGCCGGCGACTTCACCGCGTACGGCTACCGCTCCACCGTCGACGGCGTCGAGCACGTCGCCCTCGTCCACGGCGAGGTCGGCGACGGCGAGGACGTCCTGGTCCGGATGCACTCCGAATGCCTGACCGGCGACATCTTCCAGTCCCAGCGCTGCGACTGCGGCCCCCAGCTCCAGGCCGCCATGGCCCGCATCCAGACCGAGGGCCGCGGCGTGGTCGTCTACCTGCGCGGGCACGAGGGCCGCGGCATCGGACTGCTGTCCAAGCTGCGCGCCTACGAGCTCCAGGAACGCGGCCGCGACACCCTGGACGCCAACCTGGAACTCGGCCTGCCCGCCGACGCCCGCGACTACGGGGCCGGCGCCCAGATGCTCGCCGACCTCGGCGTCCGCAGCGTCCGGCTGCTGACCAACAACCCCGACAAGTCGGACGCCCTCGTCCGCCACGGCATCGCCGTCGCCGGCCGGGAACCCATGCCCGTCGAGGCCGGCGAGCACAACCTGCGGTACCTGCGCACCAAGCGGGACCGGATGGGCCACGACCTGCCCTGGCTGGAGGGTGCCGTACCGACCTCCGCCTGCGGCAACCAGTAACCACCGACCAACCAGACCCACACGAACCGAAACACCGAGGAGCAGAGCTGTGAGCGGCAAGGGCGCACCCGAACTGAGCGTGAAGAACTGCGGAGACCTCCGGGTGGCCGTGGTCGCGGCCCAGTGGCACGAGAAGGTCATGGACGGTCTGGTCGACGGCGCCCTGCGCGCCCTGCACGAGCTGGGGATCGACGAGCCCACCCTGCTCCGCGTCCCCGGCAGCTTCGAACTCCCGGTCGTCGCCAAGGTCCTGGCCGGCCGCGGCTACGACGCCGTCGTCGCCCTCGGCGTGGTCATCCGAGGCGGCACCCCGCACTTCGACTACGTCTGCCAGGGCGTCACCCAGGGCCTCGTACAGGTGTCGATCGACACCGGAGTCCCTGTCGGCTTCGGCGTCCTGACCTGCGACAACGACGAGCAGGCGCTGGACCGCGCGGGCCTTGAGGGGTCGAACGAGGACAAGGGGCACGAAGCGGTCACCGCCGCCGTCGCCACCGCGATGACGCTGCGTACCGTCAGCGAACCCTGGCGGTAGTCCAAGGAGTGAACCCCGGCACCGCGGGACCCGGGTGAGCCCGTACTCTAAGGGCATCATGGCGAACGAACCCACCAAGAGCTTCGAAGAGCTCTTCACGGAGCTCCAGCACAAGGCCGCCAACGGCGACCCCAGCACCTCCCGCACCGCCGAGCTCGTCGGCAAGGGCGTCCATGCCATCGGCAAGAAGATCGTCGAGGAGGCCGCCGAGGTCTGGATGGCCGCCGAGCACGAGGGCAAGGAAGCCGCCGCCGAGGAGATCTCCCAGCTGCTCTACCACGTCCAGGTGATGATGGTGGCGCGCGGGATCTCCCTCGACGACGTCTACGCGCACCTCTAGGCCGGAGCCCCGTACCGGAGCCCGCAGTACCGGGGCCCCGCCCCGCCCACACCCTTCGCACCCACGCACCAAAGGAAGCCCATGCTGCGCATCGCCGTCCCCAACAAGGGTTCACTCTCCGGACCGGCGTCGGCGATGCTCCATGAGGCCGGCTACCGCCAGCGCAAGGAGTCCAAGGAACTCGTCACGGTCGACCCCGACAACGAGGTCGAGTTCTTCTACCTCCGCCCGAAGGACATCGCGATCTACGTCGCCTCGGGCAAGCTGGACATCGGCATCACCGGCCGCGACCTCCTGCTCGACTCCGGCGCCAACGCCGAGGAGATCCTGCCGCTGAACTTCGGCCGGTCCACCTTCCGCTACGCCACCAAGCCCGGCACCGCGAAGGGCCCCGAGGACTTCGGCGGGATGACGATCGCCACCTCGTACGAGGGGATCGTCGCCAAGCACCTCGCCGACCAGGGCATCGACGCCTCCGTCGTCCACCTGGACGGCGCCGTCGAGACCGCCATCGAGCTCGGCGTCGCGCAGGTCATCGCCGACGTCGTCGAGACCGGCACCAGCCTGCGCAACGCCGGCCTGGAGGTGATCGGCGAGCCGATCCTCCAGTCCGAGGCGACCGTCATCCGCCGCACCGGCGCCGGCGTCGAGGACCCCAAGGTCGCGCAGTTCCTGCGCCGCCTCCAGGGCGTCCTGGTGGCCCGCAGCTACGTGATGATGGACTACGACTGCCGCGCCGAGCACCTGGAGCGCGCCGTCGCCCTCACCCCGGGCCTGGAGTCCCCGACGATCTCCCCGCTCCACAACGAGGGCTGGGTCGCGGTCCGCGCGATGGTCCCCGCCAAGGAGGCCCAGCGGATCATG
Source organism: Streptomyces racemochromogenes (assembly GCF_039535215.1). Taxonomy (GTDB): domain Bacteria; phylum Actinomycetota; class Actinomycetes; order Streptomycetales; family Streptomycetaceae; genus Streptomyces; species Streptomyces racemochromogenes. The sequence continues at coordinate 5,900,562 of NZ_BAAAWT010000001.1, forward strand.
GACGACCTGTACGAACTCGGCGCGCGCGCGATCCTCACCACCTCGATCCACGCCTGCCGCCTCTAGGGCGGCTCCGGACGGGAGGGTCCGCACCCGGACCCTCCCGCCCCCACGCCCCCGTACGGCGCACCACCCCGCGCCGTCCTCCCGTACGTCACCCCAGAAGGCCCAGCGCACCATGAGCGAGTCCGCCGCCCGCCCCGCCCCGCCCGCCCTGCCGGTCACCTTCCGGCCGAACCGCACCCGGGCGGTGCTGCTCAGCGTCGGGACCGTCATGTTCGCCACCATCACGGCGATCGGGCTGCTCCTGGAGAACCTCGGCCCCGGCGAGCGGGTCAGCTTCGTCTTCACCGCCGCCCTGATGGCCTCCGTCCTCGTCCTGCTCAGCCGCCCCAAGGTGGTCGCGGACGAGAACGGCGTCACCGTGGTGAACCTCACCACCACCCGCCGCCTGGAGTGGGCGCAGATCCTCCGCGTCAACCTCCGCCCCGGCGACCCGTGGGTCTTCCTCGACCTCAACGACGGCACCAGTCTTCCCGTCCTCGGCATCCAGCCCGGCGTGGCCAAGGCCCGGGCCATCGGCGACGCCCGCGCCCTGCGCGCCCTCGCCGAAACCCACGGAACCGGCACAAACGACCACTGACCCGGCCGGGCCTCGTCGCTGCGTCCCATTGCGGCGGCGATCTCAATGACTACCCTGGTGGCGGGGCGCACCCGTGTGCCCTCCCACCGCCCCGGGACCCCGTGGCCCGTGGGCACCCTACGACCAGAGGAGTGACTCCCTCCAGCAATGGACGGATCGTCCGGTAGTACCCGCGCCGCCCTCCCCACGGAGGCGGCGGCATGACCATCCCGCTACTGCTGCTCGTGGCGGCCTTCGCACTGATCCTCGCCAACGGTTTCTTCGTGGCGGCCGAGTTCGGCCTCGTCACCGTCGAGAAGCCCGAGGCCGAGCGCGCCGCAGCCGAGGGCGACCGCCGTGCCCGCACGGTCGTCGAAGCCCTGCGGGAGCTGTCCTTCCAGCTCTCCGGCACCCAGCTCGGCATCACCATCACCTCACTCGTCGTCGGCATGCTCGCCGAACCGGCGCTCGCCGCCCTGCTGTCCGGGCCGCTCGCCGCCACCGGCCTGCCCGCCGGAGCCGTCTCCGGCATCGCCGTCTTCACCGGCATGCTGCTCGCCTCCGCCGTGCAGATGGTCGTCGGCGAGCTCGTCCCGAAGAACTGGGCGGTCTCCCGGCCGCTCCAGGTGGCCCGCTTCGTGGCCGGCCCGCAGCAGGTCTTCTCCCGGGCCTTCCGGCCCGTCATCGCCGGCCTCAACTCCGTCGCCAACCGCCTCGTGCGGGCGCTCGGAGTGGAGCCCGCCGAGGAGATGGCCTCCGCCCGCACCCCCGGCGAGCTGGTCTCCCTGGTCCGCCATTCGGCCCAGGCCGGTGCCCTCGAGCAGGACACCGCCGACCTCTTCGTACGGACCCTGTCGCTGGGCGAGCTCACCGCCCAGCACGTCATGACCCCCCGCGTGAAGGTCAGCGCCCTCCAGGACACGGCCACCGCGGCCGACGTGCTGAACCTGACCCGCGCCACCGGCCTGTCCCGCTTCCCGGTCTACCGCGAGCGCATCGACGAGGTCACCGGCGTCGTCCACCTCAAGGACGCCCTCGCCGTGCCCGAGTCCGAACGCGCCCGCACCTCCGTCGCCCGGATCTGCGTCGCCCCGCTGCTGGTCCCCGGCTCCCTGCCGGTCCAGCCGCTGCTGGAGCGGCTGCGCAGCGAACAGCCCATGGCCGTGGTCGTCGACGAGTACGGCGGCACCGCCGGCGTGGTCACCCTGGAGGACATCGTGGAGGAACTCGTCGGAGAGGTCCGCGACGAGCACGACCTCGCCGAGGACGACAGCCCCGAACTGGCCGCCGTACCCGGCGAGGACGGCCGCCCCTCCTGGGAGGCCGACGGCAGCTGCCGCGTGCAGACCCTGCGCCGGATAGGCCTCGACGTGCCCGAGGGGCCCTACGAGACCGTCGCCGGGCTCGTGGCCGACCTCCTCGGCCGGATCCCCTCACCCGGGGACCGGGCCGAGCTGCCCGGCTGGAAGCTGTCCGTCCGCCAGGTCCGGCGCAACCGCGCGGAGCGGGTGCGCCTGGTACGCCTCACGGCCGTGCCGGCCCCCCCGAGCGGCCGCCCGGCCGCCGAGCTGGAAGGCGCCGCCCTGTGAACGCGCTGCAGCTCGTCTTCGCCCTGCTCCTCGTCCTGGCCAACGGCTTCTTCGTCGGCGCCGAGTTCGCGCTCGTCTCCGTACGCCGCAGCCAGATCGAGCCGCTGGCCGCCGGCTCCAAGCGGGCCCGCCAGGTGCTGTACGGCCTGGAGAACCTGCCGCGCATGATGGCCGCCGCCCAGTTCGGCATCACCATGTGCTCGCTGACCCTCGGCGCCGTCGCCGAGCCCACGGTGGCCCGGCTGCTGGAGCCCGTCTTCCACGCCCTGCACGTGCCCGAGGGCCTGATCCACCCCCTCGGCTACGTGGTGGCCCTGTCGGCGGTGGTCTTCCTGCACCTGGTCATCGGCGAGATGGTCCCGAAGAACCTCGCCATGGCCGCGCCCGAGAAGACCTCCCTGTGGTTCAGCCCCGGCCTGGTCGCCTTCGCCCGCCTCTGCGGCCCCGTCACCACGGCGCTCGGCGCGTGCGCGGCGCTGGTCCTGCGGCTGTTCAAGGTCGAGCCGAAGGACGAGGTCGAGGCCGTCTACACCAGCGCGCAGCTGGGCCGGCTGGTGGAGGACTCCCGGCAGGCCGGGCTCCTCGAACCGGTCGAGCAGGAGCGCCTGGAGGACGCCCTGGAGCTGGGCAGCCGCCCGGTCACCGACGTCCTGCTCAGGCGGGACCGCCTCGTCACGGTGGGCCCGGCCGTCACGCCCCGCGAGATCGAGCAGCTGACGGTCCGCACCGGCTACTCCCGCTTCCCCGTCCGCACCGAGACGGGGGCCTTCATGGGGTACCTCCACGTCAAGGACGTCCTGGACCTGGAGGACCGCGAGCGGGCGGTGCCGCAGCGGGTGTGGCGCCGGATGACCACCCTGTGCTCCACCCTCCCGCTGGACGACGCCCTCAGCGTCATGCGCCGCGACGCCACCCACCTGGCCCAGGTGGCCGACCCGTCGGGCCGGATCCTGGGCCTGGTGGCCCTGGAGGACGTCCTCGAAATGCTGGTCGGCGAGGTCCGCGACCCCGCCCACCGGCCCTTCGCCCGCGCCTGATCCGGCTCAGCCCGGGACGAGTGCCTCCCACTCGTCCCGGGTCGGCCCGTCGTGCCCCGGCGCGAAGTCCGGGTTGGCCTCCAGCCAGGCCGTCACCTGCCGGTCCACCTCCTCGGTGCCGTAGGCGTCGGCGGCGGGCAGCAACAGGTGGCGGACCTTGGCCCGGGCCCGCATGACGACCGGGTCCTCGAAGGCGCAGGCGCCCACGGCTGCCGCCCGTCGGTCGGTGGCCGGGGCGCCCTCGGCCAGACGCCGCTCGTTGACCCGGTCGGCGGCCACCTGCTCGTCGAACCACGGGCGCAGGGTCCGGGCCGTCCAGTCGTGGTAGCCGGCCGGGTCCGCGGCCGTCTCGTCGGCGTGGGCGGCCAGGTACCGGGCGGCGAGCAGACCGAAGGCGACGCCGTGGCCCAGGGTCGGGTTGGTGTGGACGAGGCTGTCGCCCGTGTTGACCAGGCCGGTGACCACGGGCCCGGCGCCGTCGGTCAGGGAGGTCCAGCGGTTGGGCAGGCCCGCCATGGGCAGCACGGCCGACCGCGGTTCGGGATCCAGTCCGAGCCAGGCCGCGGCGGCGGGGAAGCGGCGGGCGGCGGCCTCGAAGACGGCCGGGTCGGTGACCGCGCTGCGGGTCGGGTCGGCCGTGGAGAGCACCAGGTGCACCGCGAAGGTGTCGTTGTCGGACGGGAACACCCCGGCGAGCGCGAACGGCGCGGCCGAGCCGGTCTTCACCCTCCCCGGGTCCCGGGGGCCGTCGGGCCGCAGCGCGTACCAGCGGCAGAAGTACGCCAGTCCGGTGCGGTGGCTGTCGACCACCGGCGGCCGGCAGCCCGCCGCGGTGAGCCAGCCGGGAACCGGCGAACGCCGCCCGGACGCGTCGACGACCAGATCCGCCGGCTCCTCCCGGTCCCCCACCCGCACGCCGGTGACCCGTGGCGGGCTGCCCTCGGCGAAGCGGAGCCCGCTCACCCGGCTGCCCTGGCGCACCTCGACGGCCGCCTCCCGGCGCACCGCCGAGGCCAGCGCGGCCTCCAGGACGATGCGGCGGGTCCGCAGGGTCACCAGCTCGTCGTCCCCGTCCCGCGCCGGCGGGTGCTCGCCGAACCAGTCGAAGTCGTGGTACTCCCGGGCGCCGCGCGCCAGCAGGTCCGCGTACACGTCGGGGGCCTCGGCGCGCAGCACGGACCGTACGGGGGCGAGGAAGGAATGCGGCTGCGCGGCCTGCGGGACCCGGGGCCGGTGCCACTCGAAGAAGTCCCGGTCGAGGTCCTCCCCGACGCCCCGTACGTCCTGCTCGTACAGGCTGACCGCATGGCCCCGCCGCCCGAGCAAGAGGGCCGTTCCCAGCCCGCTGACACCCCCGCCTATCACTGCAACCCGCGCCACTGAGGCTCCCCTTCGCGTCGTGTTGCAGTCCGACCCTACCGGCAAAATCCAGCCTCGCCGGCCTATTGAGGCGCGGGGGCCCGGGCCCCCGGGGAGGGCGCGGCGGCAGCCGAAGCGTCAGGCCGGGCTCGGCCCCCGCCCCGAGAGGACCTCCCCGTAGGCCTGCATCAGGTCCGGCAGCCGCAGCGTGGCCAGGTCCTCCCGCGACGGCTCGCCGGCGAAGCCCGCCAGCCGCAGGTCCCGGTACGCGCAGCTCTTCTCGTACAGCGTGCGCAGGAACCGCCCGTTGCCCAGCTCGTCGATCCAGCCCTGCTCCACCACGTGCCCGCTGATGCTGCGCAGTTCCTCCCGCGCCTCCTCGTCCCAGCAGTCCCCGTTCGCCTCTGCCAGCACCCCGCCGATCGCGGTCAGTTCCGCCGGCCGGTAGCTCGGGAAGTCGACGCGGGTCGTGAACCGGGAGGACAGTCCCGGATTGGCGGCCAGCAGCCGGTCCATCCCCGCCGGGTAGCCGGCCAGGATGACGACGAGGTGGTCGCGGTTGTCCTCGGCCCGCTTCAGCAGCACCTGGAGGGCCTCGTCGCCGTACGCGTCGCCCTTGCTGTAGCCCGAGTTGGACAGGCTGTACGCCTCGTCCACGAACAGCACCCCGCCGATCGCGGAGTCGATCAGCTCGTTCGCCTTGACCGCCGTCTGCCCGAGGAACTCACCGACCAGGTCGGCCCGTTGCGCCTCCACCAGGTGGTCCCCGCCCAGCAGCCCCAGCGCGTAGAAGACCCGCCCCAGGATCCGGGCCACCGTGGTCTTGCCCGTCCCCGAGGGGCCCGAGAAGACGAAGTGCCGCTTCGGCGGCTGCACCGGAAGGCCCTGCGCGGCCCGCAGCCGGGCCATGTGCAGCTGCGCCGACAGGGCCTTCACCTGCCGCTTCACCGGCTCCAGGCCGACCATCCGCTCCAGCTCCGCCAGCGCTTCGGCGAGCAGCGCCGGATCGGGCGGACCGGTGGGCAGTCCGGGCGGGGCGCCTTGCGGGGGCACCGGCAGCCGGTGCCGTACGCCTTCCAGCCGGCCCGTTCCCGGCGGCTCCCCGGGCGTCGGCGGATCGGCGTCCACCTGCCCGTCCGGCGCGATGTCCTGGACCGGGCCGCCCCCGCCGCCCCCGCCCCCGCCGCCCAGGGCGACCGCCGCGTAGTGTCCGGCGAAGCCCTCGCTCAGGTGGCCGCCGTACCCGCCGTACCCGAAGGCGTCGGCCAGCCCGGCCATGTCGTCGGGATCGGTGCTGTCCTCGATCGCCGTCAGCCGGGCCGCGGTGTCCATGAACGCCGGGTCCACCCGGTGCACTGCCCGGTACAGCGGCAGCGCCGCCGCGCTGCGCCCGGTGCCCTCGCGGGCCCGCGCCAGCCAGTACCGCAGCTCCTTGCGCTGGGGCTGCTCGCTGCGGCACCTCATCAGCGCGGCCGACAGCATCGGTTCCGCCTGCCCGTACATCTCCAGCCGGACCCGGGCCATCCCGCCGAAGAGCCCCGCCTCGATCCCGAGCAGCGGGTCGAGCACCAGCGGCTCGGTGTGCCGTACCAGCTGCTCCCAGTCCTTGACCAGGTAGGCCCGGCAGGCGTGCAGGAACCGGACCTGGGGGTCGGTGTCGACCGGCGGCAGTGCGGCGAGGGCCTGGTCCAGCTCGGGCACGTGGCGGCCGTCCAGCCAGTGCGAGGCGTGGGCCAGCAGCAGGTCCCGGCGGCTCTCCAGCACCGGCTGCACCCACCAGCCCAGCCAGTACCAGGAGTTGAGGGTGCGCCGGTGGCGGGTGCGCTGCTCGCCGAAGCGGTCCCGGTGGGCGTACATCCGCAATAAGGCGTTGGTGGTGTCCACGCGCAGCGCGTGCAGGCCCAGCCAGGCGTCGGCCATGGTGGGATCGAGCCCGACGGCCGTGCGGAACTCCTCCTCGGCCTGCGGGTACGCGCCCATCGTGCAGGCGTCGACCCCGCGGAGCCAGGCGAGTTCGGCCGGAGCGTGTGCGCTGCCCGGCATGCCGAAGTCCATCACATCCCCCACAAGCATGCCCCGTGGTGCGCGGCAAACTCCGCGTCGCGCACCAGAGTTGTCGACCCCGCCGATGAAATCAGGGCTGCATCGTACCTGCGGTGACGCACCTTACCCAGGGTGCGGTGGGCACGGGTCGTGGGCGTACCCCGCAGGCGCAGGGTAACTCAGGGTGAACAAGGGTGGGCGGAGCGACGCGTCCCGCACCGGTCCGGGGCAGAACGAAGCCCCCGATCACGGGGGAACAATCGGGGGCTTCGTGTCCGCGGCGGCCCTTGCGGACCGCGCATTCAGAACGTACGGCGGTTGCCGGGCCCGGGTCAAGCGGGTCGGGGAAGCCCCGTCCGGCCGTCGGCGCGCGACCGCTCAGGCCTGGGGGAGTCCGTGACGCTCGGTGACGGAAGGGGGCGTTCCCGGCGTCGCAGAAGCCCCGGAAGTCCACTCGTATCCCGTACCACTCTGGTGTACCAAGGTGTGCGCGAAGGGGCGTGAAGGGTCGTGCGAGAAGTGCGCGAGCTCCGCGCGCTCCCATCCGTCCCAGAAGTCGGAAAGATCCTTTCCGTCCCTGTTCCGCCCGCGTCCCCAGGACCTCTCCCGAGGCGTCTCCATCCACAGCAGCCGTGCCAGGCGGGGCCGCAGCGCCCGCCGCCCGGCCCCCACGCCCTCGACGAGCAGCACGGGCGCCGGCTCCAGCACCCGCTCGGCACCGAAGCGGCGCTCCACCCAGTCGTACGGGGCCCAGTGCGCGGGCCGCCCGGCGGCCAGCGGCTCCAGCACCTGCTCCCGCAGCCGCCCCGTCCAGCCGAACAGCTCCTCGTGGGTGGCCACGTCGTCCAGGTGCAGCACCGGGGCGCCGCCCAGGGCCTCGGCGAGCCGCTCCGCGAAGGTGCTCTTGCCCGACCCGGCGTGCCCGTCGATGCCGATCAGCCGCACCGGGCCGAGCGAGGGCGGCAGGGCGGCGAGCTCCCGTGCGAGTGACTCAAGTGACTGCTGTGGCTCCACCCGGCCAGGGTAAGGGCCCCCGACACGGGCCCCGGGCTTCGCCGCCGCACGGCCGGGAACTGGAAGGGTGGAGCAGCCGCACCACCAGACCGACCCCCTGGGGGAACAAGCCGATGACCGCACCCACGCCACGCAGGGCCCTGCTGGCCGTCGCCCTCGCCGCCGCCACCGCGGCCACCGTCCCCGGCGGACGGGCCTCGGCGGCCTCCGGCCCGGCCGCCTCCGGCCCGGCCCCCTCCGACCCGGCCGCAGCCGCCCCCGGCCGGAGCCCCGCCGAGGGCGTCCCCGGGGACACCGCCGCGGCAGCTCCCGCCGGCGCGGCCCCGGCCCGGACGGTCGACAACCGGTTCTGGTACGCGTACGCCCACTGGCAGGCCGGCGCCCACCGAGGCACCACCGCCGTCGCCGGCGCCCGGCCGGGGCTGGAGATGGCGGCCCCGGCCGGCCGCACCGAGTACACCGACCCGCACACGGCCCGGAAGTCCACCTGGGAGTACGCCACCTGGACCTCCCCCGTGCACCGCACCACCGTCGCCGCCACCGAGGCCATCGCGTCCTGGAACGCCCGCACCCCGGCCGGCACCTGGATCCAGACCGAACTGCGCCCCTCCTACGGCGACGGCACCTCGGGCCGCTGGTACGTGATGGGCCGCTGGGCCGCCGGCGACGGCGACATCCGCCGCACCTCCGTCGACGGCCAGACCGACGGCCGCACCACCGTCTGGACCGACACCCTGGCCGTGGACGCCCCCGCCGCGGCCGCCGGCCTGCGCATCACCGGCTGGCAGCTGCGCCTCACCCTCCACCGCAGGCCCGGCGCCGCGCAGGGCCCCAGGGTCTGGCTGGCCGGGGCGATGGCCTCCGCCGTGCCCGACCGCTTCACCGTCCCGGCGGCCGCCCCCTCGGGCCGGGCGCACGAGCTGAAGGTCCCGCGCTACTCCCAGGAGGTCCACGCCGGCCAGTACCCCGAGTACGACAACGGCGGCGAGGCCTGGTGCAGCCCGACCTCCTCCCAGATGATCATCGAGTACTGGGGGCGCAGGCCCAGCGCCGCCTCCCTGGGCTGGGTCCGCCGCGACTACGCCGACCCGCAGGTCTGCCACGCCGCCCGCTCCACCTACGACGCCGCGTACAAGGGCTGCGGGAACTGGCCCTTCAACGCCGCCTACGCGGCCACCTACCGCGACCTGGCCGGCGTCGTGACCAGGCTGACCTCCCTGACCGACCTGGAGACCCTGGTCCGCGCGGGGATCCCGGTCATCACCTCGCAGTCCTTCCTCGCGCAGGAGCTCACCGGGGCGGGCTACGGCACCGCGGGGCACCTGATGACGGTGATCGGCTTCACCGCCGCCGGGGACGTGATCGCCAACGACCCGAACTCGCCGGACAACGACTCCGTCCGCCGCGTCTACCGGCGCCGGGAGTGGGAGAACGCGTGGCTGCGCACCAAGCGCCGCAACGCCGCCGGGAAGACCGTCTCGGGCACCGGCGGCGTCTGCTACCTCTACGCCCCGGCCAGGCCCGGCGCGGACCAGGTCAGGGCCCTGCGGGAGGTCGGGGTGCTGTGAGGCGCGGGCGGACCGGCCGGCGGGAAAGGTCCGCTCGCCCGTGTGGCTTAACGGGCGGAATATGGGCATAAAGGGCGCGTAAGGCTTCTCTAGGAGGCAGCCCGCCATGACCACCCATTCAAGTATCGAACGTCACCCGGACCTTGCCGAGATGCGGACTCGGTTCGAGCGGGTGACGAGCACTCCCGCCGCGCAGGCCGTGGAGGCGCTGGCCCTGATCTCGGGCCTGTACCTGGCGGCCTCGCCCTGGATAGCGGGGTTCAGCGTGCTGGGCCCGCTGGCCGTCAACAACCTGATCGCCGGTCTGGCCTTCTGCCTGTGCATGGGCGGACTGGGGACGGCGTACGAGCGCACGCACGCGATGGCCTGGACGGCCGTCGCGATCGGCGCCTGGACCATCGTGGCCCCCTGGGCCATCGCCGGTGAGATGGACACCACCCGCAGTGTCGTCAGCAACGTCATCACCGGCGCGGTCATGCTGTGCCTGGGCCTCGCCATGGTCTCCATGGGCGGGCGCCGGCGCATGAGGACCTGAGCGGGAGCCCATCCCGCCGCCGGGCCCCGGCAGCACCTCCGCGTACCGGAGGGCGCCGGGGTCCGGCGGCGTGACCGGAGCCACCAGTGACCCTCGTCATATACCGTGAATGCCGCGAATGCTGGCACATTGGACGGCATGACCGCACACACCGCCGCCCTCTCCGCCCGCGCCCGCCGCCTCGTCGGCACGGGCGGCCCCAAGGAAGACTCCGCCTGGCTGGAGCACGTGCTCGGCTGGACCCTGGTGGTCGTCGTGGCCATGTTCGTCACCCAGCTCGGCCTGCTCTGACCCCCGGCCTGCTCTGACCCGGCCCGGCGCCGTCACGAGGCTCCCAGCCGCAGCCCCTCCGTGGCGATCACGTCCGAGGTGACCAGCGCCTGCTCGGCGCTGACCCGGGTCATGAACACGAACGGCGGGATGACCGGCGGGGCCGGCAGTCCGTCGGGGCTGAAGGTGACGCACAGCAGCCCCTCGATGCACCCGCTGAACCTCGTCAGGTACAGGGTCACGTCCCCACGCAGCTCCAGGGAGTCGGCCGCCAGCGCGTACTCCTCGCGCCCGTCGCGGGTGTGCAGCCGGTAGTCGCGCAGCGACGCCGCCGCCATCCTCAGCACCAGCACCCTGCGGGGCCCGTCCGCCGTGGGCAGCTCGGTGACGCCGGCCAGCGCGAAGCCCCGCGGCGCGAACAGCGAGGTGGTGACCGTCGGGGGAGTACGGGCCGCCGCCGGCGGCCCCGCCGCGACCGGCTCCGCCCGCGCCTGCGGGGTCCCCGAGACCAGCGCGGCCAGCAGTACGACGGGCAGCACGGCGGCCGGCAGCCGCGCCGCCCCACCTGCCGCCTCCCCGCCCGCCGCCTGCTCCCCGGCCCCTTCTCCGTCCCCTCCCTCGGGCAGCGGAGTCCAGCCGAAGCCCAGGGCGCTGCCCGCGATCCCGAGCAGCATCCCGACGAGGAACCCGCCCAGGTTGGTCGCCACGAAGGACAGCACCGACAGCAGCAGGGCGTGCACCGACACGTACGCCCGCGCCTGCGGCAGGAACCACAGGAACAGCCCCGCCACGATCAGCGCGGCCCCGATCCCGACCGCCGCGATCCCGCCCAGCCCGAGGCTGACCAGCACCGTCAGCGGCGAGAGCGGGACCAGCAGCAGCTCGGCCCCGCCCAGGACCAGCAGCAGCCCGCCCCAGAACGGCCTGGTCCGCCGCCACGCCCGCAGCCGCGCCCGCGGGCCGGGCGGCTGCGGTGGAGGTGGCGCCAGGGGCCCTAGAAGCACTTCCCGCCGTCCAGGCTCACGTCCAGCTTCAGGCCCTTGAGCCGGAAGTTGCCGCCGGTCGCGGACCAGGCGTGCGACTTCACGCCCACCACCTCGATGTTCCCGGCCTGGAGCCCGAACTTGCCGGGCTCGCCCCGCACCCCGTCCACCTGGTCGAGGGTGGAGGCGTCCCGGCCGATCTGCGCCGTGCCGAAGGTGGCGTCCCCGCCCAGGTCCTCGCCGTCGATGACCAGGTTGCTGGCGGTCACGTTCCCGGCCGGCCCGCCGGCGGTCAGCTTGAACACGACCTTCCCCAGCGGGGTGTCCACCTCGGCGGACTGGCAGATGTCGCTGAGGGTGGCCTCCCCGATGCCCAGCAGCGCGACGGGGTGCCCCTTGCCGTCGACGGAGCGGTCGGTGTGCACGTAGGAGGCGAGCCCCTTGCTGCTCAGCTTGGAGGAGGAGACCTGGAAGGATGTCCCCGAGACGGCGAAGGAAGCGGCGAGCGCCCCCTGCGCCGTCACCACCCCCAGCACCCCCGCCAGGGCGGCCGCCGGCAGCGCGACGAGCGCCGACTTCCGCCAGTCGACCCGGCCTTCGACGGCCGCTCTGTTGCCCTTGCCCATGATGTGCCTCCCGTGTGGATTCCGGAGGATCGGTGCGAAAGGAGCGCGACAGGCAGGTCTGCCATACTGCGGGCAAATCCTGTGGCGGTTCGAGGCTAGGGCTGAATTTGAATAATAGTCAACAGCGCGGCGCAGCCCCGCGTTCGCAGGTTCGACGGGCCGAACTCATAGCCATCGGACGGAAGTTGTTCGCCGACACCCCGTACGACGCCCTCTCCATGGACGACATCGCGCGCCAGGCCGGCGTCGCCAAGGGGCTCGTCTACTACTACTTCAAGAGCAAGCGCGGCTATTACCTCGCGATCGTCGAGGACTCCGTCGCCGGCCTCGTCGCCCGCGCCGGCGGGGACACCGGCCTGCCGGCCGCCGAACGGGCCCGCCGCACCATCGACGGCTACCTCCACTACGCCGAGCACCACCGCGCCGCCTACCGCACCATCGTCACCGGCGGGGTCGGCTCCGACGACGAGGTGCAGGCCATCCGCGACTCCGTCCGCGAAGAGCTCGTCGCCACCATCGCCGAGGGCGCCTACGGCCGCCGCGAGGTCCCGCCCCTGGCCCGGCTCGCCCTCGTCGGCTGGCTCTCCGGGGTCGAGGGCGCCACCCTCGACTGGATCGGCACTCCGCCGGCCTCGGCGCGCCCCGGGCGGGAGGACCTCGCCGCCCTGCTCGTGCGACAGCTGCGGGCGACGCTGACCGTGATCGAGGAGTTCGTCCCCGACTGTCCGGCTCCTCCAGCGGCCCCCGAGGATGCCGCGAGCGGCTCGAATGATCATGGCAATCATGTACCGGTGACGTAAAGCGCCTGATCGGGCATACTCAACCCGCCGCAGCCGCTGAGCGAGCCGTTCCGTAACCCGGGAGGGCAGCATTCGGCTGTGAGAGCACCGAGACCCGGCGGCGCGTCCCACACCTCACGCGTCGCCGCCGTGCCCGACGAGGGAGGAGAGCGCCGCCATGACCGACCGCGCCCCGCAGCCGGTGGACCGACAGCTGCCCACCGAGGAGTCCCGGGACCTCCTCGCGCTCGTACGCGAGATCGCCCAGAGGGAGATCCGCCCGCACGCCGCGGACGAGGAGGAGACCGGCCGGTTCCCCCGCGAGGTCTTCACCCTCCTGTCAGAGGCCGGCCTGCTCGGCCTCCCGTACGCCGGAGAGTTCGGCGGCGGCGAGCAGCCGTACGAGGTCTACCTCCAGGTGCTGGAGGAGCTGGCGGCCGCCCGTCTGACCGTCGGCCTCGGCGTCAGCGTCCACTCGCTGGCCTGCCACGGCCTGGCCGGTTACGGCACCAAGGAGCAGCAGTCGGCGCACCTGCCCGACATGCTCGGTGGCGGACTGCTCGGCGCGTACTGCCTCTCCGAGCCGGCCGCCGGTTCGGACGCCGCGTCGCTGACCACGAAGGCGGTCCGGGACGGCGACGACTGGGTGATCACGGGCACCAAGGCCTGGATCACCCACGGCGGCGTCGCCGACTTCTACACCGTCCTCGCGCGCACCGGAGCCCCGGGCGCCAAGGGCATCACCGCCTTCCTCGTCCCCGGCGACGCCCCCGGCCTGACGGCGGCCGTCCCCGAGAAGAAGATGGGCATGAAGGGCTCGCCCACGGCCCAGCTGCACTTCGACGGCGTCCGCGTGCCCGACTCCCGGCGGATCGGCGAGGAGGGGCAGGGCTTCACCATCGCCCTGGCGGCCCTGGACGCCGGCCGGCTCGGGATCGCGGCCTGCGCCATAGGCGTGGCCCAGGCGGCTCTGGACGAGGCCGTCTCGTACGCCCTCGGCCGCAGGCAGTTCGGACACCCCATCGCGGACTTCCAGGGGCTGCGCTTCATGCTCGCCGACATGGCCACCAAGATCGAGGCGGGCCGGGCGCTCTACCTCGCGGCCGCGCGGCTGCGGGACGCGGGCAAGCCCTTCTCCCGGCAGGCGGCGATGGCCAAGCTCTTCTGCACGGACGCGGCCATGGCCGTCACCACGGACGCGGTGCAGATCCTCGGCGGCTACGGCTACACCGCGGACTTCCCGGTGGAGCGGCTGATGCGCGAGGCGAAGGTCCTCCAGATCGTGGAGGGCACCAACCAGATCCAGCGCATGGTCATCGCCCGCCACCTGGCCGGCCCCGAGACCCGCTGACGCCGGACGGGTGAAAGGCTCTCGGCCGCCGGGCTGAACCCGCGGGGGTTCTGCCGTGTCGCCGGGAGCCGTACGGGCCCGCCGGAGAAGATCATGGCCGGTGACCCGCCTCAGACGCTCCGGGCTGCTCCTGCCGTACGTACTGCTGCTGCTCGCCTTCCTCGCCGTCCAGGCCCCGGGGGCCCGGGCCGCGGCGGACCCCTGCCGGGCGGACCAGCTCGGCGGGGCGAAGGTGACGGCATCGGCGGATTTCGACCACCGCGGCCGTGACGACACCTTCCTCACCAGCGTGATGGAGATCCGGGTCCCAAACGGTTGGGGGCCAGCCCCCGACCTGCTCCTGGACCCGCGCTCCCCGCTTTACCGCTCAGCGCTGCGCTGCTTGCTGGGCAAGGTCAACAAGAAGCAGGTCTACGACCAGGAACAGCGTCTCAAGCCGCTGACGGTGACGGCGGATGGCACCTGGACAACCGTCCACTACGAGGCCGTCGCATGGGTCGGGTCGCTCGGCACGTTTCCCGTGGGGCCCTGGCAGCTTGGCGCGGAAAGGAACGAGTGGACCATCGCCTTGCGGCCGCCCGCTAACCTCGCCCGGGCCACCTGGGAAGACGTGCAGGTCCGGCTGGGTGGCCCCGGTGCCATGTCGGTCACTCCGGCGCCGGCCTTCGGCGAGAAGGGCACCGAGCTGCGGTGGCGAAACCTGAAGGGCGAGCAGGCCTTCCGAGTGGTGTTCCGCCCGCCCGCGCCCCAGCAGTGGAGCGCCATCACCTGGACGACGGGCGAGTTCTGGGAGACCTTCGGCCTCCAGAGCGCCTCGGGTGTCGTCTGGTACCTGGAGGCGAGCGTGCTGCTGCTGCTCAGTGTCAGAAGTCTCCGGCGAAGTCTGGGGGACGATATGACGCCGAGGGAGGAAGGGTCGCTCAAGCTGATGAGGACCTGGGCGCTCCTGCAGGCGCTGCTGGTCGTCGTGGTCTACCTGGGCGACAACGCCTTCCGCTTGATCAGCCGACAGATGTCCTGGGCGAAGAACTACGAGTCGGATGTCTGGCTCTTCACCCTGCTGGTGCTCGGGCTCGTCCTGTGCTTCCTGGGCAGGGTGGGGAAGGCCTTCCTCATCGGGGCGTCCGCTTTCACCCTCTTTCTGGCGGCAGCCTGTGTCTATGTCGAATGGTCCGAATCCACGCTGCTGACCAGCAGCGACGCCACGATCCAGCCGCCCGGCTCCTGGATCGTGCCGCTGGTCCTTCTGGCGGCCGTCTTCGTATGCGTCCTCGGGCTGGTCTCGTTCGGACAGCGAGCCCTGCTCATGGGTGACGGAGGCCTGCCGCGCCGGCTGGTGGTGGCGGTCTCCTTCGTGGTGGCGGCCTCGGCGGTCCTGTGGTCCTTCGTCGCTTCTCAGCGGTACTGGGAGCACGTCACGTGGCTCGCCGACCCCGGCTGGCAGGAGTACAGGAAGCAATGGGCGGTCTTCTACGATGCGCGCTGGTGGGAATTTCCCCAGGACGCTCTCTACAACCTGACGCCTGTCGCCTCCTACTTGAACGCGCTGGCCCTGGTGGGGGCGCTCCGGGTCTGCCGCTCCGAACAGCGCGCGGAAGACGCGTTCACGCCCGACCAAGCCGAAAAGTTCCTGCTGGTGGCGCTGTTCGTCCTCACGGCGGTGCCCAGCTATGCCGTGTACTACGGCTTCTCGGGCGACATCGTCATCCTGATCGTCAGTCTTGCGGCAGCCTGGGGCCTGCTCGCCTTGGGGCAGTCCCGGTCCGTGCTGGAGCAGCCGTCGGCGGACAACGCTCCGCTGGGGAAGACCGTCTCGAGGACCGACCGTTCCGAGTTGCTGCGCCTGGCAAGACGCTTCCGACACCTTCAGTCGCGGCTGCAGCGCGCGGGCGCCGGGCAGTCGGGCGAACGGACTCCCACGCAGGAGTCGATCGAGCACGAGATCGACGAGCTGGACCGGTGTCTGCCGGAGGGGGTGCGGCCGGTTGACCTGCCGTTCGCCTGCGGGCCCATGGTCACCTGGTGGGGCAATGCCTGCCGGGGTGCGCTCGTCGCATGCTGGGTCGGCCTGCCCGCTACGGCCCTGATGTACTGGACAGAGATGATCCGGAACGAATCGTGGGTCGTGACCACCCGGTACGGCGGCGGTTTCCTCCAGATCCTTGCCGAGATCCTCTTCTGGCAGTCCACCTGGGTAGCCGGAGGGTTCTTCCTGGGGGCGCTCTGGCGCGACCTCCCCGGCCGCCACGGGCCGAGCAAGGCGTTCGGAGTCGCCGTCGCGTTCGCCGTTCCGGTCTTCGCCCACCAGGTGATCGCCCAGACCATCGGCCAGAGCATGGAGGGGACGAACCCGGCCATGGCCGCCTTCGCCTCGGTCATGACGTTCACCGGCCTGGTGATGGACGTGCAGACCTTCCAGAGCGAGCGGCGTTACTGGCAGACCAGCGCCGGCCTCGTCGCGTACGTCTACCAGATGCGCTTCGCCTCGGTAGCGTTCTGCCTGGCGCAGCTCCTTGCGCTCGCCACCATCTGGAAGACGCTGCGCGAAGGAGGCCCGATGATGCCCCCATCCCGGTGAACCCGCGGACGCGCGCCCGCTCAGGACTCGTACAGCGGCCCGCTCGGCCAGATCGGGGAGGACGCGATGCGGGACCACTCCGGGTCGCGCCGTCCCGGCAGGGTGCGGCCGTCGGCGGCCCAGCGGGCGAGGAGGTCGCCGTAGATGGGCGGGTCGGGGTGGCGCGGCCGGCCGTGCTGGCCGCCCGGGGCCGGGACCGTCCGCTGAACCGATTCTTCGTAACCCGGCGCGGTGGGACGCCGCCTGCGCCCCGCTCTCGCCGACGGCGTTTCGAGAGTGGTCATGCACCGCCAACGCCGGACCCGGCACGGGGGTAACCCGGCCCGGTCCGCGCCCATCTGTTCGACCCTTCCCACTGTCCGCGGGCCCGGATGGTGGCGATCATGGGCTGATGCGTACACATCACACCCGGCCGGCGGTCGTGGCCGCCGCCGCGCTCCTCGCGCTCACCGGCTGCCAGGACGCGAAGCCCTCCGGCGGGGCCTCGAACGGTTCCGCCCCGGCCTCGGCCCCCGCTTCCGCGTCCCCGCCCGCCGCGAAGCAGGGCACCCTCCCCGACCTCGTCGGCAAGGGGCTCCAGGCCGCGCAGGACGAGGCGCAGGCCGCCGGCTTCCACCGCCTCGCCTCGCACGACGGGCTGGGCCGCGGGCGCGCCCAGGCCTTCGACCGGAACTGGAAGGTGTGCTTCCAGAGCCCCGGGCCCGGCTCCGCGTCCACCGACGCCCGGATCGACTTCGGCGCGGTGAAGGTCGAAGAGGCCTGCCCCGCCACGGACCCCGGGCTGCCGTCGGCGGCGGCCGGCGCGACCCCGGACTTCTACCGCAAGTCCGTGAAGGCGGCCCGGGACGCCCTGCCCTCCGGCGTGAACGTCACCGTGAAGGACTCCCTCCAGGGCCGGACGGTCCGGCTGGAGACGAACTGGCAGGTGTGCGCCCAGCTCCCGAAGGCGGGCAACCCCCTCAACGGCGGGCCGGTGGAGCTGAACGTGGTCCAGTTCGGCGAGACCTGCCCCTGACCTCCTCGCGCGGGGCGGAACGGGGCCTCGCGCAGCCGGGCGGTGGCTCGCCTTGCCGCCGTGGCAGGGCGTGCCGCAACCCTGGCACCCGGCACGGTTTCTGACGTACCGTCATATCCGCTCAGCAGCCCTGACCGCCCCCGCGCCCCAGGAGGTTTGCCGTGCCCGCGGACCGCCCCGTCGCCCTCGACGAATACCCCGTCCACCAGGCCCCGCTGTCGATGAAGCACCACGTCAGCGGCGACCGGAACGCCTACGACCGCTGCATCTTCCACGTCTTCGACCACGCCGGCCGCGCCGTCCTCATCCTCGGCCTCGGCGTCTACCCCAACGCCGGGGTCATCGACGCCTACGCCACCCTGCGCCTGGGCGACGACCTCCTCGCCGTCCGCGCCTCGGACGCCCTCACCGACGACCGGATGAACCTCTCCGTCGGCCCCCTGTCGATCACCGTCGACGTACCGCTCGAGAAGCTCACCCTGCGCTGCGCACCCGATCCGGCGGACCCGCACGGCCTTTCGTACGACGTCACCTGGACCGCCGAGTTCCCCGCCGTCTGGGAACCCCACCACGTCCAGCGCCGCGGCGACCGCCTCATGCTCGAAGGCCGCCGCTTCGTCCAGGCGGGGAACGTCACCGGCACCGTCCGGGCCCGCGGCGAGGAGTTCACCCTCACGCCGGGGGAGTGGACCGGCACCCGCGACCGCAGCTGGGGAGTGCGCCCGATACCCGGCGAGGACGGCGGCCGGGCCGCCGAGGAGATGCGCCCCGAGGGCTTCCACTGGCTCTGGGTACCCGTGCGCTTCGAGGACCGCTTCCTGATGGTCATCGTCCAGGAGGACGCCGACGGACACCGCACCCTCAACGAGGCCGTGCAGGTCTTCCCCGAGGACAGCGGCCGCCACGACGTACAGCTCGGCTGGCCCCAGACCGAGATCGGCTACCGCTCCGGCACCCGCCACCCCGAGCGCGCCGTCGTCCACCTCGCCGACCCCTCCCGCAAACCCCTCGAACTCGGCGTCGAGATCCTGAACTCCTCCCCGCTCGCCGTCGGGGCCGGCTACCCGCCCGCCGCCGACTGGCAGCACGGCACCTGGCAGGGCCGCGGCTGGACCGACCGCCGCACCTACGACCTCTCCGACCCGGCCGCCCACCCCATGGCCGCCTTCGGCGTCACCGACCACTCCGCCCGGTTCACCCTCGACGGGCGCACCGGCTTCGGGATCTTCGAACACGGCAGCTTCGGCCGCCACGACCCCAGCGGCTTCGCCGACTACTCCTCCGTCGCCCCCTGACCCGCCCCCCGAGACAGGAAGGACCGGCCATGGCCACGGCACCCCGCCCCCGTACCTCCACCCGAGAGCCCGAGGAACTCGGCCGCCGCCTCGCGGCCTGGCTCGACGGCCGGCTCCCCGGCGCGAAGGTCGTCAACACCACCGTCCCCGGCTCCAACGGCATGTCCAGCGAGACCCTGCTCTTCGACATCGAGCACCCCGACGCCCCCGTCCGCGCCTGCGCCCTGCGGCTGGCCGCCGACCCGGCCGCCTACACCGTCTTCCCCACCTACGACATGCCCCGCCAGCACCGCGTGATGAGCCTGGTCGCCGAGCACACCGACCTGCCCGTCCCGCGCGTGCTGTGGCTGGAGGAGGACCCGGCCCCGCTCGGGGCGCCGTTCTTCGTGATGGCCCGCGCCGAGGGCCGCGTACCGCCCGACGTCATGCCCTACACCTACGAGGGGAACTGGCTGCACTCCGCCACCGACGCCGAGCGCGCCGAACTCCAGGAGGCGAGCATCTCCCTCCTCGCCCGGCTGCACGACCGGTTCCCCGCGAAGGAGGCCGAGTTCCTGCTCCCGGACGGCGAGGGCAGCCCGCTGCGCCGCCACGTCGACGCGCAGCGCGCCTACTACGAGTGGGTGGTGGCCGGGCTGGCGCGCTCGCCCCTGCTGGAGCGGGCCTTCGACCGGCTTGAGGAACTCTGGCCCGCCGACGAGGGCGAACCGGTCCTCAACTGGGGCGACGCCCGCATCGGCAACGTCATCTACGACGGCTTCCGGCCGGCGGCCGTCCTCGACTGGGAGATGGCGGCCTACGCCCCGCGCGAGGTCGACCTCGGCTGGACCGTCTACCTGCACCGGTTCTTCCAGGACCTGACCGTGAGCTTCGGCCAGCCGGGCCTGCCCGGCTTCCTGCGCCGCGAGGACCTGGAACGCCGCTACGCCGAACTCACCGGGCACACCCCGAGGGACATGGAGTTCCACACCCTGTACGCGGCCCTGCGGCACGGGATCGTCATGCTGCGCATCGCCTACCGCCAGGCGCACTTCGGCGAGGTGGAGGTCCCCGCCGACCCCGACGGGCTGATCCTGCACCACGCCAGCCTGGCCGGCATGGTGCAGGGCACCTACTGGTAGCCGCCGATCAGGCGGCCTGCGCGTGCTGGCTCCGGCTCGGCGGCGCGGCCGCCGCCGGCCGCACGGGACGCGAGCCCGGCCCGCCGACGTGCGAGAACGGCTGCGTCCGCCAGTCCAGGCCCTGGGGCAGGGCGAGGTGCACGATGGCCTCAAGCTCCTGCTGCTCCGGCAGGAGCGCGCCCAGCGTCGGCAGGGCGTCGGAGACCGGGCGGCCGGTGCCGGCGCACACCGTGAGCCCGAACGGGTTCCACGGGGTCAGGCACAGCGCGTGCTGCGGCAGGTGCTCCTCGTCCGCGACGAGGGCGATCGACTGCCCGCAGTCCGGGCAGACGGCGTGGCGGACCTCGAAGTACTCGGCGTCGCCGGGTTCGAGGTACTCCCCGTCGTCCGCGTAGCCGGTCTCGACGGATTCCAGGGGCTCCGGTTCGGTGCGACCGGCGCGCTTGGTGTTCAGCATGGATGTACTCCCCCTTGGGTGGGCCGGGCGGGCAGGTACTTCGGCCACGGCCACACCAAGCACTTCCCGCCGCGCGGCACGAGTAACCACCAGAGCGGGATGTACGCCCGTACACGCCTGTGGCTTTGGTCACATGCCCGCCGCAGGTGCCACTTCTGCGTGGACACCGCTGTGCCGGAAGCCGTTCGGGGCAATAGGTTGTGCGGCTATGAGCGCAATGGAGGAGCTGGACCGCCAGATCGTGGATCTGCTCGTGCGGGACGGGCGGATGAGCTACACGGACCTGGGCAAGGCCACGGGCCTGTCCACGTCGGCGGTCCACCAGCGAGTACGCAGGCTGGAGCAGCGCGGCGTCATCCGCGGGTACGCGGCCGTCGTGGACCCCGAGGCCGTGGGGCTCCCGCTGACGGCCTTCATCTCGGTCAAGCCGTTCGACCCGAGCGCGCCGGACGACATCGCGGACCGGCTGGCCGGCGTGCCCGAGATCGAGGCCTGCCACAGCGTCGCCGGCGACGAGAACTACATCCTCAAGGTCCGGGTGGCCAGCCCGCTGGAACTGGAGGACCTCCTGGGCCGCCTCCGCGCCCTGGCCCACGTCTCGACCCGCACCACGGTCGTCCTCAGCACCCCCTACGAAGCCCGCCCGCCGCGCGTCTAGCCGATCCCGGCCCCGCGAATCCAGCCCGCCGGCGCTCGAGGCGCCCCACCCACCCCTGCCCCGATCCGGCCTCGCCGGCGTTTGAGGCGCGGGGTCTGGGGCGGAGCCCCTGGGAACGGTGGAAGGGCGGGTAGGGGACCGGCCCGCGCAGCGGCACCCCCGCCCCACCCCACCCGGGGAGATCCGCGGCGAGCGGAGGGGCGAGACTGGTCCCCATGACCGACCGCACCCCCTCCGCCGAAGCCGCCGGAGCCACCCCGCCCTCCCGAACCGTCCTCCTGCGCGGAGGCGAGGTGCACAGCCCCGCCGACCCCTTCGCCACCGCGATGGTCGTCGAGCGCGGCCACGTCGCCTGGGTCGGCTCCGAGGGCGCCGCCGACGCCTTCGCGCAGGGCGTGGACGAGGTCGTCGACCTCGGAGGGGCGCTCGTCACGCCCGCCTTCACCGACGCCCACGTCCACACCACCTCCACCGGTCTCGCCCTCACCGGCCTCGACCTGAGCGGCGCCCGCTCCCTCTCCGAGGCCCTCGGGCTGGTCCGCGCGTACGCCGGCCGGCGGCCCGCCGACCGGGTGCTCCTCGGGCACGGCTGGGACGCCGCCCGCTGGCCCGAGCGCCGCGCCCCGCGCCGCTCCGAGCTCGACGAGGCCACCGGGGGCCGCCCGCTCTACCTGAGCCGCGTCGACGTCCACTCCGCGGTGGTCACCACGGCCCTGCTGGACCTCGTCCCCCAGGTGCACCCGCACGGCGACGACGTGCCGCTCACCAAGGACGACCACCACGCGGTCCGCCGGGCCGCGCTCGCCGCCGTCACCCCCGCCCAGCGCGCCGAGGCGCAGCGGGCGGCCCTGGACCGGGCGGCCTCCCTCGGCATCGGCTCGGTGCACGAGTGCGGCGGGCCCGACATCTCCTCCGCCGAGGACTTCACGGGCCTGCTGGCCCTGGCCGCCGAGCACCCCGGGCCGCGCGTCCACGGCTACTGGGCGGACCGGGACCTCGCCCTGGCCGAGGAGCTCGGCGCGGTCGGCGCCGCCGGCGACCTGTTCGTGGACGGCGCCCTCGGCTCGCACACCGCCTGCCTGCACGCCCCGTACGCGGACGCCCCGCACACCGGCACCGGCTACCTGGACGCCGCCGAGGTCGCCGAGCACGTCGCCGCCTGCACCGAGGCGGGCCTGCAGGCCGGGTTCCACGCCATCGGGGACGCCGCCGTCGCCGCCGTGGTCGAGGGCGTCCGCGCGGCCGCCGAGAAGGTGGGCCTGGCCCGGATCAGGGCCGCCCGGCACCGCGTCGAGCACGCCGAGATGATGACCCCGCAGACGATCGCGGCGTTCGCGGAACTCGGCCTGACCGCCTCCGTACAGCCCGCCTTCGACGCGGCCTGGGGCGGCGAGGACGGCATGTACGCCGACCGGCTCGGCGCCGAGCGCGCCCGCACCCTCAACCCGTTCGCCGCCATGCTCAAGGCCGGCGTCCCGCTGGCCTTCGGCTCGGACGCGCCCGTGACCCCGCTCGACCCCTGGGGCACGGTCCGCGCGGCCGCCTTCCACCGCACGCCCGGGCACCGGATCTCCGTACGGGCCGCCTTCGCCGCCCACACCCGCGGCGGCTGGCGCGCGCTGGGCCGCGACGACGCGGGCATCCTCGTACCGGGCGCCCCGGCCGACTACGCCGTCTGGCGGACCGGGGAACTGGTCGTCCAGGCGCCCGACGACCGGGTCGCCCGCTGGTCCACCGACCCCCGCTCCGGCACCCCCGGCCTGCCCGACCTGAGCCCCGGCGGGGACCTGCCGGTGTGCCTGGCGACGGTGGTCGGCGGCCGGGAGGTTTTCGTACGGCCACAGGGGTGATCCACCGGGCACCGGTGCGGTACGGGCGGCCCGGCCCGGATAGGTTCGGCCGGGCCCACCACGGGACGTCCCCACCGGACGGCTCCGTCCGCTCCGCGCGCCCGCGCCCCGGGGGCGAGGGAAGGTTTCGCCGGCCGGGGCGGCTCCCGGCGCGTGCCGGAGGGTGGCCCCGGACCGGGCCCGGCGGCCCAGTAGACAACGGTCACGGCGGCCCGCAGCCAGCGGGAGCCGGTCCGGCCCGAAGGGCCGCCGGTCCCGGTCGCCGGCTGTTCTAAAATCATCCTGTCGTGACGGGACGGACGAAGAACACACAAGGGGTACAAGTGAGCGACGGCGGGCAGCGGACGTACGGACCGCTCGGCACCACCTTGGTGATCATTCCGACGTACAACGAGGCCGAGAACATCGGCCTGATCACCGGCCGGGTCCGCGCCGCCGTCCCCGAGGCCCACATCCTGGTCGCGGACGACAACAGTCCCGACGGGACCGGCAAGCTCGCGGACGAGCTGGCGGCCGCCGACGACCACGTCCACGTCATGCACCGCAAGGGCAAGGAAGGCCTTGGCGCCGCCTACCTCGCGGGCTTCGCCTGGGGCCTGGAGAACGGCTACGGCGTCATCGTCGAGATGGACGCCGACGGCTCCCACCAACCGGAGGAGCTGCCCCGGCTGCTCACCGCGCTGGGCGGCGCCGACCTGGTGCTCGGCTCCCGCTGGGTGCCGGGCGGCCGCGTCGTCAACTGGCCCAAGAGCCGCGAGTTCCTCTCCCGCGGCGGGTCCACGTACTCCCGGCTCATGCTGGACGTCCCGATCCGCGACGTGACGGGCGGCTACCGGGCCTTCCGCCGCGAGACCCTGGAGGGGCTCGGCCTCGACGAGGTCGCCTCGGCGGGCTACTGCTTCCAGGTGGACCTGGCCCGCCGGGCCGTCCGCAAGGGCTTCCGGGTCGTGGAGGTGCCCATCACCTTCGTCGAGCGCGAGCTGGGCGACAGCAAGATGAGCAAGGACATCGTGGTCGAGGCCCTCCTGCGGGTCACCCAGTGGGGCCTGAAGGAGCGCGCCGCCAAGCTGGCCGGCAAGCGCCGCTGACCCCCTCGGGCGCCGGGCGTCCCAGTACGCGGGCTTCCGCCCGGCGCACCGAGAGCACGCACCTGGGGGCACCTCCCAGCGGTAGCTGGGGGAGCCGCGGGGCCGCCCTCCGGGCGACGACGGGAGTTTGACGACAGACCCCTAGGGGATGCCCGGTACCTCCGGCTGAGCCCGGTTTTACGGTGGTCCAGGCACACTGGGTGTATGACGACCGGCATCGGCCCTTCGAGCACGGGCACTCCGACGGCCCCCCGGCGGCGCTCGCCCGCCCGCACCTTCATCCCCCTGGCGGTCGCCGCCTGGCTGATCCTGGAGATCTGGCTGCTCAGCCTGGTCGCCGGGGCGGCCGGCGGGTTCACCGTGGCGGCGCTCCTCGCCGGCGGCCTGGTGCTCGGCGTGGTGGTCATCAAGCGGGCCGGACGCCGTGCCTTCAAGAACCTCACCCGCAGCTTCCAGCAGGCCCAGGAACAGGCGATGGCGGGCGGCATACCGACCGCCCCGCAGCCCCCCAGGGGCTCCGGGAACGCGATGACCATGCTGGCCGGCCTGCTGCTGATCATGCCGGGCCTGCTCTCCGACCTGGCCGGCCTGCTCCTGCTGCTGCCGCCCGTACGGGCCTTCGCGGGCCGCCGGGCCGAGCGCACCCTGGAGCGGAAGATGGCCGCGGGCGCCCCGGGCGGCTTCGGCGACGCCTTCACCCGGGCCCGGATCCACCACCCCGACGGCAAGGTCGTCCAGGGCGAGGTGATCCGTGAGGACGGCCCCCCGCGCTCGCCGGGGCCGGACGCCGCCTACCGCCCCCCGCTGGCACCGTAGCGGGCGGCCGCGCCGGCGGGCCCGGGAGCGGCACACGCGAAAGCCGAGGGGCCCCGCCACTGATGTGGCGGGGCCCCTCGGCTACTGCACGGTGTCCGCGGGTCAGGCGGACTTGCGGCTGTCGCGCGGATGCACGGCGATGTTCATGGCGCCGGAACGCAGGACGGCCAGCCGCTCGGCCAGCACCTCCTCCAGCTCCTCGCGGGTGCGCCGCTCCATGAGCATGTCCCAGTGCGTTCGCGCAGGCTTGCCCTTCTTCTCTTCGGGCCCGTCCCCGTCCACCAGGAGTGCCATGGCGCCGCACGCCTTGCACTCCCACTCCGGCGGAATCTCTGCCTCAACCGAGAACGGCATCTCAAATCGATGTCCGTTCTGGCATGCGTACTCCACCGCCTGGCGCGGGGCCAGATCGATGCCGCGGTCCGTCTCGTAGCTGGTAACCACGAGCCGCGTACCGCGGAGAGCTCGCTCACTCATGAATCGTGCCTCCCGGGCTTGTCGCCCACAGGACAGGTGTCGCTGTCGTCGTCATCCGGTCAACGTCCGGTCGGCGGTATAGATTCCCGCTCCGGGTCAATGCGTCGCCCGTCGTGCCGCCCCTTGTTGTACCCACCACTGCCCGTTTTGTCACATCTGGCAGCAGATGTCACCCAACGTCTACACTTCTTGTGCGCGCAGTAACGGTCCGCCTGGCAGGCCAAAGGCGTACACTACCGGCCCTTTGCCACAACGTCGAAATTCGTTCGGGATTCGTTCGTGAGTCCGGATCTCGGGCGGGCGGCGGAGGGGTCGGATCCGGGCCCGCCCGGGTCCGGATCCGCGCTTCACAGGCGTACCGGAACAGGATTGCCCGCCGCCTCCACCGCGCGCCGCACCGGCACCCGCGCGAGCAGCACGAAACCCAGTGCGAAGAACACCACCAGCGAGATGATCGCGTCCCGGTAGCTGCCCGTCACCTGGTACGTCAGGCCGAAGACCAGCGGCCCCACCCAGCTCAGCCCCCGGTCGCTCATCTCGTACGCCGAGAAGTACTCGGCCTCCTTGCCCGCCGGAACCAGGTGCGAGAACAGCGAACGCGACAGCGCCTGGCTGCCGCCCAGCACCAGCCCGATCATCGCCGCGAGCGCGAAGAACCACACCGGGGTCCGGGCCGGCAGGAAGTACCCCGCGGCCAGCGTCAGCGCCCACGCGGCCAGCGAGCCCAGGATCGTCCGCTTCGCCCCGTACGTGCGGGCCAGCCGGCCCATCGCCAGCGCGCCCGCCACCGCCAGCACCTGGACCAGCAGCACCGCGCCGATCAGCGTGGACTGCTCCAGCTCCAGCTCCTCGGAGCCGTAGACCGAGGCCTGGGAGATCACGGTCTGCACGCCGTCGTTGTAGATCAGGTACGCGAGCAGGAACGACAGGGTCAGCGGGTAGCGCCGCATGTCCTTGAAGGTGGCCACCAGCTGCTTCCAGCCGCTGACGGCCGGCGCGCCGCCCGCCTCCCGGACCACCGCACGGTCCCGCAGCCGGCGCAGCGGGATCAGCGCGAAGGCCCCCCACCACAGGCCCGCCGAGGCCAGGCAGACCCGTACCGCGTCGCCCTCGGAGAGGCCGAAGGAGTCGTGGCCCAGGTACAGCACCAGGTTCACCACGAGCATCAGCGAGCCCGCCGTGTAGCCGAAGGCCCAGCCCCGCGAGGAGACGGTGTCCCGCTCGTCCGGGGTGGAGATCTGCGGCAGGTAGGCGTTGTAGAGCACCATCGACACCGACAGGGCCGCGTTCGCCACGATCAGCAGGAACCCGCCCAGCAGGTAGCGCTCCCCGCCGAGGAAGAACATCGCCGCCGTCGCCGTGGCACCGGTGTACGCGGCCACCGCCAGCAGCGGCTTCTTGCGGCCCGTCCGGTCGGCGACCGCGCCCGCCAGCGGCATCAGCAGCACGGCGAGGATCACCGACGCCGACACCGAGTACGCGAAGTAGGACCCGGCCCGCACCGGGATCCCCAGGGGGTGCACGTAGCCCTCGGCGTCCGCGGCCGCCTTGGCCACCGAGGTCAGGTACGGGCCCAGGAACACCGTGAGCACGCTCGCCGAGTACACGGACACGGCGAAGTCGTAGAAGTACCAGCCCCGCTGTTCCCGCTTGCGGGCGGCCGCCGCCTCCGCTGACGGTCTGCCGTCCTCGGCCCCGGGCTCCGCCCCGTCCGTCGTCTGCGCGCTCATTCGAGAGCCCCCTCGCTGTTCCCCGTACCGCACGGCCGCGGGCGCCGCGCGGCGGCCGCGGCCGTGTCAGGCCCAGGCGCCGCGCCGGTCCAGCACCGTGCGCAAGATGTCGATCCGGTCGGTCATGATGCCATCGACGCCCAGGTCGAGGAGAGCCTCCATGCGTTCCGGTTCGTTCACGGTCCACACGTGCACCTGAAGCCCGCGCGCGTGCGCGGTCCGTACGAAGCGCCGGTCGACCACGCGGATGCCCGCCTGGGTCTCCGGGACCTGGGCCGCCACCGCGCCGACGCGCAGGGCCGCCGGGATCGCGAAGGACCGCAGCCGCAGCCCGACCACCCCGCGCACCCCGTACGAGGTCGCCAGCCGGGGCCCGGCGATCTTCTGCGCCCGGGCCACCCGGCTCTCCGAGAAGGAGCCGACGCACACCCGGTCCCAGACCCCGGCCCGCGCGATCAGGTTCACCAGCGGGTGCAGGGCCGACTCGTCCTTGACGTCCACGTTCCAGCGGGCGTCCGGGAACTGCTCCAGCAGGTCCTCGAAGAGGGCCAGCGGCTCGGTCCCCGCCACCCGGGCCTCGCGCACCCGGCTCCAGGGCAGCTCCCGGATCCGGCCGCTCATGTCGGTGACCCGGTCCAGCGTGGCGTCGTGGAAGGCCACCAGCTTCCCGTCCGCCGTCGCGTGCACATCGGTCTCGAAGTACCGGTAGCCCGCCCCGGCGGCCCTGCGGAAGGCGGCCGCGGTGTTCTCCAGCCCGTCCGCGGCCCCGCCCCGGTGGGCGAAGGGGATCGGAGCCGGATGGTCCAGGTAGGGGTGCCGGAGGCGTACGTGAGTCACGGCCGCAGTATGCCCAATGCGCCCGGCCCCGCGGGAGCGGCGCGTCCTGGCCCCGCGCCCGCGCGGCACCCCCCTGGCCCCCATGGACCGGCCCGTGACACTCTGGGGCCCCGCGAACAATCCAATACCGGCCCCGGGACGCCCGTCCGGGGGCCAATCCGACGAAGGTGGACCGGACGCCATGGCTCAGTGGACCTCAGCGGTCGGTGCCGCACAGCTCGCCCGGCTCATCGGCTCCCAACAGGACCGGCCCGCGCCGCCCGGCGCCCGCAAGCCGCCCGCGTACCGCACCCTCGCCGACGGCATCCGGCTGCTCGTCCTGGAGGGCCGCGTGCCCGTCGCCGCCCGGCTGCCCGCCGAGCGGGAGCTGGCCGCCGCCCTGTCGCTCAGCCGCACCACCGTCGCCGCCGCGTACGAGGCCCTGCGCGGGGAGGGCTTCCTGGAGTCCCGCCGGGGCGCGGGCAGCTGGACCTCCGTACCGGCCGGGAACCCGCTGCCGGCCCGCGGCCTGGAGCCGCTGCCCCCCGAGTCCCTCGGCTCGATGATCGACCTGGGCTGCGCCGCCCTCCCGGCCCCCGAGCCCTGGCTGACCAAGGCCGTCCAGGGCGCCCTGGAGGAACTCCCGCCCTACGCGCACACCCACGGGGACTACCCGGCGGGCCTGCCCGCGCTGCGCCGGATGCTCGCCGACCGCTACACCGAGCGGGGCATCCCCACCATGCCCGAGCAGATCATGGTCACCACCGGCGCGATGGGCGCCATAGACGCCATCTGCAGCCTCTTCGCCGGCCGGGGCGAGCGGATCGCCGTGGAGTCCCCCTCCTACGCCAACATCCTCCAGCTGATGCGCGCCGCCGAGGCCCGCCTCGTGCCGGTGGCGATGGGGCCGGGGCTGACCGGCTGGGACATGGACGTCTGGCGGCAGGTGCTGCGCGACTCGGCCCCCCGCCTGGCCTACGTCGTCGCCGACTTCCACAACCCGACCGGCGCCCTGGCCTCGGAGGACAGGCGCCGCGCGATGGTCGAGGCGGCCCGCTCCGCCGGGACCGTGCTGATCGCCGACGAGACCATGGCCGAACTCCGGCTGGACCCGGACCTCGTCATGCCCCGCCCGGTCTGCTCCTTCGACCCGGCCGGCTCCACGGTGATCACCGTCGGCTCCGCCAGCAAGGCCTTCTGGGCGGGCATGCGGATCGGCTGGGTCCGCGCGGCCCCCGACGTCATCCGCAGCCTGGTCGCCGCACGGGCGTACGCGGACCTGGGCACCCCGGTGCTGGAACAGCTCGCGGTGAACTGGCTGATGCGCACCGGCGGCTGGGAGGAGGCTGTCGGGATGCGCCGCGCCCAGGCCCGGGAGAACCGGGACGCGCTGGTCGGGGCGGTGCGCCGGGAGCTGCCGGACTGGGAGTACGAGGTGCCCGGCGGCGGGCTCACGCTGTGGGCCCGGGCCGGCGGCCTGTCCGGGTCGCGGCTGGCCGAGGTGGGGGAGCGGGTCGGCGTCCGCGTCCCCTCGGGGCCCCGGTTCGGCGTGGACGGGGCTTTCGAGGGCTACGTCCGGCTGCCGTTCACGGTCGGCGGGCCGGTGGCCGAGGAGGCCGCCGCCCGCCTGGCCGCCGCGGCCCGGCTGGTCGGCACGGGCGCGGGCGGTGGCGGGGCGGAGCCCCCGCGCACCTTCGTCGCGTAGGGAGGCCCCGGCGGGCCTCCCTACGGTGTCTCGGCCGGGACCTCCGGGGCCTGCGAGGCGTCGATCGAGGAGGGCTGCGGCTGGACCTGGAGCGGCCTGCACGGCACCGGCGGCCCCTCGCCGCCCCGGCCCGGCGCCTGCCGCTCCGGCAGCAGTTCCAGCACCGCCTGCCGGTGGGCGGGGTGCGCGGCGTCGTCGTACGGGTCCGGCGTGGCCGGCACCTGGAGGCGGTGCACGGGGCCGGTGCCGAGCCGGGCGTACCCCCGGCCCGGCGGCAGCTGGGGCGGCGGGGTGGTGTGCGGCGGCAGCCCCAGCACGTCGGCGACCTGCTGGACCGGGGCGGGCCCCAGGACGACCCGGGCGCGGGTGTGCTGCCAGACGGCGTCGTTCAGCAGCTCCAGGTGGTCGAAGTGCTCGGCGACGACCACCGTGACGTGCGCGGCGCGTCCGTGCCGCAGCGGCACCTGCAACGGGGCGAGCGGGTCCGGGCGCCCGTCGGCCGCGGCCAGGTGCGCGAGCACGCTGGGCCGGTCCAGCAGGATCCACAGCGGGCGCCGGGAGTCCTCGGGCGCGGGGCGGTCCGCCTCCCGCGCCCGGTGCGTGGCGATCAGCCGCCGCTCGGTCTCGTGCGCCGCCCACTCGACGGACGCCAGCGCCCCCGCGGGGCCGCACTCGACGGCGAGCACGCCGGCCCGGCCGGCCAGGCACGCGTACTCGCCGCTGCCGCCGCCCTCGACGATCATCACGTCACCGCCCTGGCCCAGCGCCTGGAGGGCGATCGAGCGCAGCAGGGTGGAGGTGCCGCTGCCGGGCTGGCCGACGGCCAGCAGGTGCGGTTCGGCGGAGCGCGGTCCGGTGCGCCAGATCACGGGCGGCACGTCGGCCGGCTCTTCCCCCTCCAGTACGGGAACGGTGCGCTGCACGCCGCCGGGGTCGGTGAAGCCGAGGACGGTCTCGCCCGGCGAGGTCACGAAGCGCTGGGCGGCGATGTCTGTGGGCAGCGCGGCCAGCACCCGCAGGTCGAGCTGGTTTCCCTCCTCGTCCCAGTCGAAGAGGTACTCCCGCCCGCGCCCGGCCTTGGCGTGCAGCAGGGCCTCGATCCGGGCCCGCGAGGCGGTCTCGCCGTCGGTGAAGTAGGCGGGGTAGCGGATGCGGAGCCGGCTCACCCGGCCCGCGCCGTCGAACTCGTAGCCGCTGAAGGCCTCCTCCCAGGCCCCGCCGTGGGAGAACAGCGGGCTGGGGTCCTCGGGGGCGGAGAAGTACGGCACCAGCGCCTCGTACAGCGAGCGCAGCCGCTCGGCCTCCGCGTCGCCGGGTCCGGCGACGGCCGGGGACCGGTCGCGCCCGTGCCAGGCGGCGGCCGCCATGACGCTGATCAGCGCGCCGAGGGGGCCGTAGGGGACGATCGCGACCACGAGGACGCAGGCAGCCCCGAGGAACAGTGCCGGACCCCGCTTGTCCTTCGGGGTCGCCGCCCATCTGCGCCGCCCGGCGGCGGCCAGGACCCGCAGGCCGCGCCCGATGACGATGAGCGGGTGGAGCACGTCGGTGGCGTTGTCGGCAGCCGTGCGGGCGAGGTCGCGGCCCCGGGTGAGCGACGCGGTGCCGCTGGTGAGGATGCGGGGGAGGGGGCGCCGGGCCACGGTCGTCTCCTGGAGTGGTCGTGGTGCGGGACGGTGGCGTCAGGGCCCGGGCGGTGGCGGGCTGGGCGGAACCCAGGCGGCCGAGGCCGCGGGCCTGATCGTGAAGGGCCCGTGCGGGGCCGGAGCCCCGGCGGGGCCGGCACCCGTGCGGGCCTGGAGCCGGGGCGGGCCCGGAGCCGGAGCGGGCCTGGAGCTCGAGCGGGCTAGAGCTTGATCCCGCCGAGCAGGCTCGCGAGGCTCGCCGTACTGGCCGTGATGCTCGGGGCGATGGCGGAGCCGGCCAGGAAGAAGCCGAACAGCCCGCAGACGAACGCGTGCGTCAGCTTCATCCCGTCCTTCTTGAAGAACAGGAAGCAGATGATGCCGAGCAGGACGACACCTGAGATGGACAGGACCATGTGACGTTCTCCTGTTGAGTCGAGGCTCCTGGTGGGTGGGTACGGTCACCATCAGTTGTTCCAGGCTCACAGGAAGTATCAATGCGATAAAAGGTGCATACGGGTGAATCCTGGCTTTTTTCACTTGACCGGCCGCGCCTGACTGGCGCGGCCGCCGCTCACGGTGTGGGAGGCGCAGCCGCCAGGCCATCCTTGCCTCGGACCGCCCCCGTCATGTCCCCGAGCGGGCGCTACCCTGGCGATTCACCCGTACGGACGCAGTGCCGTGCGCCGTCCTGCCCTCCCGGCCTGGGGAAACTCCTTCCGGGGGCGGACAAGCCGACAAGCCGGAGACGAAAGGCGGTACGACCGATGAGCGAGCACCAGGACGCCCCCGACGAGGACGTCGTCGAACTGGCCGGCAAGATCTTCGACCTCGCCCGTCAGGGTGAGGCCGCGACGCTGGCCGCCTACCTGGACGCCGGGGTTCCGGCCAATCTCACCAACGACCGCGGCGACACCCTCGTCATGCTCGCCGCCTACCACGGCCACGCCGACGCCGTCACGGCCCTGCTGGAGCGCGGCGCCGAGGCGGACCGCGCCAACGACCGGGGCCAGACCCCCCTCGCCGGCGCCGTCTTCAAGGGCGAGGAGGCAGTCATCCGCGCGCTGCTCGCCGGCGGGGCCGATCCCCACGCCGGAACCCCCTCCGCCGTGGACACGGCGCGCATGTTCAACAAGGCCGACCTGCTGGAACTCTTCGGAGCCAAGTAGTCCGCTTTTTCCGGGGCGCCGACCGGCCCCGACGGGCCCCGCCACCTCACGGCTTGGTCACGGCGCCCTTAAATGTGGTCGCGGCGCACAAACCGCCTGGGTCATCATGGCGACGGATTCGATTCGCGGACATGACGGACGGGCAGGACCGGGCTGGACACGACGGGTGCCCACCCCCACCCCTGCCGCACCGGCCGCCGTGGTCGCGAAGCACCGACGAGAGTGAGAAGGCAATGGTCTACATCGAGCTGAACCAGACGGCGGACGTCCTCACATGCTGTTACGCGGCTCTGTGAATCCCGATTCCCGGTCGCGTCCCCAGCTTGATTTGAGGCCACTCCCATGTTCGAACCAGTCATAGCGCCGAGCGGTACCCTGCTCGGGCTCCTCCAGCGCGGCCGCGGCGACGGCACGCTGCACGCCCTTGCCGCGCCCAGGTCCGAGGCCCTCGCGGCACTCAACCAGTGCGTCCTGCGCGACCCGCGCCAGGACTGGCAGGTCGAGAACCGCTCCCTCTACTACGCCCGCTTGTACCTGGACCTCGACGGCCCCCTCGGCGAGATCGAGGCCCACCTGTTCGGCGCGGACGACCTCTTCGACGAAGAGGACCACCGGACCGGCCTCGCCCTGTCCGTCCTCGGCCACCTCGCCTCGTACGGCCGCGACGACGCCCTCATGCTGCTGCGCCGCTACGCCGCCTCCGGGGCCAACTGGGCCTGGGCGCTCGACGAGCTCGCCCTGCGCGACGACGACGCGGGACTGCGCTCCCTCGCCGCACCCGTCCTCGCCCGGTTCCCCGCCACCCCCGAGGGCGAGGCGCGGCTGGCCGCCGCCGTCCGCGACGCCTACGAGCCCCGCCCGTGGGCCCTGTGGGAGGAGTCGCCCCTCTACGCGGAACGCCTGCGCGCGGCCCGCCAGCAGGGCTCCTTCGACCGCTGGCAGCGCCAGATGACCCCCAGCGGCCCCCGCCCCGGCTGGGGCGTCCAGGCCGTCTTCGACTGGGCCGCCGACGGGCTGCGCCGGGGCACCCCGCTCCACGTGCCCGCCGCGCGCTGCCTCGCCGCCGTGGCCGCCCCCGAGGACCGGCCCGCCATCCTCGCGGCCGCCGCCGGAGCCTGCGGCGAGGCCGCCCGGGCCACCGCCCTGCACCACCTGGTCCTCGCGGAGCCGGAGAACCCGGCCGTCCTGGACCTCGTCGAAGCCGCCGGGGACGAGCCCGCCGTGGCCGCCTACGAGCGCATGTGCGGCCCCGCCGCCCTCGACCGGGCCCGGCTCTGGGTCCACCGCCCCGACGCCCTCGGAGCGGCCGCCGCGGCCCTCCTGGCGGCCCGCGGCGGCGCCGACGACGCCGGACTGGTCCTCGGCGCCCTGCGCAACACCGTCCGCGGCGCCGGCCCGGACTCCGTCCGCCTCTTCGCGCTGGTCGACGGCGCGGGCCGGCTCTCCATCGGCTGCGCCGCCCCCGTCCTGCGGCACGTCTACCGCGAGACGGCCTCCTCCCACCTGCGCGGGCGCGCCGCCCGGGCCCTGGCCGCCACCGACCCCACCTTCGCGGCGGGCTTCGCTGTCGAATGCCTCTGGGACTGCGAGGAGACCACCCGCGAGGTCGCGGCCCGCCACGCGGAGACCGCCGACGCCCGCGTGGCCCCCCGGCTGCGCCGCCTGGCGGCGGACCCGGCGGAGGAGGAAGACGTCCAGTCGGCGGTCCGCAGCCGCATCACCCCCGAGTCAGCGGTCTAACCCCGGCCCCGGCCCCGGGCCCCGGCCCGAGGGGGAGCGCGGCGCGCGGGTGCGGCCCGCGGGCCGGGGGCCTGACCCCGGAGCCCCGTGTGACGGGTGCGGGCGGGGTCAGCTGCGCGGGGCTGTCCCCTACCCGCCCTTCGCCCGTTCCCCGGGGCTGCGCCCCGGACCCCCTGGGGGCTCCGCCCCCAGACCCCCGCGCCTCAAACGCCGGCGGGGCTGTAAGTTGCCGGCGGGGCTGGATTTCGCACAGCGAAATTCCAGCCCGCGCGGCGTTTGAGCGCACCGGGCGCGCAGCGCCCGGTCTTCCAGCCCCGCCGGCGTTTGAGGCGCGGGGTCAGGGGCAGCGCCCCTGGGAACGGTGGAAGGGCGGGTAGGGGACCTCGCCCCGCGCAGCGGCCCACCCGGCCGCGGACGACCCACCGGCCCCGGCCACGGAGCCCAGCCCCGCCCCACACCAGACGGCCGGAGGCCGGCGCGGCGGGCCACCCGGCCGCGGACGACCCCGCGGCGCCCGGCCCCGCCCCGTACCCGACGGCCGGCGCGGCGGCGCGAAGCCACGCGGAGCGGCCCGGTCCGGCGGTCCGGCGGGGCCGGCGCGGCGGTGCGGCGGGGCCGCGCGGCGGTGCGGCGGGGCGGAGCCGCGTGGGGCGGCCCCGCACGGCGGGACGGGGGCCGGGGAGGGCCCGACAGGGGCGCGTGCGCGAGTGGCGGCGGTCAGGGACGGGCCGGCACGAAGCGGAGACCGAGGCCCGGGCGGGCCTGGGCGGCGGCGTCCAGGGCCACTCCCGCGGGGACGACGCCGACGACCGGGTAGCCGCCCGTCACCGGATGGTCGGCCAGGAAGACCACCGGCAGCCCGTCCGGCGGCACCTGCACCGCCCCCAGCACCATCCCCTCGCTCGGCAGCTCCCCGCCCCGCACGCGGGCCAGCGCCGGGCCCCCTTCCGTGCGCAGGCCGATCCGGTTCGACGCCGGGGACACCCGGTACGCCGAGGACAGCAGCGTCGCCAGCGAAGCCCCCGTGAACCAGTCCGCCCGCGGCCCGAGCCGCAGCGGCAGCACCAGCTCCGCCGTCGGCACCCCCGCAGGGGCCACCGCGTCGGCGGACGGCACCGGGTCCGGGCCCGGCGGGCCGACCTCCAGCACCGACCCCGCCACCGGCACCGGCGGGCCGAGCCCCGACAGCAGGTCCGTCGCGCGGCTCCCCAGCACCGCCGGCGCAGCCAGACCTCCCCGGACGGCGACGTAGCTGCGCAGCCCCGGCTCCGCCCGGCCCACGTCCAGCTCCGCCCCCGCGCGCAGCCACACCGGCGCACCCCAGGCCGCCGGGCGCCCGCAGACGCGTACGGCACAGGGAGCGCCCGTCACGGCCACCGTCACCGGGGCCAGTGCGCGCACCCGCACCCCGTCCAGGGTGGTCTCCAGCGCGGCGGCGCCCGCCGGGTTGCCGACGAGCCGGTTGGCCAGCGCGTACGCCCCCGTGTCCAGCGCCCCCGAGCGGGGCACGCCCAGGTGCGCGTACCCGGGGCGGCCCGCGTCCTGGACGGTGGTCAGCGCCCCCGCCCGCAGCACCAGCAGCCCGCTCACGCCGCCCCCGCCTCCTCGAACCGCACCCGCACCCCGGGCGCGAACAGCGCCGCCGGCTCCCGGGCGGGGTCCCACAGCACCGCGTCGGTGGAGCCGATCAGCTGCCAGCCGCCGGGGGAGGAGCGCGGGTACACCCCCGCGTACTCCCCGGCCAGCGCCAGCGACCCCGCCGGGACCGCCGTGCGGGGCGTCGCCCGGCGGGGCAGCCACAGCCGCTCCGGCAGCCCCGTCAGGTAGCCGAAGCCGGGCGCGAACCCGCAGAAGGCCACCCGGAAGACGATCCCCCCGACCAGCTCCGCCACCTCCCGCTCCGCGACGCCCCACGCGGCCGCCGCCTCCGCCAGGTCGGGCCCGTCGTACCGCACCGGCACGGTGACCAGCGGCCCCTCCGCCTCCGCGAGCGGCGGCACCTCCCAGCCCGCGATCCGCGCCGCCAGCGCGCCCGGCTCCCGGACCCCGTCCAGCAGCACCGTCCGCGCGGCCGGCACGACCTCCCGTACGCCGCCCAGCTCGCCCGCGTCCCGGCGGCGCAGCAGCTCGGCGTGGAGCGCGGCGACCTCCCCGGCGGTGTCCACCTCGACCAGCAGGGCCTCCCTGCCCACCACCAGCGTCCTCACGCGAAGGCCTCCACCCGCACCCCGGCCGCCTCCAGCGCCTCCCGCACCCGCCGGGCCAGCCCCGCCGCCCCGGGGGTGTCCCCGTGCAGGCACAGCGAGCGCGCCGGCACCGCCACCGGGGACCCGTCGGACGCCGTCACCGACCGCTCGGCGGCCATCCGCACCGCCCGCCCGGTCACCGCGTCCGGATCGTGCAGCACCGCCCCCGGCTCCCCGCGCGGCACCAGCGTCCCCCGCGGGGTGTACGCCCGGTCGGCGAAGGCCTCCGGCACGGCCTCCAGCCCCGCCTCCGCGGCCGCCCCCAGCAGCAGCGACCCGGGCAGGCCCAGCACCGGCAGCCCGGCCTCCCCGGCGGCCAGCCGGACCCCGGCGACCACCGCGGCGGCCTGGGCGGCGTCGTGCACCGTGCGGTTGTACAGCGCACCGTGAGGCTTCACGTACGACACCCGGGAGCCGGCCGCCCGCGCGAACACCTCCAGCGCCCCGATCTGGTAGGCCACCTCCGCCGCCAGCTCTCCGGACGGCACGTCCATCGACCGCCGCCCGAAGCCCGCCAGGTCCCGGTACGAGACCTGCGCGCCAATCCGTACGCCCCGCTCGGCGGCCAGCTCGCAGACCCGGCGCATGATCGACGGATCGCCCGCGTGGAAGCCGCAGGCCACGTTGGCGCTCGTGACCACCGACAGCAGTGCCGCGTCGTCGGTCAGCGTCCAGCGCCCGAAGCCCTCGCCCAGGTCGGCGTTCAGGTCGATCAGAGGTGTGATCATGGAAGCCATGCGGTGAGGGTAGAACAGCCCCCGCCGCCCCACCCATCGGGGACGGTCCGGCGGAAACCATGCCGTTTGGGTTGTTGTCCGCGACACCGCCTACTCTTTCCGACGTGACTCTCCCAGCCCCGGCGAAACCCCTTCCGTCCCCGGCGCCGGGCCCGGCCGCCGACGAGGGCCTCGCCCGGCGGCTCCGCGCCCTGGCCTGCACCGCCCCGCTGCACGACCTCGACGTACGCAAGGCCAACCTGGCCGGCGAGTACGGGGTCTACGCGATGGCGGAGGTCGCGCTGTCCGCGATCGACCTCGTCACGCTCAACATGGACTTCGACACCGGCGCCGACCACGAGCAGATAGTGCTCCGGATGCTGCCGCGCGTCGCCGCCCAGGCCCCCCGGCGGCCGGCCGCCGAACACGAGCGGGTCGCCCGCTGGGTCCTGGAGAACCTGATCAACGTCGGCAGCGTGGACCGCGGCTTCCGCGCGGTCTACGGCACGTTCGGCCCCGACGGGGTCTACGTCCGCCGGGACTACGACTTCAAGCTGATCGAGGAGGTCCCCGGCCACGGCGGCGCGGTCTACCTGCGCACCACCGACGAGGCGGTCAACGTCCTGGTCGGCGCCCTCGACACGGACGTCACCAGCGCCCAGATCGCCGCCGAGGTCAAGCTGGAGGTGCTGATCAGCCGGGGCCGGCTGGCCGACGCCCAGCTCGCCGCCGAACAGGCCCGCTACCGCACCGTCCAGTACGCCGAGACCCTGCGCCGCACCCTCGACGCGACCCGGCGCAACGTCCGCGCGGTCGACTGGCTCCAGGCCGTCCCCGACATGATCGCCGAGGCCCTCGACCACGTCGCCGACCGCTACCGGCACGAGAACGCGATCCTCACCAACATCCGCAGGGCCCGCGACGAGGCCGAGGACCCCGAGAACAAGCGGCGCGCCGCGGAGCTCGTCGACATCGTCAAGGACTGCATCCGCCGGCACACCCAGCTCCAGTCGCGGCTGCTGGACGCCGGCCCGCTCTTCCGCGCCGAGCAGGACCGCCAGGCCTTCGCCGCACCCGCCCCGCGCTCCGGGATCGACCTGTACGGCCAGCTCGTGGCACCCCTGATGCCGCTGCCGCTGGAGCAGGCCACCCGGGTCACCGACGCCTTCTTCGCCGCCGGCACCGGCCTGCGCACCCCCGTCTCGGTACGGGTCGCCGACCTGGTGGACATACTCCTCACCCCGCCCGTGGAACGGGAGCACCTCGGCGCGGAGATGCCCGAGCCGGACCTCATCGCCACCCCGGACGACAGCCGCTTCAGCGAGGAGCAGCTCGCCGCCGCGACCCAGCTCCTGGACCTGCCGCACGACGCCCCGCGCCGGCTCTCCGGCCTCCTCGCCGAGGCCCGCCGCGACGACCCCGACCTCCCGTACCTGGTCGCCCTGCTCGCCGTCCACGCGGCGAGCCCCGCGGTGGGCACGGCGTACCGGCAGGGCGAGGAGCGGCTGCTGTTCGCGGTGGACGACGGCACGCGGCTCGACGACCCGGAGTTCGGCGGCGCCGACCTGATCGTCGGCACGGCCCTCCTGGACGCGGCGGGCATGGCGGCGGACCGCTCGGAGTCGGTATGACCCCGCCGGTTCCGCAGCCCGCCCCCCTCCCGGTGCCGGCCCCCACGCCCGCGACCCCCCAGACCAGGACCCCGAAGTCCCGGGCCCACACCCGGATCGCCCGGGCCTGCGTCCGGAACTCTCGGGCGTGCACCCTCGACATCCGGGCCCGCACCCCGAAGTCCCGGGCCGGCACCCCGAACACCCTGGCCGGCACCCCGAACGGCCAGGCCCGCACCCCGAAGTCCCGGGCCGGCACCCCGAACACCCAGACCCGCACCCGGAACACCCGCACCCGGAACACCCGCACCACCGAGGAGACCCGCCCGTGAGCGACCACCACGCCGAGCACACCGCGTGGAGCGAGCCCGACGGCCCGTCGGTCCCCGCCGCGCCCGCACCGGCCGCCCCCGCCCCCGGAGGGTCCCTCACCCCGG
This sequence comes from Streptomyces racemochromogenes, assembly GCF_039535215.1. Lineage (GTDB taxonomy): Bacteria > Actinomycetota > Actinomycetes > Streptomycetales > Streptomycetaceae > Streptomyces > Streptomyces racemochromogenes. Next base: position 5,939,487 of record NZ_BAAAWT010000001.1, read on the forward strand.
CCGACGCCGCCGACGCGGCCCGGCTCGTCGGGTTCGGGCTCCAGCCCAAGCTGCTCCCCGCCCGCGACGCCGAGTACGCCGAGCTGCTGCGCCGCTACCGCGAGGACCCCGCCTTCGGGCGGCTCGCCGACGCCGTCGCCACCGGCCTCGGCCTCGTCGTCCTGGAGGTGTCCCCGCGCGCCGGGATGGCCGTCGCCGCCGGCGAGGACTCCGTCTTCGCCGTCCGCATGGGCGACTACGCCCGCCGCACCTCCGCCGACGGCGGCGACCGCTTCCTGCACGGCCTCGCCCACCTCGCCGTCGCCGCCCTCGCCTTCCCCCGCCCGGAGGACCTCGCCGACGACGGCTACATCGGCCGCATCACCGTCAACGGCGTCGACGCCTTCGTCCGCCAGACCTGCCGCCGCCTGGAGGAGCGCGCCGAGGAGCTCGGCGAGAACACCGACCCGGCCTCCGACGCCCCCGGCCTGGAGGCCGCCTGGCGGGTCTACGCCCGCCGCAGCGCGACCGGCGCCACCAAGGACGCCCGCCGCCTGGCCGGCTCCACCACCGGCATCGTCGGCAAGGCCGCCGCCTTCCTCACCGAGTCCGGCTTCCTCCAGCGCACCGGCGACGACTCCGGCGGCACCTACCGGACCACCCCCCGCTACCAGCTCCAGGTCCGCGACATGGCGGGCACTGCGGCCATGGCCGAACTCCTGGAACTGGGCGTGGTCCCCGTCAGCGACGGCTCCGCCACCCTCCTGCCGCCGCCCGAGGGCGACGACCTGGAACTCGCGGCCGACGCCGGCCTGCCGTTCCACGCCTGACCCGCCCCAGAGCCCCCGTACCGAGACACACCGAGAAGCAACGAGAGTCCGCCGCCATGTACGAGCTGTCCCGGATCCGCCTCTACTCCATCGGGCCCGCCGGCGCACGCTACGCCGACACCGTGCTCGACCTGCGCGGAGTCGGCGAGCCGGTGCCCCACCCGGCGCCCACCCAGGCGGAGTTCTTCGAGGACGAGCCCACCGGACCGCCGCGGCGCCCCGCGCCCGCCGGCGTGCTCTTCCTGGAGAACGGCGGCGGCAAGTCCGTCCTCCTCAAGCTGATCTTCTCGGTGATGCTCCCCGGCCACCGCAACACCCTGGGCGGCGCCAGCTCCGGCGTACTGCGCAAGTTCCTCCTCGCCGACGACTGCGGCCACGTCGCCCTGGAATGGCAGCACACCCAGACCGGCGAGTGCGTCGTCGTCGGCAAGGTCAGCGAGTGGCGCGGCCGCCAGGTCTCCAACGACCCCCGCAAGTTCGCCGAGGCCTGGTACTCCTTCCGCCCCGGCCCGGGCCTGAGCCTGGACAACCTCCCCGTCGCCGAGGCCACCTCCGTCCGGCCGCCCGTCGAGGGCGCCTCCGGCGCCCAGGGCCGCCGCCGCACGATGAAGGGCTTCCGCGACGCGATCACCGAGGCGGGCAAGGCGTACCCGCACCTGGAGGTGTACTGGGAGGAGATCCACGACCGCTGGAACGAGCACCTCACCGAACTCGGCCTGGACCCCGAGCTCTTCCGCTACCAGCGCGAGATGAACGCCGACGAGGGCGAGGCCGCCGGCCTCTTCGCGGTCAAGAAGGACTCCGACTTCACCGACCTCCTCCTGCGCGCCGTCACCGACACCCGCGACACCGACGGCCTCGCCGACCTCGTCCACGGCTTCGGCAACAAGCTCGGCCGCCGCGCCGAGCTGATGGCCGAACGCGACTTCACCGCCGGCTCCGTGGACCTCCTGAACCGGATCGTGGAGGCCGCCGAGACCCGCTCCCGGCTCCGCGACGTCCACGCGGGCGCCGAGCGCCGCACCCGCACGCTCGCCCGCCGGCTGTCCGCCCGCGCCTCCGAGGAACGCGGCCGCGCCGCCGACCTCGCCCAGCGGGTCACCGGCGCCGCCCACGAGGTCACCGCCGCGGAGTCCCAGCGCGCCCGCAGCGCCGCCGTCTCCGCCGAACTCGCCTACCGGCACGCCTCCCTGGCCCTGACCGTCGCCGACAAGGCCGCCGCCGCCCAGCGCCGCGAGCTCCTCGAAGCCCGCACCCTGCACTCCGCCTGGCAGGCCGCCGAGACCGTGCTGCGCCACCGCGCCGCCGCCGACCGCTCCGCCCGCGTCGCCGCGGCGATCCTGGAGGCCGAACGGGACGCCGCACCCGCGCTGGCCGCCCGCGCCACCGCCGCCGCCGAGCTGGTACGCGCCCTGCACACCGCCGCCGAACAGGGCGAACGCGCAGCCAACGAGGAGGAGGAGCGTTCCGCCGAGCTCCAGTCGCTCGGCGAGAGCGCCCACCGCGACGCCACCGCCGCCGCGACCGCCGCCCAGCGGGCCCGCAGCGAGGCCGAGCACCTGCGCGCCCGCCTCGCCGAGGTCGAGCAGGAGACCGCCGACGCCGTCCGCGCCGGCTGGCTCGACGACACCGCCCCCGACGCCGACCCGGCCCGCGCCGCGCTCGCGGCCAGCGACGCCGAGAAGGCCGCCGTGGCCGCCTGGGACGAGTCCCGCGAAGCCGCCCGCTCCGCCGCCGAGGCCGCCCGCGAGGCCGCCTCCGCGGAATCCCGCGCCGAACTCACCGCCGCGCGCGCGTCCGACGCCGCCGACGCCGCCGAGGCCGCCCACGCGGCGGAGCACCGCGCCGCCGAAGCCCTGGCCGCCTCCCCGCGCCTGGCGGAGCTCCTGGGCCTCCCGCAGGCCCCCGACACCTTCCTGCCGCGCCCGCGGGGCGGGGCAGGACCCGGTGCGCCGGCCGGGGCGGGATCCGCCCGCGCCGCCGAAGCCGGCGGCGGCGCCGCCGCGGGCACCGCCCCCTCCGGTGTACAGGGCTCTGCCGCGACCGCGGGCGCCGTGACCGCCGCCCCCGCCGGCGGCCTGAGCGTCGCCGACCTCGACCGGGGCTCCGACGAGCTGGTCCGGATCCTGGCCGACACCGTCGGCTCGGCCGAACGCCACCTGTTCGACCTGCGCACCGCCGCCGCCGACGACGCCCGCATCCTTGGCGCGCTCGGCGACGGCGGCCTGCTCCCGCCCGGCCCCGACGTCCTCGCCACCGTCGAGTACCTGGGCGAGCACGGCATCCCGGCCCTGCCCGGCTGGCGCTACCTCGCCCAGTCCGTGGACCCCGCCGACCACGCGGCCGTCCTCGCCGCCCGCCCCGAACTCGTCGACGGCGTCGTCATCACCGACCCCGACACCCACAGCCGGGCCCGCGAGGTCCTCTCGGCCGCCGCCCTGCTGCCCCGCTCCACCGTCGCCGTCGGCACGGCCGCCGCCCTGCTGGCGCCGGTCCCGCCGGCCGACGGCACCGACGCGGTGTTCCTCGTCCCGCCGAACCCGGCCATGCACGACGAGCACGCCGCCGACGAGGAACGCCACGCGCTGCGCGCCCGCGCCACCGCCCGCGACACCGAGATCCGCGAGCTGGCCTCCCGCCTCGCCGGCGACCGCGAACTCGCCGCCCGGCTCTCCTCCTGGCGCACCGGCTGCCCGCCCGGCCGCCTCGACGAACTCGCGCGGCAGGCCGCCGCCGCCCGGTCCTTCGCCGAGGAGGCCGACGCCGAACTCGCGGAGGCCCGTACCGTACGCGCCGAGGCCGACGAGGCCGCCGCCGACGCCGCCCGCGTCCGCGACGAGCGCCAGGACGCCGCCCAGCGCGCCCGCCGCGCCGCCGACGCCCTCGCCGGCCTCGCCCACCGCTTGCGCGAACGCTCCGGCTGGCAGGCCAGGGTCCGCGAACTCGCCGACGAGGCAGCCGAGTCCGAGGCCCGCGCCGAGGCCTGCCTGGCCCGCGCCCGCGCCGCCGACGAGGACCGCCGCGCCGCCCAGCGCGCCGCCGACGACGCCCGCCGCACCGCCCGCGCCCTGCGCGCCGAACGCGCCGAGATCGCCGGCGCCCCCGAGCCCCTGCCCGAGGACGACGGCAGCGCCGACAAGCACCGGCCGCCGCTGCCCGACCTCCGCGAGGCCTACCGCACCGCCTCCCAGGTCTACGAGAAGGTCGGCGTCGGCGCCGACCTGCGCGCCGAACAGGCCCGCGCCGAGGGCGACGAGAGCGCCGCCCTCGCCGAACTCGACCGCCTCACCAACAAGGTCCGCACGCGCGCCGCCCAGCTCCTCGAAGGCACCGACGGCGCCGACGGCCCCTCCCGGCAGGCCGCCGCCGCCCGCGCCGAGGCCCTCGTCCAGATGCTGGAGTCCCGCGCCTCCACCGCGAGCGAGCAGCTCGGCCGGCTGCGCGGCGAAGCCGAACGGCACGCCCCCGTCGAGGGCGAGGCGCACACCGAGCTGCCCGAGGAGCTGATCCCGGCCGACGTGGAGCAGGCCCAGGGCCTGCTGCGCACCGCCACCGCCCAGCTCGCCGCGCACTCCGCCGCCGTGGAGGCCGCCCGCGCCGCCCACGCCGACCTGCTGCGTGCCCACCGCGCCGCCGAGGACGGCGCCGGCGGCTTCGACGAGACCGCCGCCCTGCTGCGGGACCTGCTGCGCGAGCAGACCCATCCGGAGGACGAGCAGGAGCCGGTGGCCCACCCCGGCACCCTGGAGGAGGCCCGGCAGTCCGCCGCCGAGGCCCGCCGCTCCCTGCGCGGCTGCGCCGCCGACCTCTCCGCCGCCGAGTCGGCGGTGCGCGAGGCGAGCGACGTCCTGGTCCGGCACGCCAACGCCAACCGCTACGAGCAGGTACGCACCCCCGCGCGCCAGCAGATCCGGGAACTGCCCGCCTCCGCGCTGCCCGAGCACGCCGCCGCCTGGGCCGCCGCGTTCGCCCCGCGCCTGCGCGTGCTCACCGACGAGCTCGCGCAGCTGGAGCGCAACCGCGACAGCATCGTCGACCGGCTGCGCGGCCTGGTGGAATCCGCCCTGGCCACGCTCCGCTCCGCGCAGCGCCTCTCCCAGCTGCCCGAGGGCCTCGGCGAGTGGTCGGGCCAGGAGTTCCTGCGGATCCGCTTCGAGGAGCCCGACCAGGCCACCCTCACCGAGCGGCTCGGCGAGGTCATCGACGAGGCCACCCGCACGGCCGTGAAGAAGAACGCCGCCTTCGGCGAGGGCCGCCGCGACGGTATGTCCCTGCTCCTGCGCGGCGTCCAGGCGGCCCTGGAGCCCAAGGGCATCGCGGTGGAGATCCTCAAGCCCGATGCCGTGCTGCGCGCCGAGCGGGTCCCCGTCGGCCAGATGGGCGACGTGTTCTCCGGCGGCCAGCTGCTCACCGCCGCCATCGCCCTGTACTGCACGATGGCCGCGCTGCGCAGCAACGACCGCGGCCGCGACAAGCACCGGCACGCGGGCACGCTCTTCCTCGACAACCCGATCGGGCGCGCGAACGCCACGTACCTGCTGGAGCTCCAGCGGGCCGTCTCGGACGCCCTCGGCGTCCAGCTGCTGTACACCACGGGCCTCTTCGACACCACGGCCCTCGCCGAGTTCCCGCTGGTCATCCGGCTGCGCAACGACGCCGACCTGCGCGCGGGCCTGAAGTACATCAGCGTCGAGGAGCACCTGCGTCCCGGCCTGCCCCAGCAGTCCCCGGAGGGCGAGACGATCCACGGCGAGATCACCGCGACCCGCATGTTCCGCCGGGCGCCCGCCGCACAGGCCTGAGCCGCTCCGGACGCCCCCGGCCGCGGGCCGGTCACCGCTCCCCGGCGGTGACCGGCCCGCGGCCGCTCCCGGGCCGGTCAGCGCCGTCCGGAGCGCTGGTGGACCGGTATGCCCCCGGCCAGGGGAGCGGCCGCCAGGCGGCCCTCCCGGGCCGGTGTGCGGGCGCGCCACGGCTCGCGGGCGGCGCTGCTCGGCTCCGACAGGACGCCGTGGCGCTGGTTCCACATCTGCCGGGTGATCCACACGTCCAGCACCGACCAGGTGGCCACGACCGTCGCCGCTATGCCCGCCAGCACCATCGGGAAGGCCAGCCAGGACCCGGTCAGCGCGAGGAAGAACGTGATCGTGGCCTGCGTCAGCGTGACGGCCACGATCAGCACCGCCCGGACCGCCGACGACCGCACCGGGTCCGGCATCCGGCGCCGCCGGGCCGGCTCCACCACCCACAGGCCCCGCCCCGGAGCCTCGGCCGACGTGCCGTCCTCGTCGTACATCCTCATGGTCCGCTCACTCCCCGCCTCTTCTCCCGTGCTGCTGCCCGCCCTGTCTGTCAGACGACCGGAACCCCCCTCGGAGTTCCGTATACCGGACCCGGAAGGCAGAATTCCAGCCATCCATCCGGACAACGGAACTGACACCCCACCAAGTGTCATCTGCCACATATCGGGCCTGACTTGACCGGAAACATCGGACAACTGGTGATCTTCGTACGGGGGTCAGGCCGAAAACGTCCGGACACGTCTGCGAACCCGCTCCGTGGCAGTAGTAGGCTCACGCCGTTTAAATGACGGAACACCGACCTCTGACAACGGGGTTGAGCTGGGGGAGGCTGGGGAGGCCATGCGCTTTCGCGGGAAGTCCATCCGCCGGAAGATCGTGGCGTTGCTCCTGGTGCCGCTCGTCTCCCTGACCGCCCTCTGGGGCTTCTCCACGGTCATCACCGGCCGTGAGGCACTGCAACTGCTCGACGTCGCGTACGTCATCAAGAAGGTCGGCTACCCGATGGAGGACGTCGTCCGCGTCGTCCAGAAGGAACGCCGCCAGACCCTGGTCGTCCTCGGCGACCCCCGCGAGGTGGCCGCCACCGCGGAACTCACCAAGAGCCGCACCGCGACCGACACGATGGTCCGCTCCATCACCGCGAACGCCCTCGACCCCGAGGTCTCCGACGAGCTCAGCCCGCAGGCCCGCCAGCGCCTCAGGTCGATCATCGAGGCCCTCCAGGGCATCGGCGCCCTGCGCCGGTCCGTCGACCAGGGCGGGGTCAGCCCCGGCCAGGCCCTGGAGCTCTACAGCCGGCTCGTCGACCCCTGCTACGAGTTCCTGATGAACCTCCACGCACTGGAGAACGTGGAGATGGACAAGCAGGGCCGCGCCCTCGTCGGCATCACCCGCGCCCGCGAGACCCTCTCCCGCGAGGACGCGGTCATCGCCTCCGCCCTCGCCGCCGGCAACGTCCCGGCCGCCGACCTGCGCCGCGTCTCCGACTTCGCCGCCAACCGCGGCCTGCTGTACGAGTTCAACCTCGCGATCCTGCCGCCCGAAGACCGCAAGCTCTTCGAGCAGTACTGGAACGGCCCCCAGACCAAGGCCCTGCGCGATGCGGAGGAACGGTTCATCACCGGCGGCGCCGGCAAGAACCCGCGCGTCACCGCCGCCCAGTGGAACGAGGCCGCGAACAAGGTCCTCGGCGACCTCGCCACCATGGGCACCGCCGCAGGCGACCGCTACCAGAAGCGCGTGGAACCCGTCGCCGTCGGCGTGCTCGTCCAGGCCGCCGTGGCCGGCGTCCTCGGCTTCATCGCCCTCGTCTTCTCCCTCGTGATGTCCGTCCGCATCGGACGCGACCTCATCCGCGACCTGTCCCGGCTCCGCAAGGAGGCCCACGAGGCCTCCGGCGTCCGCCTCCCCAGCGTGATGCGCCGCCTCGCGGCCGGCGAGACCGTCGACGTCGAGACCGAAGCCCCCCGCCTGGAGTTCGAGAAGGACGAGGTCGGCCAGGTCGGCCTCGCCCTCAACAGCCTCCAGCGCGCCGCCGTCGAGGCCGCCGTCAAGCAGGCCGAGCTCCGTCGCGGGGTCTCCGAGGTGTTCGTCAACCTGGCCCGCCGCAACCAGGTGCTGCTGCACCGCCAGCTGACCCTGCTCGACACCATGGAACGGCGCACCGAGGACACCGAGGAACTCGCCGACCTCTTCCGCCTCGACCACATGACCACCCGCATGCGCCGCCACGCCGAAGGCCTGGTGATCCTCTCCGGCGCCGCACCCTCCCGCCAGTGGCGCAAGCCCGTCCAGCTGATGGACGTCGTACGGGCCGCCGTCGCCGAGGTCGAGGACTACGAGCGCATCGAGGTGCGGCGCCTGCCCCGCATCGGCATCGAGGGCCCGGCCGTCGCCGACGTCACCCACCTCGTCGCCGAACTTCTGGAGAACGCCACGGTGTTCTCGCCCCCGCACACCGCCGTCCAGGTCCACGGCGAACGCGTCGCGAACGGCTTCACCCTGGAGATCCACGACCGCGGCCTCGGCATGAACCCGGAGGCGCTGCTCGACGCCAACCTCCGGCTCGCCGAGACCCCCGAGTTCGAACTCTCCGACACCGACCGCCTCGGCCTCTTCGTGGTCAGCCGCCTGGCACGCCGCCACAACGTCAAGGTCGTCCTCCAGCCCAGCCCCTACGGCGGCACCACCGCGGTGGTCTTCCTCCCCGCCGACCTCCTCACCGAGGCCCCCGACACCAACGGCACCGGCATCCGCCTCGACGCCGTGAAGGGCGTCCGGGGAGTCGGGACCGGCCCCGCCAAGAGCTCCGCGCGGCCCGGCCCCACCGCCATCGACCGGGCCCCCTCGGCCCGCCCGCTGCCCACCGGCGTCCTCAACGGGCCGGTCGAGCTGGAGGGCCCCATCGGCCTCCTCGGCCTGGACGGCCTCGACGACCCCGCCGGACTCGACGAGATGGCCACCGGCATCGTCGGCCTCACCGGCGTCGGCGGCCGCCCGCCCATGGCCACCCTCGACGACGAGACCCCGCCCGGCGGCATCCCCCGCAGCGCCCTCCTCGGCTCCGCGGACCGGCCCCTCGGCGGCCACCCGCACGGCGCGGGCCACACGGAGCGCGGCGGCCCCTGGAAGCGCGACCGCGACCGCGGGCGGGAGCCCCTGGCCCCCACCGGCCCGGTCCGCGCGGAGCGCCCCCGCACGGAGCCCGCGCCCCCCGACGGCGCCCGCGCCGGCGGCGGGCCCGTGCCGTTGCCCCGGCGGCGCCCCACGCCCACCCTGGTCGCCGAGCACGGCCGCCGGGTGGAGCCCCGCCCGGCCGCCGTCAAGGCGGTCCCCGCGCCGCGCACGGGCTCCGAGGAGCCCGCGCCCGGTCCGGCCAGCCTGCCCCGCCGGGTGCGCCAGGCCAACCTCGCGCCCCAGCTCAAGAACGCCCCCGCCGCCGCCGCGGCACAGTCCCCCGAGGACCCGGTGACCGACCGGGACGCGGAGGACGTACGCACGCGCATGTCCGCCCTCCAGCGAGGCTGGACGGCGGGCCGCGACCAGCACGCACAGCAGCAGTCCGAGACCGAGGCCGGCCGCTCCGGCGCCGGTCCCGCGCACGAGAACGAAGGGGACGGTCGATGACCGCACCGCAGACCGGAAACGACACCAGGGGCCGTGGCTCCGGCCCGCTCAACTGGCTCCTCGACGAACTCGTCGACAAGGTCGGCAGCATCCGCAAGGCGGTCGTCCTCTCCGGCGACGGCCTGCCCACGGGCAGCTCGAAGGACCTCACCCGCGAGGACAGCGAGCACCTGGCCGCCGTGGCCTCCGGCTTCCACAGCCTGGCCAAGGGCGTCGGCCGGCACTTCGACTCCGGGCGGGTCCGCCAGACCGTGGTCGAACTCGACGAGGCCTTCCTCTTCGTCATGGCCGCGGGCGACGGCAGCTGCCTGGCCGTGCTCTCCGACGCCGATTCCGACGTCGGCCAGGTCGCGTACGAGATGACGCTCATGGTCAAGCGCGTAGGCGACCACCTGGCGACCGCCCCGCGTTCCGGGCAGCCAGCCGGAGGGTGAGTCGGACGGCATGAGCGATCCAGGCCAGGACCACCCCCCGACCGACCGTCCGACGCCCGAGACCGACCACCCCCACTGGTTCGACGACGACGCGGGTCCCGTCGTACGCCCGTACGCCATGACCCGCGGCCGGACCAGCCACGCCGGCCAGCACCGTCTCGACCTGATCGCGCTCGTCGTCGCGGAGCCGGCGGCCGACGATCCGGTCTGGGACATGACCCTCTCCCCGGAACACGCCCACATCCTCGGGCTGTGCCGGGAACGCCCCCAGTCGGTCGCGGAACTCGCCGCGGACCTCGACCTCGCCGTCGGCGTCGTCCGGGTCCTGATCGGCGACCTCGTCGACGAGGAGCTGGTCCACGTGACCAGGCCGGTCCCGCCGGCCGAACTGCCCGATGAATCCATTCTCCGTGAGGTGATCGATGGCCTTCGGGCGCTCTAGCCGCACCGGTGCGATGCACGCCGTCTCGCCGGTCGAGCCGCTGACCCTGAAGATCCTGGTCGCGGGCGGCTTCGGGGTGGGCAAGACCACCCTGGTCAGCGCGGTCAGCGAGATACGTCCGCTGCGGACCGAGGAACTGCTCTCCGAACCGGGCGTCGGCATCGACGACACCGGGGGAGTGGAGGGCAAGAGCACCACGACCGTGGCCATGGACTTCGGCCGCATCACCCTCCGCGAGGACCTGGTGCTCTACCTCTTCGGCACCCCCGGACAGGACCGCTTCTGGTTCCTGTGGGACGAACTGGCACAGGGCGCCCTCGGCGCCGTCGTGCTGGCCGACACCCGCCGGCTCGCCGACTGCTTCGCCGCTGTCGACTACTTCGAACGGCGCGGCATCCCCTTCCTCGTCGCGGTCAACTGCTTCGACGGGGCCGACCGCCACCCGGTGGTGACCGTGCGCGACGCGCTCGACCTCGACCAGGAGGTGCCGGTGCTGCTCTGTGACGCCCGTGACCGGGAGTCCGTCAAGGACGTCCTGGTGGGGGTCGTGGAGCACGCCATGTCCCTCGCCCGGGCCCGCCGCGCGGGCCTGCGCGCCTCGTCCTGAGAGCGCCGTGCCGGGCGCGCCCCACGGGGAGGCGGCCCGTACCCCCGCCGACTGGGGTACGGGCCGCAGCTCTCATGGGGGGTCGCGGGGTCCCCGTCGCCGCGGGACCGTGGAGCGAGTGTGAACCCGCCGCCCGGGGCCGTCAAGCACCCCGACGGCAGTACTTGTGCGCGGCGTTCACCGCACCGCCACCACCGCCGAACCGTGCCCGAAGAGCCCCTGGTTGGCGGTGATCCCGGCCCGCGCCCCCGGAACCTGGCGCGCACCCGCCGTACCCCGCAGCTGCCAGGTCAGCTCGCACACCTGGGCGATGGCCTGCGCCGGAACCGCCTCCCCGAAGGAGGCCAGCCCGCCGCTCGCGTTGACCGGCACCCGCCCGCCCAGCGCCGTCGCGCCCTCCCGGAGCAGCTTGGCGCCCTCGCCCTCCCCGCACAGCCCGATGTCCTCGTACCACTCCAGCTCCAGCGCGGTCGACAGGTCGTACACCTCGGCCAGCGAGAGGTCCTCCGGCCCCAGCCCCGCCTCCTCGTACGCCGCCCGGGCGATCGAGGCCCGAAAGGACCCGGCCGCCGGCTCCACGGCGACCGCCGAGTCGGTCGCGATGTCCGGCAGGTCCAGCACCGTACGCGGATACGTGGGCGTCACCGTCGACACCGCCCGGATCCGCACCGGGTCCGCCACCCCGCGCGCCCGCGCGAAGTCCATGCCGCACAGCACCAGCGCCGCGCCCCCGTCGGACGTCGCGCAGATGTCCAGCAGCCGCAGCGGGTCGGCCACCACCGCCGAGGCCGCCACCTCCCCGGCGGAGACCGCCTTGCGGTAGCGGGCGTACGGGTTGTGCGCCCCGGCCGCCGAGTTCTTCACCTTGACCAGCGCGAAGTCCTCGGCGGTGTCCCCGTGCAGGGCCATCCGCCGCCGGGCGTACAGCCCGAAGTACGCGGGGTTCGTCGCGCCCAGGATCCGGAACCGCAGCCAGTCGGGGTCGTCCGGCCGCTCGCCCCCCGCCGGGGCGAAGAACCCCTTCGGCGCGGCGTCGGCCCCGACCACCAGCACCACGTCCGCCAGCCCGGCGAGGATCTGCGCGCGGGCCGCCCCGATGGCCTGGGCCCCCGAGGCGCAGGCCGCGTACACACTGGTGACCCGGGCCCCCTGCCAGCCGAGCGCCCGCGCGAAGGTGGCCCCGGCGACGTAGCCCGGGTAGCCGCCGCGCACGGTGTCGGCGCCGACGACGGACTGCACGTCGGTCCACTCCAGCCCGGCGTCGGCGAGCGCGGCCCGGGCGGCGGCCCGCCCGTACTCGACGAAGCTGCGCCCCCACTTGCCCCACGGGTGCATGCCGACCCCCAGGACGGCCACGTCCCCGCTCACCGCGTCCCCTCCACCGGCCGGAACCACCAGGTGGTGGTCACGGTCCCGGCGCCCTCGTCCAGCACCCCGGCGACCACCTCCACCTCCATCCCGACCGCCAGGCCGGCCGGCGTCACCCCGGGCGCGGCCTGGCCGAGCACGACCATCCGCTCGGCCTCCAGCTCCACCGCGACCAGGGTGTACGGCTCCCAGGGCGCGTCCGGATCGGAGACGTAGGGGGCGGGCGGCCGGTAGCGCCCGTCGGTGTAGGACCAGACCCGGCCGCGCGGCGAGAGCGGCACCTCGGCGAGCTCGCCGCCGCCGGGGCAGTGCGGGTTGCGGCAGTACGCGTCCTCGCGCGGGAAGAACACCGAGGCGCAGGCGGAGCACCGGGTGCCGAGCAGGCGGAAGCCGTCCCCGGCCTCCGCACCGGTGAACCACCCGCTCACCACGGGCGTGCGTGTGCGTTCCAAGACCCCTCCCGGACAACGTGATCTGACGAAGCGTCAGAAGTCTGCCACGGGCCGCCCCACCGCGACAGGGGGGCCGGTACCATCGCCGCATGCCGGCACAGCTGAGGGACTCGCACTGCTCCACCTGCGGAGCCACGTTCGACACCGACGGGTGGCCCCGGGCGTGCACCGCGTGCGGCGCCGTCACCTACCGCAACCCGCTCCCGGTCGCCGTCGCCCTGCTCCCCGTGGAGGACGCGGCCGGCACCGGCCTGGTGGTCATCACCCGCACCATCGAACCGGCCCTGGGGGGCGTCGCACTGCCCGGCGGGTTCATGGACTTCGGCGAGGACTGGCGCACGGCGGTGGTCCGCGAACTCCGCGAGGAGACGGGCATCGAAGCCCCCGCCGCCGACGTCACCCTGGCCGACGTCCTCAGCTCCCCGGGAGGCCACCTCCTCGTCTTCGGCCTCCTCCCGCCGCGCCCCGCCTCGGCCCTCCCTCGCTCGGCCCCCACGGACGAGACGACGGGCTGGCACGTCCTCCACGCCCCGACGGAACTCGCCTTCCCCCTCCACACCCAGGCGACAGCCTCCTGGTTCGCGGGCCACTACACCCCCTGACCGCCCCTCCCAGCCCTGCCGATCCTCCAGCCCCGCCGGCGTTTGAGGCGCGGGGGTCTGGGGGCGGAGCCCCCAGAAGGGGTCCGGGCGAAGCCCGGGGAACGGGCGAAGGGCGGGTAGGGGACCCAGCCCCGCGCAGCGGCACCCCAGCGCCGCCGCCCCCGCCCCCGGCAACAGGCCCGGCTAGGGCACGGGCAGGTCCATCACCAGCGACGCCAACCCCACCACCCCCACCGCCGTCCCGGCGACCACCGCCCCCCGCGCCCACAACACCCCCGCCGGCACCGGCCGGCCCCGCAGCAACGCCCCGACCACCAGCGGCAGCACCGTGCCCGCCACGCACCCGGCCCACACCACGCCGAAGCCCGGCACCGGAGCGCCCTGCGCCCCCAGCCACCACCGCACCACCACGACCGCCGGCGCCGACACCGGCGCGGCCAGCACCGCCACCGCCACCGGCCGCGGCCACGCGCTCACCCGGGCGGTCCAACGGCCCAGCGCCGCGAGCGGCTTGACGATCAGCAACCCGTGCAGGAAACCCGCCGCGGCCAGCGAGACCGCCGCCAGGCCCAGCTCCCCGGGCCCCCCGGCCGGAACCACCCCGGTCACCAGCAACAGGGCCCACACCGTGACCGTCTGCCACGCCCCCACCACCTCGGAACCCGGCACCCGGTCCCACCGCCGCGCGGTGACCGGCGCCCGCCGTCCCGGTGCCGACCGGTCCGGCGCGTACGCCCGCGCCGGGCTCGTTAAGACCATCACAGACTCCCTGCTCGACCGACCACCGGCGGCACACCCGCCGCCGCCCGCAGCATCCTCCTCCTCCCTACACGGGACCTACACCCCTATAGGGGGTGGCCGACACACCCCCTAGCCACCGGCTACCCACCCCCTAGCCACCGGCTACGCACCCCGAGGCACCCGCTACGCACCGGCCGGCACACTCCCCAGGCCCCGCACCTCCACCCCGCTCACCACACCCCCCGCCTCGTCCTCGACCACCACCGCGTCCCCGGCCCACCGCACCGCGTACCGCTCCACCTCGCCCGCCTCGAACCCCGGCCCCGGATCACGGATCACCACCCCGCCACCGGTGCGCCCCCGCGCGGGGGCCCACGCCTCCAGGCCCACCGACCCGTCCTCCCGCCGCACCGGCAGCACGGCCCCCGCCCGCGCCAGCACCGGCATCCGGCCCGGCGGAGCCTCGAACAGCACCTGCCCGGGCCCCTCGTACGCCGCCCCCGTCGCCGTGTCGTACCAGCGCCCCCGCGGCAGCCGCACCGCACGCCGGTCCGCCCCGCACTCCAGCACCGGGGCCACCAGCAGCGCGTCCCCCAGCAGGAACGCGTCCTCGCAGTCCCGCAGCCGCCGGTCCTCCGGCGCCCCCCACCACACCGGCCGCACGTACGGCGCCCCCGTCCGGCGCGCCAGATGCGCCAGCGTCACGAAGTACGGCCGCAGCCGCTCCCGTTCGGCGAGCACCGCCCCCGCCAGCTCCGCCACCCGCGGCCCGAACTCCCACGGCTCCCGCCGCCCCGCCCAGATCGCCGAATGCGTCCGGAACAACGGCAGGTACGCCCCCAGCTGGAACCACCGCAGGTACAGCTCCGCCGACGGCGACCCCCCGAAACCCCCCACGTCCGGACCCGAGTACGGCACCCCGCACAGCCCCAGCCCCAACACCAGCGCCAGCGACGCCCGCAGCCCCTCCCAGCTGCTCTCCACGTCACCGGACCACGTGCCCCCGTACCGCTGCATCCCCGCCCACCCCGACCGGGAGAACAGGAACGGCCGCTCGGCCGGCCGCAGCCGCACCAGCCCCTCCCAGCCGGCCCGCGCCATCATCAGCCCGTACACGTTGTGCCCGGCCCGGTGGTCCCCGCCCGCCCCCTCCAGGGCGTGCCGCGCCGACCGGGGGAGCGTCGCGTCACCCCACGGGGCGAAGGACACCGGCTCGTTCATGTCGTGCCAGAACCCCGCGAAGCCCTGCGCCAGCCGCTCCTCGTACAGGCCGCCCCACCACTCCCGCGCCGCCGGATCCGTGAAGTCCGGGTACGCGCACTCGCCCGGCCAGACCTCCCCGCGCACCTCACGCCCCCGCGCGTCCCGTACGAACGCCCCCCGCGGCCCCACCGCCCGGCCCGAGGCGTGCACCGCGTCCCCCGCCTTCACCGCCGGGTCGACGATCGACACCAGCCGCACCCCCCGCGCCCCCACCTCCCGGGCCAGCCCCGGCAGATCGGGGAACGCCTCCCGGTCCACGGTGAACACCCGGTGCCCGTCGTAGTGGTCGATGTCCAGGTGCACGGCCGACAGCGCCAGCCCCCGCTCCTCGTACCCGGCCACCACCCGCCGCACCTCGGCCTCGCTCCCGAAGCCCCACCGTGCGTGCTGGTACCCCAGCGCCCACTCCGGCGGCACCGCCGCCGCCCCCGTCAGCCCCGACCACCCCTGCAACACCCGCGCCGGCGTCCCCACCAGCACCCAGCACCTCGGCGGGCCGCCCTCCAGCCGCAGCTCGCTCGTCCCCGGCCGGTCCACCCCCGAACCGGCCCCCTCCTCGCCCTCGCGCAGCACGACCCGCCCCTCCCAGGGGTTGTCGTAGAAGGCCAGGTGCGTCCCCGCGTCCGCCACCACCACCTGCACCGGCATCGTGATGTACAGCGGGTCCGTGTCCGGCCCGAAGCCGCCCTTGGGGTCGGTGTTCCACAGCCGGTACTCCCCGTCCCGCAGCCGCGGCCCCCGCGCCCGCCCGCCCAGCCCGAAGAACCGCGCGTCCGCCGGCACCTCCGCCCGCTGGAGCCACCGCGAACCGCCCCCGCCCGCCACCGGACCCGCGCCGTCACCCCCCGCGCCGTCACCTCCCGCACCCCCCACCGGATCCCACCAGCGCGGCGGCAGCTCCCTGCGCAGCACCGCCCCGCCCGGCGTCCGCACCTCCACCGCCCCGTGCCGGGACACCGCCACCGTCACCCGCTCCGACACCACCCGCCAGCCGCCCCCGGTGTCCGGCTCCAGCACCGCCCGCGGATCCGGCGCGGGGCCACTGCCCACCACCGCGTACGAGGGCACCGGCTCCGCCCCGTCCCACCCCCAGAACACCGCGCCGCCCACGGTCACCCGCACCAGCAGCTCACTGCGCGCGAACCGCAGCACCCCACCACCGGGCCGGGCCTGCGTACCCGCCAGCAGCCCCGGCACCCGCGCCCGCTCCGCGCCCCGGCGCGGCAGCCCCTCGGCGTCCGCACGCCGGTGGCGCCACGCCGAGCGCCAGGCCCGCCGCCCGCGCGCCGTACCGATCTCCTTCACCGCACGCACCAGATCACGACCGTCCATGCCGGCCACCCTGCCACCGGCACCCCGCCGCGCGGGCGGCGTTCAGCTGCCGTTCACCCGGAAAACGATCAACCCGCCCGGCCCAGGACAGCTCTGGTGCGGATGTCGATCACGTGGCATGGTCCCTGTGAGCCGCCGCGCGCACACCGACGCCGCGACGGAGCCGTACGCACACGAAGCGCGAGAGCCCAGACCTGACCGGGAGCCGACCCATGACCTCTGCCACCCAGCCGGAACCCCTCTGGTCCCCGAGCGCCGACAGGATCGCCGGGGCCCAGGTCACCCGCTTCCAGGCCTGGGCGGCCGAACGCTTCGGCGCCCCCGCCGACGGCGGCTACCCGGCCCTCCACCGCTGGTCCGTCGACGAGCTCGACACCTTCTGGCAGGCCGTCGCCGAATGGTTCGAGGTCCGCTTCAGCACCCCCTACCGGGAGGTCCTCGCCGACCGCTCCATGCCGGGCGCCCGCTGGTTCGCGGACTCCACCCTCAACTACGCCGAGCACGCCCTGCGCGCCTCCGAGGACCCCGCCCGCGCCGGCGACCCCGCCCTCCTCCACGTCGACGAGACCCACGAACCGGCCCCGCTCACCTGGGCCGGGCTCCGCCGCCAGGTCGGCTCGCTCGCCGCCGAGCTGCGCGCCCTCGGCGTGCGCCCCGGCGACCGCGTCAGCGGCTACCTCCCCAACATCCCCGAAGCGGTGGTGGCCTTCCTCGCCACCGCCGCCGTCGGCGGGGTCTGGACCTCCTGCGCCCCCGACTTCGGCGCCCGCAGCGTCCTCGACCGCTTCGAGCAGGTCGAACCGGTCGTCCTCTTCACCATCGACGGCTACCGCTACGGCGGCAAGGAGCACGACCGCCGCGAGACCGTCGCCGAGCTGCGCGAAGGACTGCCCTCCCTGCGCGCCGTCGTCCACATCCCGCTCCTGGGCACCGAGGCCCCCGAGGGCACCCGCGCCTGGGCCGACCTGACCTCCGGCACGCAGGCCCCGGTCTTCGAACCGGTCCCCTTCGACCACCCGCTGTGGATCCTCTACTCCTCCGGGACCACCGGTGCGCCCAAGGCCATCGTCCAGTCCCAGGGCGGGATCCTCCTCGAACACCTCAAGCAGCTCGGCCTGCACTGCGACCTCGGTCCCGAGGACCGGTTCTTCTGGTACACCTCCACCGGCTGGATGATGTGGAACTTCCTCGTCTCCGGCCTCCTCACCGGCACCACCGTCGTCCTCTACGACGGCAGCCCCGGCTACCCCGACACCGGCGCCCAGTGGCGGATCGCCGAACGCACCCGCGCCACCCTCTACGGCACCTCCGCCGCCTACGTGATGGCCTGCAAGAAGGCCGAGGTCCACCCCTCCCGCGACTTCGACCTCTCCGCCGTCAAGTGCGTCGCCACCACCGGCTCCCCGCTGCCCCCCGACGGCTTCCGCTGGCTCCACGAGGAGGTCGCCGAAGACCTGTGGATCGCCTCCGTCAGCGGCGGCACCGACGTGTGCAGCTGCTTCGCCGGAGCCGTCCCCACCCTCCCCGTCCACATCGGCGAACTCCAGGCCGCCTGCCTCGGCACGGACCTCCAGTCCTGGGACCCGGCCGGCAAGCCCCTCACCGGCGAGGTCGGCGAACTCGTCGTCACCGCCCCCATGCCCTCCATGCCGATCCACTTCTGGAACGACCCCGACGGCAGCCGCTACCGCGACAGCTACTTCGAGATGTTCCCCGGCGCGTGGCGCCACGGCGACTGGATCACGATCACCGACCACGGCTCCGTCGTCATCCACGGCCGCTCGGACTCCACCCTCAACCGGCAGGGCGTCCGCATGGGCTCCGCCGACATCTACGAGGTCGTCGAACGCCTCCCCGAGATCAAGGAATCCCTGGTCATCGGCCTGGAGGAACCGGGCGGCGGCTACTGGATGCCGCTCTTCGTCCACCTTGCCCCCGGCGCCGTCCTCGACGAGGCCCTGCGCAAGAAGATCGCCGCCACCATCCGCGAGCAGCTCTCCCCGCGCCACGTCCCCGACGAGGTCATCGAGATCCCGGCCGTCCCGCACACCCTGACCGGCAAGCGCATCGAGGTCCCGGTCAAGCGCCTCCTCCAGGGCACCCCGATGGCCAAGGCGGTCAACCCCGGCTCCGTCGACAACCCGGAACTGCTCGCCTTCTACGAGGAGCTCGGCCGCACCCGGAGGTGACTGTCAGTGGCGACGGTTACCGTGAGTGAGCAAGTGATCGCACGCTCAGGGGGAACCATGAACGCCACACCCGACACACCACGCACCGCCACCACCTCATCCACGACCGCCTCGCTGCGCCGCGAGGTCCCCAGCACCGTCGGCCTCATCACCGACCCCGGGGACTTCGCGGCCATGCGGGACTACCGCACCTTCGCCTTCGGCCACCACGACGAATACCCCGACTACCTCCGCCGGATCGACGCCCTGCTGCGCTCCCTCGCCGCCCAGGGCATCCACACCACCGTCGCCCTCTTCGACCCCGAGGAGTACGCCGCCTACTGCGCGGAACACCGCCTCGACCCGGACAGCCCCCACACCCGCAGCCGCTTCACCGCCGAACTCGCCGGCGGCCCGACACTGCCCTACGCCGGCCAGCCCGTCGAGGAACTCGTACCGCTCCTCGTCGACGAAGCCGTCCGGCAGTCCACCTGGGAGTACGCCACCGAGCTCCTCGCCGGCGTCGGCGCCTGCGCGGACTGCGGCGAGGACATCGGCAAGGCCTCCTTCGAGCGCGCCGCCGACATGCTCGAACGCCTCGTCGCCGGCGCCGGACCCGGTCACCACCACCTCGTGTGCAGCGTCCCCGCCGAGGAGCAGCAGCTCATCGCCGTCCTACACGCCGAGGCGGCCGTCGAGCCCGCCTCCCGGCCCCGCGTCCAAGGCCGCGAAGGCCTCGACTTCGTGACCGTCCTGGCCGCCGGACTCGCCCTCGGCGGCTCCGGCGGACTGGTCCTGCGGAGCACCACCGAGGGCTTCCGCGACCGGGTCCACGGCTGGCGCCTCGACCGCGGCCGCCTCGTCGCCCTCACCGCCGCCGCCGTGTTCGACGCCTACTGCACGGACGTCGACACCGGCGACCCCGTCGCCCCCGAACCAGGCGTCGAGTACTGCCCCGGCTACGAGGTGGACGTCCCCGGCCCGCACCACGAGTAGCCCCCGCGGCCGGACCGGCACCGGAAACGCCCGAGGGGCCCCCGCCACCGGCGAAGGCCCCTCGGAACCGACCACGCGTACCGCCCGCTACTCGCCGGACAGCACCGCCTGCGCGGCCACCCGCGCCTCCTCGGCGCTGTCCGCGGCCCGCGCGGCGGCGGCCGCACGCTCGCACTGCGCGAGGGTGTACTTGGCGAGCGTCGCCCGCACGTACGGGATCGACGCCGCACCCATCGACAGGGAGGTGACACCCAGACCCGTCAGCACACAGGCCAGCAGCGGATCCGAAGCGGCCTCACCGCAGACACCGCAGCTCTTGCCCTCCGCCCTGGCGGCCTCGGCCGACATCGCGATCAGGTCGAGCAACGCCGGCTGCCACGGGTCCTGGAGCCGCGACACCGCCCCCACCTGCCGGTCGGCGGCGAAGGCGTACTGCGCGAGGTCGTTCGTACCCAGCGACAGGAACTCCACCTCCTGCAGGATCGAGCGCGCCCGCAGCGCCGCGGAGGGGATCTCCACCATCGCGCCGAACTTCGCCACCAGACCGGCCTCGCGGCACGCGTCCGCGAACGCCTTCGCGTCCTGGCGGTCGGCCACCATCGGGGCCATCACCTCCAGGTAGACCGGCAGCCCCTCGGCCGCCTTGGCCAGCGCGGTCAGCTGCGTGCGCAGCACCTCCGGGTGGTCCAGCAGGGTCCGCAGACCGCGCACGCCCAGCGCCGGGTTCGGCTCGTCCGCCGGAGTCAGGAAGTCCAGCGGCTTGTCGGCGCCGGCGTCCAGCACCCGCACGACGACGCGCCCCTCGGGGAACGCCTCCAGCACCTTGCGGTACGACTCGATCTGCTTCTCCTCGGACGGAGCCTTCTTGCTGTCGTCCAGGAACAGGAACTCCGTACGGAACAGGCCCACGCCCTCCGCCCCGGCCTCCACCGCGGCCGGCACGTCAGCCGGCCCGCCGACGTTCGCCAGCAGCGGCACCTTGTGCCCGTCGGACGTGGCACCCGGACCGGAGGATGCGGCCAGCGCCGCCTTCCGCTCGGCGGCCGCGGCCTCCAGCTCGGCCCGCTTCTGCGCGGTCGGCTCCACGAACAGGTCACCGGTGCTGCCGTCGACGGCGATGACCGTGCCCTCGGCGATCTCACCCGCACCCGGCAGCGCCACGATCGCCGGCACGCCCAGCGCCCGCGCGAGGATGGCGCTGTGGCTGGTCGGCCCGCCCTCCTCGGTCACGAACCCGAGCACCAGCGCCGGGTCCAGCAGCGCCGTGTCGGCGGGAGCCAGATCCCGGGCGATCAGCACGTACGGCTCGTCGCTGTCCGGCACGCCCGGCATCGGCACGCCCAGCAGCCGCGCCACGATCCGGTTGCGCACGTCGTCCAGGTCGGCCACCCGCCCCGCCATGTACTCGCCGGCCCCCGCGAGCAGGTCGCGGTAGGACGCGAACGCGTCGTAGACGGCGCGCTCGGCGGTGCTGCCGACGACGATCCGCCGGTCGACGTCCGACATCAGCTCGGGGTCCGTGGCGATCATCGCCTGGGCCTCCAGCACGTGCTGGGCCTCCCCGCCGGCCAGCTGGCCGCGTGCGATCAGGTCGGCCGACACAGCCTCCACGGCCTGACGGGCGCGCCCCTGCTCGCGCTCCGCCTCGTCCGCGGCGATCTGCTTCGCGGGCGGTTCGAGCACGGCCGTACCCATGTGCCGAACCTCGCCGATAGCCACACCGTGGCTCACGCCGACGCCTCGCAGCGTTGTCTCCATTACACCCGTCTCCGATTGAGCGGCGGCTCCAGCCGCCGTGATGGATATCCGACTCGCCTGTGGGAGCAGGCGGAGGCTACTGCCAGCTGAAGAGGACGTCGTCCGGCTTGACGTCACCGGATTCGACGACGCCGGAGAGGGAGTCGTTCGTCGCCTCAAGTGCCACGACGGGGCAGATCGGGGACTTGCCGGCGGCCTCGACCGCGGCCGGGTCCCAGCGGATGACCTCCTGGCCGCGGACCACGGTGTCGCCCTTGTTCACGAGGAGCTCGAAGCCCTCGCCGTTGAGCTGCACCGTGTCGATGCCGAGGTGGGTCAGGACGCCGTGGCCCTCGCCGTCGACGACCACGTACGCGTGCGGGTGCAGGGAAACGACCACACCGTCGACGGGAGACACCGCCGCGGAGGGCTCGCGCACGGGATCAATGGCGGTGCCCGGTCCCACCATCGCGCCGGAGAACACCGGGTCGGGCACTGCCGCGAGTCCGATGGCCTGCCCGGCGAGCGGGGACGTGACGCTGGTCATGGGGGCCTCCCAGGGGTGGGGCTACTTCGTGCCGCCGTCACTGCCTGTCGCGAACGGCGTACTCGTTTGAAGGATATTGCACAGCTTGTACGGGTTCGCCCGATGTTGGTCCCGATACGGACGGCCCTTGGACACGGAGACTAGTGGACTAGACCGGTGGACTAGACCATACGCGTGAACCGATTTGCCTGTCTCCGACGGGAGCTGTACTGTCGTGACTCCCGCCAGGACGTGCCGCGTGAACATCTCGCGAACAGTCGGTGGCCGGGACTCCTCCTCAATCAATGATCTTCCAGATCTCCGCTTGATCGCTTTCCGCGTGCCTCACGGCAAAACGGAGGGTGGCCGGAGAGAAGGAAAATCACTGATAGAGTCGGAACCGCCGGAAAGGGAAAGCGCGAAAGCGCAGGACCTGGAAAGCAAGCGAGAAAGACTCTGATAGAGTCGGAAACGCAAGAACGAAGAACGAAAGCCCGGAGGAAAACCCGAGAGGGTGAGTACAAAGGAAGCGTCCGTTCCTTGAGAACTCAACAGCGTGCCAAAAATCAACGCCAGAAGTTGATACCCCGTCCACTCCGGTGGATGAGGTTCCTTTGAAAAAGACCTGTCGGGCCCTCGGGCACTGGCAGGCAACAAACACAGCGAGGACGTTGTGGTCAGTCGGTCTTATTCCGACCGTGACTGGCCCGCTCTTTCGTGGTGTGGACCGGATTACCGGTAAACATTCATGGAGAGTTTGATCCTGGCTCAGGACGAACGCTGGCGGCGTGCTTAACACATGCAAGTCGAACGATGAAGCCCTTCGGGGTGAATTAGTGGCGAACGGGTGAGTAACACGTGGGCAATCTGCCCTTCACTCTGGGACAAGCCCTGGAAACGGGGTCTAATACCGGATACGACTGCGGGGGGCATCTCCTGTGGTGGAAAGCTCCGGCGGTGAAGGATGAGCCCGCGGCCTATCAGCTTGTTGGTGGGGTAATGGCCCACCAAGGCGACGACGGGTAGCCGGCCTGAGAGGGCGACCGGCCACACTGGGACTGAGACACGGCCCAGACTCCTACGGGAGGCAGCAGTGGGGAATATTGCACAATGGGCGAAAGCCTGATGCAGCGACGCCGCGTGAGGGATGACGGCCTTCGGGTTGTAAACCTCTTTCAGCAGGGAAGAAGCGAAAGTGACGGTACCTGCAGAAGAAGCGCCGGCTAACTACGTGCCAGCAGCCGCGGTAATACGTAGGGCGCAAGCGTTGTCCGGAATTATTGGGCGTAAAGAGCTCGTAGGCGGCTTGTCACGTCGGATGTGAAAGCCCGAGGCTTAACCTCGGGTCTGCATTCGATACGGGCTAGCTAGAGTGTGGTAGGGGAGATCGGAATTCCTGGTGTAGCGGTGAAATGCGCAGATATCAGGAGGAACACCGGTGGCGAAGGCGGATCTCTGGGCCATTACTGACGCTGAGGAGCGAAAGCGTGGGGAGCGAACAGGATTAGATACCCTGGTAGTCCACGCCGTAAACGTTGGGAACTAGGTGTTGGTGACATTCCACGTCGTCGGTGCCGCAGCTAACGCATTAAGTTCCCCGCCTGGGGAGTACGGCCGCAAGGCTAAAACTCAAAGGAATTGACGGGGGCCCGCACAAGCGGCGGAGCATGTGGCTTAATTCGACGCAACGCGAAGAACCTTACCAAGGCTTGACATATACCGGAAAGCATTAGAGATAGTGCCCCCCTTGTGGTCGGTATACAGGTGGTGCATGGCTGTCGTCAGCTCGTGTCGTGAGATGTTGGGTTAAGTCCCGCAACGAGCGCAACCCTTGTCCTGTGTTGCCAGCATGCCCTTCGGGGTGATGGGGACTCACAGGAGACCGCCGGGGTCAACTCGGAGGAAGGTGGGGACGACGTCAAGTCATCATGCCCCTTATGTCTTGGGCTGCACACGTGCTACAATGGCCGGTACAATGAGCTGCGATACCGTGAGGTGGAGCGAATCTCAAAAAGCCGGTCTCAGTTCGGATTGGGGTCTGCAACTCGACCCCATGAAGTCGGAGTCGCTAGTAATCGCAGATCAGCATTGCTGCGGTGAATACGTTCCCGGGCCTTGTACACACCGCCCGTCACGTCACGAAAGTCGGTAACACCCGAAGCCGGTGGCCCAACCCTTGTGGAGGGAGCTGTCGAAGGTGGGACTGGCGATTGGGACGAAGTCGTAACAAGGTAGCCGTACCGGAAGGTGCGGCTGGATCACCTCCTTTCTAAGGAGCACAGTACCGATTGCAGACAAACGTTCTGCACGGTCAGCTCATGGGTGGAACGTTGATTATTTGGCACGGTCTTCTGGATGGATCACGAGTACTGCTTCGGCGTGGAAAGTGAGTCACTGAAAGAGATCGTGCCTGGCACGTTGTTGGGTCCTGAGGGCACGGCCGTATGGCTGGTCTTCAGCGCCGGCCCCAGTGAACTCGCCAGCTTGTCTGGTGGGGTGATGGGTGGCTGGTCGTTGCTTGAGAACTACACAGTGGACGCGAGCATCTGTGGCCAAGTTTTTAAGGGCGCACGGTGGATGCCTTGGCACCAGGAACCGATGAAGGACGTGAGAGGCCGCGATAGGCCCCGGGGAGCTGCCAACTGAGCTTTGATCCGGGGGTGTCCGAATGGGGAAACCCGGCAGTCGTCATGGGCTGTCACCCACTGCTGAACACATAGGCAGTGTGGAGGGAACGAGGGGAAGTGAAACATCTCAGTACCCTCAGGAAGAGAAAACAACCGTGATTCCGGGAGTAGTGGCGAGCGAAACCGGATGAGGCCAAACCGTATGCGTGTGAGACCCGGCAGGGGTTGCGCATGCGGGGTTGTGGGAATGAGCTTTCACAGTCTGCCGGCTGTGAGGCGAGTCAGAAACCGTATGGATAGGCGAAGGACATGCGAAAGGTCCGGCGTAGAGGGTAGGACCCCCGTAGCTGAAATCTGTACGGCTTGCTTGCTCATCTCCCAAGTAGCACGGGGCCCGAGAAATCCCGTGTGAATCTGGCGGGACCACCCGCTAAGCCTAAATATTCCCTGGTGACCGATAGCGGATAGTACCGTGAGGGAATGGTGAAAAGTACCGCGGGAGCGGAGTGAAATAGTACCTGAAACCGTGTGCCTACAAGCCGTGGGAGCGTCGGATGCAGCTTGCTGTATCTCGTGACTGCGTGCCTTTTGAAGAATGAGCCTGCGAGTTAGCGGTGTGTAGCGAGGTTAACCCGTGTGGGGAAGCCGTAGCGAAAGCGAGTCCGAATAGGGCGATTGAGTTGCACGCTCTAGACCCGAAGCGGAGTGATCTAGCCATGGGCAGGTTGAAGCGGAGGTAAGACTTCGTGGAGGACCGAACCCACCAGGGTTGAAAACCTGGGGGATGACCTGTGGTTAGGGGTGAAAGGCCAATCAAACTCCGTGATAGCTGGTTCTCCCCGAAATGCATTTAGGTGCAGCGTCGTGTGTTTCTTGCCGGAGGTAGAGCACTGGATAGGCGATGGGCCCTACCGGGTTACTGACCTTAGCCAAACTCCGAATGCCGGTAAGTGAGAGCACGGCAGTGAGACTGTGGGGGATAAGCTCCATGGTCGAGAGGGAAACAGCCCAGAGCATCGACTAAGGCCCCTAAGCGTACGCTAAGTGGGAAAGGATGTGGAGTCGCAGAGACAACCAGGAGGTTGGCTTAGAAGCAGCCACCCTTGAAAGAGTGCGTAATAGCTCACTGGTCAAGTGATTCCGCGCCGACAATGTAGCGGGGCTCAAGCGTACCGCCGAAGTCGTGTCATTGCAGCAATAGGGCCAACGCCCGCTGTGATGGGTAGGGGAGCGTCGTGTGCCGGGTGAAGCAGCAGCGGAAGCTAGTTGTGGACGGTTCACGAGTGAGAATGCAGGCATGAGTAGCGATACACACGTGAGAAACGTGTGCGCCGATTGACTAAGGGTTCCTGGGTCAAGCTGATCTGCCCAGGGTAAGTCGGGACCTAAGGCGAGGCCGACAGGCGTAGTCGATGGACAACCGGTTGATATTCCGGTACCCGCTTTGAAACGCCCAATATCGAATCCTCTGATGCTAAGCCCGTGAAGCCGTTCCGGACCCTTCGGGGAATGGAAAGTGGTGGAGCCGGCGATCCAAGGTGGTAGTAGGTAAGCGATGGGGTGACGCAGGAAGGTAGTCCAGCCCGGGCGGTGGTTGTCCCGGGGTAAGGGTGTAGGCCGTGTGGTAGGCAAATCCGTCACACGTTAAGGCTGAGACCTGATGCCGAGCCGATTGTGGTGAAGTGGATGATCCTATGCTGTCGAGAAAAGCCTCTAGCGAGTTTCATGGCGGCCCGTACCCTAAACCGACTCAGGTGGTCAGGTAGAGAATACCGAGGCGTTCGGGTGAACTATGGTTAAGGAACTCGGCAAAATGCCCCCGTAACTTCGGGAGAAGGGGGGCCATTCCTGGTGATGAGACTTGCTCTCTGAGCTGGGGGTGGCCGCAGAGACCAGCGAGAAGCGACTGTTTACTAAAAACACAGGTCCGTGCGAAGCCGTAAGGCGATGTATACGGACTGACGCCTGCCCGGTGCTGGAACGTTAAGGGGACCGGTTAGTGACCTTTCGGGGTTGCGAAGCTGAGAACTTAAGCGCCAGTAAACGGCGGTGGTAACTATAACCATCCTAAGGTAGCGAAATTCCTTGTCGGGTAAGTTCCGACCTGCACGAATGGCGTAACGACTTCTCGACTGTCTCAACCATAGGCCCGGTGAAATTGCACTACGAGTAAAGATGCTCGTTTCGCGCAGCAGGACGGAAAGACCCCGGGACCTTTACTACAGTTTGATATTGGTGTTCGGTTCGGCTTGTGTAGGATAGGTGGGAGACTTTGAAGCAGCCACGCCAGTGGTTGTGGAGTCGCCGTTGAAATACCACTCTGGTCGTGCTGGATGTCTAACCTCGGTCCGTGATCCGGATCAGGGACAGTGTCTGATGGGTAGTTTAACTGGGGCGGTTGCCTCCCAAAGGGTAACGGAGGCGCCCAAAGGTTCCCTCAGCCTGGTTGGCAATCAGGTGTTGAGTGTAAGTGCACAAGGGAGCTTGACTGTGAGACCGACGGGTCGAGCAGGGACGAAAGTCGG
The DNA here is from genome assembly GCF_039535215.1 of Streptomyces racemochromogenes. GTDB lineage: Bacteria > Actinomycetota > Actinomycetes > Streptomycetales > Streptomycetaceae > Streptomyces > Streptomyces racemochromogenes. The sequence goes on from NZ_BAAAWT010000001.1 coordinate 5,966,545, forward strand.
GACTAGTGATCCGGCGGTGGCTTGTGGAAGCGCCGTCGCTCAACGGATAAAAGGTACCCCGGGGATAACAGGCTGATCTTCCCCAAGAGTCCATATCGACGGGATGGTTTGGCACCTCGATGTCGGCTCGTCGCATCCTGGGGCTGGAGTCGGTCCCAAGGGTTGGGCTGTTCGCCCATTAAAGCGGTACGCGAGCTGGGTTTAGAACGTCGTGAGACAGTTCGGTCCCTATCCGCTGTGCGCGTAGGAATATTGAGAAGGGCTGTCCCTAGTACGAGAGGACCGGGACGGACGAACCTCTGGTGTGCCAGTTGTCCTGCCAAGGGCATGGCTGGTTGGCTACGTTCGGGAGGGATAACCGCTGAAAGCATCTAAGCGGGAAGCCTGCTTCAAGATGAGTATTCCCACCTCCTTGAGAGGGTAAGGCTCCCAGTAGACGACTGGGTTGATAGGCCAGATGTGGAAGCCCGGTAACGGGTGGAGCTGACTGGTACTAATAGGCCGAGGGCTTGTCCTCAGTTGCTCGCGTCCACTGTGTTAGTTCTGAAGTAACGAACTCGCCTTGCCGGCTGGAGTTCAAACTTCATAGTGTTTCGGTGGTCATAGCGTTAGGGAAACGCCCGGTTACATTCCGAACCCGGAAGCTAAGCCTTTCAGCGCCGATGGTACTGCAGGGGGGACCCTGTGGGAGAGTAGGACGCCGCCGAACAATCATTGTGGGAAAGCCCCGCACCTTCTGGTGCGGGGCTTTTCTGCGTTCAGGGCCCGGCCGGCCTCCGGCGGGACTCCTGTAGGGTCAGGGAGCATCGTTCGACCGTTTCTAGCGTCACAGTGGGAGGCCCCCGGGTGGAGGTCCAGGAGACTCGGGTTCAGACCGACCGAATTTTCACCATTCCGAACATCCTGAGCATGGCTCGGCTCGTCGGCGTACCGCTGTTCCTCTGGCTGATCCTGGAGGGGCACGACGGTTGGGCGCTGGCCGTCCTGATGCTCAGCGGGATCAGTGACTACCTCGACGGAAAACTCGCGCGCCGCTGGAACCAGATCAGCAAACTGGGCCGCCTGCTGGACCCCGCCGCGGACCGCCTCTACGTCCTGACGACGCTCTTCGGTCTCACCTGGCGGGAGATTCTCCCCCTGTGGCTCACCGCGGCCCTCCTCGCCCGTGAGGCAATGCTGCTGGTCATGGTGTGGATCCTGCGCCGGCACGGCTATCCGCCCCCGCAGGTCAACTTCCTCGGCAAGGCCGCGACCTTCAACCTGATGTACGCCTTCCCGCTCCTGCTGCTCAGTGACGGGGACGGCTGGTTGGCCTGGATGGCGTCCGTTTTCGGATGGGCGTTCGCGGGATGGGGTACAACGCTCTATTGGTGGGCAGGAATCCTTTACGTGGTGCAAGTCCGACGCCTGGTCAGGGCTACCACGGCCGATTGAGCTCGCTCGGCGCCGGAGCTGACGCGGAGGAGTTGCGGAGTATCCGTCCGGGGCGGGTGAGGTCGGCTGGACCGTCATCTCTCTAGGAGGACTCTTCCGACATGAAGGCCGTCGTGATGGCCGGTGGCGAAGGTACGCGGCTTCGCCCCATGACCTCAAGCATGCCCAAGCCGCTCCTGCCGGTGGCCAACCGGCCGATCATGGAGCACGTGCTGAGGCTGCTCAAGCGCCATGGGCTCAGCGAGACCGTGGTCACGGTGCAGTTCCTGGCCTCACTGGTCAAGAACTACTTCGGTGACGGCGAGGAGCTCGGAATGGAGCTCACCTACGCCAACGAGGAAAAGCCTCTCGGAACCGCCGGCAGCGTGAAGAACGCCGAGGAGGCTCTGAAGGACGACACGTTCCTCGTCATCTCCGGCGACGCGCTGACCGACTTCGACCTCACCGACCTCATCAATTTCCACAAGGAGAAGGGCGCACTGGTCACGGTGTGCCTGACCCGGGTGCCGAACCCGCTGGAATTCGGCATCACCATCGTGGACGAGGAGGGCAAGGTCGAGCGCTTCCTCGAGAAGCCGACCTGGGGACAGGTGTTCTCGGACACCATCAACACCGGCATCTACGTGATGGAGCCGGAGATCTTCGACTACGTCGACCCGGACGTCTCGGTCGACTGGTCCGGTGACGTCTTCCCGCAGCTGATGAAGGAAGGCCGGCCGATCTTCGGCTACGTGGCCGAGGGCTACTGGGAGGACGTGGGCACCCACGAGAGCTACGTCAAGGCGCAGGCCGACGTACTCGAGGGCAAGGTCCAGGTCGACATGGACGGCTTCGAGATCTCGCCCGGGGTGTGGATCGCCGAAGGGGCCGAGGTCAGCCCGGACGCGGTGCTGCGCGGGCCGCTGTACGTCGGTGACTACGCCAAGGTCGAGGCCGGCGTGGAACTGCGCGAACACACGGTCGTCGGGTCGAACGTGGTCGTCAAGAGCGGGGCCTTCCTCCACAAGGCCGTCGTCCACGACAACGTCTACATCGGCCCCCACAGCAATCTGCGCGGCTGCGTCATCGGCAAGAACACCGACATCATGCGGGCCGCCCGGATCGAGGACGGGGCCGTCATCGGTGACGAGTGCCTCGTCGGCGAGGAATCCATCGTCCAGGGCAACGTGCGCGTCTACCCCTTCAAGACGATCGAGGCGGGCGCCTTCGTCAACACCTCGGTGATCTGGGAGTCCCGCGGCCAGGCGCACCTGTTCGGTGCCCGCGGCGTCTCCGGGATCCTGAACGTGGAGATCACCCCCGAGCTGGTGGTCAAGCTGGCCGGCGCCTACGCGACGATGCTGAAGAAGGGCGCGATCGTCACCACGGCCCGAGACCACTCCCGAGGTGCGCGTGCGCTCAAGCGCGCGGTGATCTCGGCGCTCCAGGCCAGCGCCATCGACGTGCGCGACCTGGAGAACGTACCGCTGCCGGTGGCTCGTCAGCAGACGGCCCGCGGTGCCGCGGGCGGGATCATGATCAGAACCTCGCCCGGGGTGCCCGACTCGGTGGACATCATGTTCCTCGACGAGCGGGGAGCCGATCTGTCTCAGGCGCAGCAGCGGAAGCTGGACCGCGTGTACGCGCGCCAGGAGTACCGGCGCGCCTTCCCCGGGGAGATCGGCGACCTGCAGTTCCCGTCGAGCGTGTTCGATTCCTATACGGGCTCGCTGCTCCGGCGCGTGGACATCACCGGGATCGCCGATGCCGGGCTCAAGGTGGTCGTGGACGCCTCCAACGGCAGCGCCGGACTCGTCCTGCCGAGCCTCCTCGGCCGGCTCGGCGTCGACGCGCTGACGATCAATCCCGGTCTCGACGAGTCCAGGCCCACCGAGACCCGGGAGTCGCGGCGGGCCGGGCTGGTGCGGCTCGGGGAGATCGTGGCGTCGGCCCGGGCCGCCTTCGGCGTGCGGTTCGACCCGGTGGGCGAGCGGATCTCCCTGGTGGACGAGCGGGGCCGGATCATCGAGGACGACCGGGCGCTGCTCGTGCTCCTCGACCTCGTCGCCGCCGAGAAGCGCAGCGGCAAGGTGGCCCTGCCGGTGACCACGACGCGGGTCGCCGAGCAGGTGGCCGCGTACCACGGGACCCAGGTGGAGTGGACGACGACCTCGCCCGACGACCTGACCCGGGTCGGCCGGGAGGAGACCACGATCTTCGGCGGGGACGGCCGGGGCGGCTTCATCGTCCCGGAGTTCAGCAGCGTCTTCGACGGGTCGGCGGCCTTCGTCCAGCTGATCGGGCTGGTGGCGCGGACCCAGCTCACCCTGAGCCAGATCGACGCCCGCATCCCGCGCGCGCACGTGCTCAAGCGGGACGTGCCCACGCCGTGGGCGGCGAAGGGGCTCGTCATGCGGCGGGTCGTGGAGGCCGCCGGCGACCGGCAGGTGGACACCACCGACGGGGTGCGCGTGGTCGAGGCCGACGGGCGGTGGGCGCTGGTCCTGCCCGACACGGCGGAGGCCGTCACCCACCTGTGGGCCGAAGGCCCCGACGACGCCTCCGCGCAGGCGCTCCTCGACGAGTGGGGCGCGGTCGTGGACGGCGCCGGACAGCACTGACCTTCCGGTGGGCCGGGCGCGGTGGGTGACCCGGCCCGGCCCGCCGGACGGGCGCATTGGGTGTTGGCGGGGGCGACATGCAACGATGTGCGGCATGTCGCAGCCGCCCAACAACCGGAGTTCGGCCACACCGCCCGCGCGCCCGGACGCCTCCATGTCGCTGCTGACCCACGTGATGGACCACAGCCTCGACGAGGGCTATGCGGAAGCGTCGGCCCGGCGCGAGGCGGACGGCACCGCGGGGCTGCCCCGTACCGTCAAGGCCAAGCTGGGGCTCGCCGCGGGTCTCGTGCTCGCCGCGATGGTGGTCACTCTGGGTGCCGCGCAGGCACGCGTGGCGGCGCCGGTGCTGGCCAAGGAGCGCCAGGAGCTGATCGACCGGGTGCGGCGGGCGGACGACCACGCCGAAGCCCTGGAGCGGGAGACCGAGCGGCTGCGGACCGAGGTCGCCGACCGGCAGCGCGTCGCGCTGAAGCAGCAGGTCGGCGAGCGGGGCCGGCTGGTGGAACTGCTGGCGGGTGCAACCGAGGCGCACGGTCCCGGCGTCAAGCTTGTGGTGGACGATGCCAAGGGTGCCTCGTCGGGCGGTGGTGGCGGTCCGCGCGAGAGCGCCGGGTTCTCGAACACCGGCCGCGTCCGTGACCGGGACATGCAGCGGATCGTCAACGGGCTCTGGCAGGCCGGCGCCGAGGCCGTCTCGATCAACGGGCAGCGGCTGACGGCGCTGTCCGCGATCAGGGCCGCGGGTGACGCGATACTGGTCGACAACAAGCCGCTGGTGCCGCCCTACGAGGTCCTCGCGGTGGGCGACAAGAAGCGGCTCGGGACCACGTTCCAGGACTCCGTGGACGGTCAGTACCTGCACGTCCTCCAGGAGAGTTACGGGATCCGCTACAGCCTGACCCCCGTGGACGAGGTGCGGCTGCCCGCGGCGTCGAGCCTGACCGTCCGCACAGCCACAGCAGCAGAGCCGAAGAAGGGTGCATCGTGATCGCGGTACTGGGCCTCTTGGCCGGAGTGGTGGTCGGGCTTCTGGTCCGGCCCGAGGTGCCGGCCGTGGTGGAGCCTTATCTGCCGATCGCCGTGGTGGCCGCCCTCGACGCGGTGTTCGGCGGGCTGCGCGCGATGCTGGACGGGATCTTCGTCGACAAGGTCTTCGTGGTGTCGTTCCTGTCGAACGTGGTCGTCGCCGCGCTGATCGTCTTCCTCGGCGACAAACTGGGCGTCGGCTCTCAGCTGTCGACGGGTGTGGTCGTCGTCCTCGGCATCCGGATCTTCTCCAACGCCGCGGCCATCCGCCGGCACGTCTTCCGGGCGTGACGCCGATGAGCACGGAGAACACCCCGCCGCAGGAGCCTGACGTCCCCGGGAAGCCGAAGCCGCAGCCTCAGCCGTCCCAGCCGCCGGCGCGGCCGGAGCCCGAGCCGGCGGAGGCCCCGGAACCGCCGGGGCAGCCCGGGCCGGCCGTGCCGCAGGAGACCGGGCGCCAGCGCCTGGCCGCCGGACTGTGGCCGCCCAGGCTCAGCCGCGCCCAACTGATCGTCGCGCTGCTGCTGTTCGTCCTGGGCCTCGGCCTCGCGATCCAGGTCCGGTCCAACAGCGACTCCAGTGCCCCGCTGCGCGGTGCCCGGCAGGAGGACCTCGTACGGATCCTCGACGAGCTGGACGGGCGCACGCAGCGCCTGGAGGACGAGAAGCAGCGGCTGGACGACCAGCGCAAGGAGTTGCAGAGCAGTTCCAACCAGGCGGAGGAGGCCCGCCGCCAGACGGTTGAGAAGGAGCGCCAACTGGGCATCCTGGCCGGTACGGTGGCCGCACAGGGCCCGGGGATCACGCTGCGGATCACCGACACCAAGGGCCAGGTGAGGTCCGACCAGTTGCTGGACACCCTCCAGGAGCTGCGGGCGGCCGGGGCGGAGGCGATCCAGATCAACGGCGTGCGCGTCGTGGCGGGCTCGTACTTCTCCGACGAGGGCGGCGGGGTCGGGATCGACGGTAAGAAGATCACACAGCCCTACGAGTTCAAGGTCATCGGCAAGCCGCAGGATCTGGAGCCCGCGCTGAACATCCCGGGAGGTGTGGTGCAGACGATGGAGAAGGAACAGGCCACGGTCGCCGTCACACGGTCGGCGAAGATCGTTGTGGATGCCTTGCGGGCTGCGAAGCAGCCTGACTACGCTCGGTCGTCATCGCCGTGATGCGCAGTGGAACGCGGACGGGCTCACGCGGGCCGACGCCTGCGGGGGGTCGGCGCACGGAAGTCGCCGTGCGTGGTGGAAACTGTCTGGTGGTTACGGACGTTGTCAGAATGTCCGGGTCGGCAGGTGTGTGCATGCAGAGTTCGTCCTGCCCCACGGGCGGGTCTGTTTCGGTCAAGGGGAATCGCCCGTGAAGTTGTTTGAGAAGTTGTTCGGCAAGAAGAAGAACGAGGAAAGCGGTGCGACGCGGCATCGCGCGGGGCAGCCGGAAGGGGAAGGGCAGGGCGACAGGCCGCTCTTCCGTGACGAGGTGGCCGGCCCGGGTGACAATTCGGGCGGGCTCGGCGCGTCGTCCGTTGACCCGGCTGGTTCCGGACGCATAGGTTTCGGTGAACCATCAAGCTCTAGTGCGGGTGGAGGGTTTGCCTCTGACCCCTATGCCACCAGTGCCTCCGCGGGGCAGCCGCGGCGCGAGGAGCCGTCCATGTCGGCCGAGCAGACGTGCGGCAGGTGCGGTCACCGCAGCGACGCCGCGAGCCGTTTCTGCTCCAACTGCGGGGCGCCGCTGCGGCCGGGCCTGACGCCGGAGCGCGCTTCGGAGACCACGTCCACCATCTCGATCTCGGGCCTGGAGGCCTACGAGGCCGAGGGGTCGGGCCAGCACGTGTCGTCCTCGCTCTCTCCCGAGGCCCAGGCCGCGGTGGAGGCGCTGCCGCCCGGTTCCGCGCTGCTGATCGTGCGTCGCGGCCCGAACTCCGGCAGCCGGTTCCTGCTGGACGGCGAACTGACGACTGCGGGCCGGCACCCGCAGAGCGACATCTTCCTGGACGACATCACCGTGTCCCGCCTGCATGTCGAATTCCGCCGGAGCCCGGAGGGCGGCTTCACCGTCGCCGACGTGGGCAGCCTCAACGGCACGTACGTGAACCGGGAGCCGATCGAGTCCGTCGCCCTGCACAACGGTGACGAGGTGCAGATCGGCAAGTACCGGCTGGTCTTCTACGCGAGCCTGCGGGGCGTCTGACCCCCTCGGACACCGTCCGGGGGGAACCCCACCCCCGGACACCCTCCGGGGGGACCCCAGGGAAGGTTCCATGCTGCGTACCCCGACGGGCGGTGCCCCCAAGAACGGCACCGCCGGCTCTGCCGGGCAGCTGGTCAGCATCGGCACGGTGCTGACCACGCTGCGGGACGAGTTCCCCGAAGTCACGATCTCCAAGATCCGCTTCCTGGAGGCGGAGGGCCTGGTCGAACCCCGGCGCACGCCTTCCGGATACCGCAAGTTCAGCACGCAGGACGTGGAGCGCCTCGCGCGCGTCCTGCGCCTGCAGCGCGACCACTACCTCCCGCTGAAGGTCATCCGGGAGCAGCTCGACGCACTCGACCGGGGTGAGCAGATCCGCATCCCCGCACCCGCCGCGCACGGGGAGTCCGTGGACGGCGCCCAGTCCTGCGGCGGCTACGCCGAGGCGGCCGGGGAGCCGCCGGCGGCGGCCCGGGTGGGCCGTGCCGAGCTGATCGCCGCCGCCGAGGCGGACGAGGCGCAGCTGGTCGAGTGGGAGTCGTACGGGCTCGTCTCCGAGCTGCCCGGCGGCGGGTTCGACGCCGGGACGCTCGAGGTGGCCCGGCTGATCGCCGATCTGGGCCGGTTCGGCCTCGAACCGCGCCACCTCCGGGGGATGAAGGCGGCGGCGGACCGGGAGGCGGGTCTGGTGGAGCAGCTCGTAGCCCCGCTGCGCAGGCACCGCAACCCGCAGACGAGGGCGCACGCGGAAGCCACGACGAGGGAGCTCGCGGGGCTTTCCGTGAGGCTCCACGAGGCCTTGGTGCAGACCGCCCTCGGGCTCCGTCAGCACTGAACGGACAGGTCCCGGTGGGGCCCCGACTACCCAAACCTGCCGGGCAGGTCCTAGGGTTGCTGTGTGAACGAGCTCGACGTTGTGGGTGTCCGGGTGGAAATGCCCTCCAACCAACCGATCGTGCTCCTGCGTGAAGTGGGAGGCGACCGGTACCTCCCCATCTGGATCGGTCCTGGGGAGGCGACCGCCATTGCCTTCGCGCAGCAGGGCATGGCCCCTGCCCGGCCGCTGACGCACGACCTGTTCAAGGACGTGCTGGAGGCGGTCGGTGAGGAGCTCACCGAGGTCCGGATCACGGATCTGCGGGAGGGCGTCTTCTACGCGGAGCTGGTCTTCGCCAGCGGGGTCGAGGTGAGCGCGCGGCCGTCGGACGCCATAGCGCTCGCCCTGCGCACGGGAACGCCGATCTACGGCAGTGACGGCGTGCTGGACGACGCCGGAATCGCCATTCCCGACGAGCAGGAGGACGAGGTGGAGAAGTTCCGCGAGTTCCTCGACCAGATCTCGCCGGAGGACTTCGGGACGGGCCCCCAGTGAACGGCCCCCGGTAGCCGCGCCGGCGGCCGTGCCGTCCACCGGGAACTGTCAGCCCATTCGAGTAGCCTTTCCCCGCAACGGGGTACGGGAAACCACTCTCAGGGTGATTATCACTCGGCGTGCCGAGTGTGGCGATCGTTGACGCACCCCTGGTCACTGCCTACCTTCAAGGTGGCAGGTCAAGGACGGAGGGTCGGCGTGAGGATCACGGGCGACGGTACGACCGGGGGAACCCCCGCGCGGAGCGACGGTGGGCCGTACCCGGTGCACGCTGGCGCGGTGGGCGCCTCGCCCCGTCAGCCGGCGGCCGCGCCGGTCGGACCGGTGAGCGAAGGCCCGGCGTCCGAGCAGGTCGGCTACCGCGGACCGACGGCGTGCGCCGCCGCGGGGATCACGTACCGGCAGCTCGACTACTGGGCGCGCACCGGCCTCGTCGAGCCGAGCGTGCGGCCCGCGTACGGGTCGGGCACCCAGCGGCTGTACAGCTTCCGCGACGTGGTCGTCCTGAAGATCGTCAAGCGCTTCCTGGACACCGGGGTGGCGCTGCAGAACATCCGCACCGCCGTGCAGCACCTGCGGGACCGGGGCTTTTCCGACCTGGAGCGCATGACGCTGATGAGCGACGGCGCGACCGTGTACGAGTGCACCTCGCCGGACCAGGTCGTGAGCCTGCTCCAGGGCGGGCAGGGCGTCTTCGGCATCGCGGTGGGCGTCGTCTGGCGCGACGTCGAGAACGCGCTGTCGCAGCTGCACGGGGAGCGCGTGGACACCGGGGAGACCCTGGTGGGCCACAACCCCACCGACGAGCTCGCAGCCCGCCGGAACCGGGCCGTCTGAACCGGGCCGTGTGAACCCGGTCGGCCCAACCCGGCCGACCGGAGCGGGACCGCCGTCCGAGCCCCGCGGCGGGTCCCGGGGCCGGTGATCAGCGCGTTGTCAGTGGCGTAGGGCAGCATCGGTGCTGTGAGATCCGCCCCGACCATCCTGCACCTGGACATGGACGCCTTCTACGCCTCCGTGGAGCAGGCGTCGAAGCCCAGCCTGCGGGGGAAGGCCGTGATCGTCGGAGGGCTCGGCCCGCGCGGGGTCGTCGCCACCGCCTCCTACGAGGCCCGACGGTTCGGGGTGCACTCGGCGATGCCGACGGCGCAGGCCCGCCGCCTCTGCCCGAACGGCGCCTACCTGATCCCCCGCTTCACCCTGTACCGCGAGGTCAGCGAGCTGGTCATGAGCCTGCTGCGGGAGCTGTCGCCGCTGGTGGAGCCGCTCAGCCTGGACGAGGCCTTCGTGGACCTGGAGGCGGGCGGCGCGGCCTTCGACGCGGCGACCGCACGCGCGACGGGGGAGCGGCTGCGGGCCGGCATCACGGCCCTGACGGGGCTCAGCGGCTCGGTGGGCCTGGCCGGGTCCAAGATGCTGGCCAAGATCGCCTCCGAGGAGGCCAAGCCCGACGGACTGCTGCTGATCGAACCGGGCACCGAGCGCGAGCTCCTCGCGCCCATGCCGGTGCGCACCCTGCCCGGGGTGGGTCCGGCCACCGGGGAGCACCTGCGCCGGGCCGGGATCACCACCGTGGGGGAGCTGGCCGAGGCGGGCGAGGACGAGCTGGTGCGGATGGTGGGCCGGGCGCACGGCGTCGGCCTGTACCGGATGGCGCTGGGGCTGGACGACCGGCCGGTGGTCGCCGAGCGGGACGCGAAGTCCGTCTCGGTGGAGGACACCTTCGACGTGGACCTGCACGACCGGGTGCGGATCCGGTACGAGGTGCAGCGGCTCGCCGACCGCTGCGTGGGCCGGCTGCGCGCCTCAGGCCACTCGGGGCGGACCATCGTCCTGAAGGTGCGCCGCTACGACTTCTCGACCCTGACCCGTTCCGAGACGCTGCGGGGCCCCACCGACGACCCGGCGGTGGTGCGGGAGGCGGCCGCGCGGCTGCTGGAGGGCGTGGACACCACCGGCGGGGTGCGGCTGCTGGGGGTGGGCGTGACGGGGCTCGCCGACTACACGCAGGAGGACCTCTTCGCCCAGGCGCGGGCCGCCGCCGAGGGGGAGGCGGCGGAGCCGCAGGGCCCCGAGGAGGACGCCGCCGGGGCCGCCCCGGAGGGCGGGGTACCGGGGGCGCCCGCGGAGCCCCTGGAGGGCGCCGGGGCCGCTCCCGTGAGGCACTGGCCGGCGGGCAGCGACGTCCGCCACGCGGTGTACGGGCCGGGCTGGGTGCAGGGCAGCGGGGTCGGGCGGGTGACCGTACGGTTCGAGCGGCCCGGATCGCCCCCGGGCCGGGTCCGCACGTTCCTGCTGGACGACCCGGAGCTGGAGCCGTCCGACCCCCTGCCCCTGGTGGGGGAGGTTTAGCCGTCCTGGGGGTGGGGGCGCTGGAAGTCGGAGGGGAGGGCCACGTCCAGGCCGTAGTGGTGGTAGAGCTGGAGCTCCTGCTCGGGGGAGAGGTGGCGGCCGACCCCGAAGTCGGGGGCGTCCTTGATCAGGGAACGTTCGAAGGGCACGCGCAGGGCGTCGTCCACCACTTCGCTGGGTTCCAGGGGGACGAAGGCGTCGCGGCCGAAGAGGCCCGTCCGGACCGCGGCCCACTCCGGGACGCCCGTGGCGTCGTCGAGGTAGACCTCGTCCACGGTGCCGATCTTGGCGCCGTTGCGGTCGAACGCCTTGCGGCCGATCAGGCTGCGGGGATCGATGTCGGTCTGCACGGTCCCTCCGTACGGTCGCGGTGATGCACAGCTCATCCGTAATGACTACAGAAGTGCATATTTGAAGTGAGGGCCACTCGAGGGAGGGTCCAGATCCTCGCTGGTAGGCTGGGTGACGGCTGTTGACCCTGTGCGGGAGAGTCCTCCGAGTGAGTACGACGGAGGCGCCGAAGGAGCAAATCCTCCCCGGAATCTCTCAGGCATACGTACCGCACGTGACGAGGCCACTCTGGAAAGCAGGGGCAGGTGCCGGGCCCGCAGTACCGGGACCCTCCCCTCACCGACGGTGAAAGCCGGAGCTCTCGGGCGAACCCCGCGACTCCGGTGAAGCTCTCAGGTTGAGATGACAGAGGGGGAGGCCGTCCGGGTGCCCGCGCCGTGGTGCCCCTCGCAGGTCATACGACCAGGAGGCCTCCGTTATGACCGCCAACCGCATTCCGCTCTCCCAGCTCGAGCGGGGCATCCCCTTCGAGCAGCGTCACATCGGCCCGGACGCCGAAGCGCAGGCCAAGATGCTCGCCCAGGTGGGCTACGGCTCCCTCGACGAGCTGACCGCCGCCGCGGTACCGGATGTGATCAAGACCGCCGAGGCGCTGAACCTGCCCGAGGCCCGCACCGAAGCCGAGGTGCTGGCCGAGCTGCGCTCGCTGGCCGACCGCAACCAGGTGCTCTCCTCGATGATCGGTCTCGGCTACTACGGGACCTTCACCCCGCCGGTGATCCTGCGCAACGTCATGGAGAACCCGGCCTGGTACACGGCCTACACCCCGTACCAGCCGGAGATCTCGCAGGGCCGCCTGGAGGCGCTGCTGAACTTCCAGACCCTCGTCGCCGACCTGACCGGCCTGCCGACCTCCGGCGCCTCCCTGCTGGACGAGGGCACCGCGGCGGCCGAGGCCATGTCGCTGGCCCGCCGCGTGGGCAAGGTCAAGGGCGGGGTCTTCCTCGTCGACGCCGACGCGCTGCCGCAGACCATCGCCGTGATCGAGACCCGCGCCGAGCCCACGGGCGTCGAGGTCGTCGTCGCCGACCTCTCCGAGGGCATTCCCGCCGAGATCGCCGAGCGCGGTGTCTTCGGCGTGCTGCTCCAGTACCCGGGCGCCTCCGGCGCGGTCCGCGAGATCAAGCCGGTCATCGACCAGGCGCACGAGCTCGGCGCGATCGTCACCGTCTCCGCCGACCTGCTCGCCCTGACCCTGCTGACCTCCCCGGGCGAGCTGGGCGCGGACATCGCCGTCGGTACCACCCAGCGCTTCGGCGTCCCGATGGGCTTCGGCGGCCCGCACGCCGGCTACATGGCCGTCCAGGCCAAGCACGCCCGCTCCCTCCCCGGCCGCCTCGTCGGCGTCTCCGTGGACGCGGACGGCAACAAGGCGTACCGCCTGGCCCTGCAGACCCGCGAGCAGCACATCCGCCGCGAGAAGGCCACCAGCAACATCTGCACCGCGCAGGTGCTGCTCGCCGTCATGGCCGGCATGTACGCCGTCTACCACGGCCCGGACGGCCTGAAGACGATCGCCGCCCGCACCCACCGCTACGCCGCGGTCCTCGCCGCGGGCCTGACGGCCGGCGGGGTCGAGGTGGCGCACGGCTCCTTCTTCGACACCGTCACCGCCAAGGTCCCCGGCAAGGCCGCCGAGGTCGTCGCCGCCGCCCGTGAGGGCGGGGTCAACCTGTACCGGGCCGACGCCGACCACGTGTCGGTCTCCTGCGACGAGACCACCACCCGCGCCGACCTGGAAGCGGTCTGGGCCGCCTTCGGCGTCACCGCCGACGTCGAGGCCCTGGACGCGGTCACCGCGGACACGCTGCCCGAGGGCCTGCTGCGCTCGGACGCGTACCTGACCCACCCGGTCTTCCACCAGCACCGCTCCGAGACCGCGATGCTGCGCTACCTGCGCAAGCTCTCGGACAAGGACTACGCGCTGGACCGCGGCATGATCCCGCTGGGCTCCTGCACCATGAAGCTCAACGCGACCACCGAGATGGAGCCGGTGACCTGGCCCGAGTTCGGCCAGCTCCACCCGTTCGCCCCGGTCGAGCAGGCCGAGGGGTACCTCACGCTCATCACCGAGCTGGAGGAACGTCTCTGCGAGGTGACCGGCTACGACAAGGTCTCCATCCAGCCGAACGCCGGCTCCCAGGGCGAGCTCGCCGGCCTGCTGGCCGTCCGCGCCTACCACCGCGCGAACGGCGACGAGCAGCGCACCATCTGTCTCATCCCGTCCTCCGCGCACGGCACCAACGCCGCCAGCGCCGTGATGGCCGGCATGAAGGTCGTCGTCGTCAAGACCGCCGACGACGGCGAGGTGGACGCGGACGACCTGCGCGCCAAGATCGAGCAGTACCGGGACGAGCTCTCCGTCCTCATGATCACCTACCCGTCGACGCACGGTGTGTTCGAGGAGCACGTCGCCGACATCTGCGCCCAGGTGCACGAGGCCGGCGGCCAGGTGTACGTGGACGGCGCCAACCTGAACGCCCTGGTGGGTCTGGCCAAGCCGGGCCACTTCGGCGGCGACGTCTCGCACCTGAACCTGCACAAGACCTTCTGCATCCCGCACGGCGGCGGCGGCCCGGGCGTCGGCCCGGTCGGTGTCCGGGCGCACCTGGCCCCGTACCTGCCGAACCACCCGCTCCAGCCCACCGCCGGCCCCGAGACGGGCGTCGGCCCGATCTCCGCCGCGCCGTGGGGCTCGGCGGGCATCCTGCCGATCTCCTGGTCGTACGTCCGCCTGATGGGCGGCGAGGGCCTCAAGCGCGCCACCCAGGTGGCGGTGCTCGGCGCCAACTACATCGCCAAGCGCCTGGAGCCGCACTACCCGGTCCTCTACACCGGTCCGGGCAACCTGGTCGCGCACGAGTGCATCATCGACCTGCGCCCGCTGTCGAAGGCCACGGGCGTGAGCGTGGACGACATCGCCAAGCGCCTGATCGACTACGGCTTCCACGCGCCGACCATGTCCTTCCCGGTGGCCGGCACGCTGATGATCGAGCCGACCGAGTCCGAGGACCTCGTCGAGATCGACCGCTTCTGCGACGCGATGATCGCCATCCGCGCCGAGATCGAGCGGGTCGCCGGCGGCGAGTGGCCGGTGGACGACAACCCGCTGGCCAACGCCCCGCACACCGCCGCGGCGCTGGGCGGCGAGTGGAACCACCCGTACACCCGTGACGAGGCCGTCTTCCCGGGCGGGGTCGTGGCTGCCGAGAAGTACTGGCCGCCGGTGCGCCGGATCGACGGCGCGTTCGGCGACCGGAACCTGGTCTGCTCCTGCCCGCCGCTGGACGAGTACGACAACTGAGCCGGGACGGCGGGCCCGTCGCCGACGGGCCGCTGACGCGGTGAGGGAACGCCGAAGGGGCCGGTCCCGGAGCTTTGAGCTCCGGGACCGGCCCCTTCCGTGTCCGTGCGGTGTTGCCGTGCGCCGCCCGTCACGCCGCCGCGAGCGGGCGGTGCGGGGCGATGATCTGTCCGTCCGGCAGCAGCTCACCGGTGTCCTCGAAGAGCAGGACGCCGTTGCACAGCAGGCTCCAGCCCTGTTCCGGGTGGTTGGCCACCGGGCGCGCGGCCTCCCGGTCGGCGGATTCTGATGACGGGCAGGCGGGCTGGTGCTGGCACATGGATGGGTTCTTTCGCTGCGGTGTGGTCTGTTCGCTACGGCTCGATGCGTGGTTCATGGCCGTCCCCCTGGGTCGTCCCCGCACCTGCGGGGAGGATGTCCTCAGTGTTCCCCCAGGACCGCTGCTTCGCAGGTATTTCCCGGCAGCTGTCCTCTAGGAAGGAGGACGCATCACCCGTGCGGGCGGTTCATGCCAACTCCCCTGTCATTTCGGGTGGTTCGCATTGACCCGAGTGGACTAGGCCGAATGGGCCACCCGGATCAGGCCGCCGGGGCGGCGAGGGTCGGCGGGACCGGTGGGGCCGCCGGGGTCAGCCGGTGGGTCATGACGGGCAGCAGCTCCGAGACGGGATGCGGCCGGAAGGGCGCGATCCCGGGCGGGGCGGGAGCCAGGGGCACCAGCAGGTCCGCCGCGGCGAGGAGGCCGGCGGCGGCGTCGGCGCCCACCGCCCCGTGCAGCCACAAGGTCAACATGTACAGCTCAGGTACGGACAGCAGCCTCGGCTGGTATCCCTTGCCGAGCGACTCCGCCTGGCGCAGGGCGCGTTCGGTCGCGGCGACGTAGGGGCCCTCGAAGAAGTGGGAGAAGGTCCAGCCGTCCGGTGTCAGCCGGGTGTCGGCCGCCGCGACGAAGCGGTCGCCGCTGCGGATCAGGAACCGCCAGCCGGTGAGGCGGGTGCGGGGCGGGCGGCCGCCGGCCGCGTGGCCGGACACGCTCAGGCGGTCGAGCACGTGGACCGGGAGCGGGAGTTCGGCGGTCAGCGGGCCCTGGACCGAGCGCAGGGCCGGGGTGTGTGCCTCGTGGACGGCGGTGGGAGAACCGAGTGCCGCGAGAACGCTGCGCAGGGCGGGCGCGGGAGCCGGGGGAACATGCAGCGGCATGGTGGGTCGCCTCTCACTTGGGAGACCTGTGGTGCGGGGGAAGGTGCGGACGGCGCTGTCGCATTCTGGGGTCAGAGGTGGGCTTTGGGGCAATGGCCGCGCGCCAACTCTCTGCCTCGTTTGCGGAGTTTATACGACATGTGTTCACGCAGTGTTTCGGCTAGCCGTCCCGCCTATTGCCGGCAAGGCGTCTTCCGGTCCCGCTGCCATGGTATTCATGCCGGATGCACGCGGACATGCCGCGCTGACCTCGGAGGTTACCCCAGGGGTGCTCGGCTTGAAACCTTCGGCTATCAGGAATTGGCAAAGGCCAAGGGGAAATTGCGTTCCGTGGGTTGCCAGGTGAATGTGCCGGAGCGCCCTTCGGGCCGTACCGGCGCGCGCTCCCCGCCAAGGCCGCCCGCCCCGCGTTATGGATCACGGTGCCTGGGCATCATCGACCGTGACGTGCGCCCGGGGGGACCGGGCCTGGCCCACTCGAGGAGGGACACTTCGATGGGGGAGAAGGTCGTGGCAGGCGGATTCGACCTGTCCGATCGGCATCGGTATCGGAGGAAGCTTCACGAGTGCCTGGAGGGGCTGGAGCGGCTTCTGGCGGAGAAGAGGTTCGATCGCCCGAAGAACATGATGGGGCTGGAGATCGAGCTGAATCTCGCGGGTGCCGACGGTTTGCCGCGCATGGTGAATGCGCAGGTGCTGGAGCGGATAGCGAGCCCGGATTTCCAGACCGAACTCGGAATGTTCAACCTGGAGGTGAACGTACTCCCGCACCGGCTCGACGGGAGGGTATTCGACCAGCTCTCCGAAGAACTGAGCGCGGGACTCCACTACGCCCACCGGCAGGCCGCGGAGATCGACGCGGGCGTCGTGATGATCGGGATCCTCCCCACCATCTCCCGCGCGGACCTGGCCCTGGCCAACCTCTCGGCGGTGGACCGCTACTCCCTGCTCAACGAGCAGATCCTGATGATGCGCGGGGAGGACTTCCGCCTCGACATCGACGGGGTGGAGCGGCTGACCTGGAGCACGGGCTCGATCGTGCCGGAGGCCGCCTGCACCTCCGTACAGCTGCACCTCCAGGTCACCCCGGCCCGGTTCTCCGACGTGTGGAACGCGGCGCAGGCGGTGACCGCCGTCCAGATAGCCGTGGGGGCCAACTCGCCGTTCCTGTTCGGGCGCGAGCTGTGGCGCGAGTCGCGTCCGCCGCTGTTCACGCAGGCCACCGACACCCGGCCGCCCGAGCTCCAGGCGCAGGGGGTGCGGCCGCGGACCTGGTTCGGGGAGCGGTGGGTGGACTCGGCGTACGAGCTGTTCGCCGAGAACGTCCGCTTCTTCCCCGCCCTGCTGCCGATCTGCGACGAGGAGGAGCCGCTGCGGGTGCTCGCCGAGGGCGGGGTGCCGAGCCTGCAGGAGCTGGTCCTGCACAACGGCACGGTCTACCGGTGGAACCGGCCCGTCTACGGGGTCGCCGACGGGGTGCCGCACCTGAGGGTGGAGAACCGGGTCCTGCCGGCCGGGCCCACCGTGGCCGACGTCGTCGCCAACGCCGCCTTCTACTACGGACTCGTACGGACCCTCGCGGACGAGCCGCGCCCCGTGTGGACCCGGATGTCCTTCGCGGAGGCGGAGGCCAACTTCGACGCGGCCTGCCGGTACGGGATCGACGCGCGGATCCGCTGGCCGCGCAAGGGCCGGGCCGGGGGGCTGGTGAGCGTGCCCGCGGTGCGGCTGGTGCTGGACGAGCTGCTGCCGATGGCCGCGGCCGGGCTGGACGCCTGGGGCATCGAACCCGCCGACCGGGACCACTACCTCGGGATCATCGAGGAGCGGTGCCGGCGCCGGGTGAACGGGGCGACCTGGCAGGTGGAGACGTACCACCGCGCCCTGGCGGGCGGACTGGAGCGCGACGCCGCCCTCGCGGCCACCACCCGGCGCTACAGCGAGCTGATGCACAAGGGCGACCCCGTGCACACCTGGCCCGTGGGCCTGGAGGAACAGGAGGTGGACGCCACCCGGGCGGCCCGCCGCTGAGGAGCCGGCCGGCCGCGCCGGTCCCCGCCCGCTGATCCGCTCCCGCCGCCGAGGAGGCAGTATGGGGTGGTGGTCGCAACGGGACGGGAGTCAGGCGTGCGCGTCGAGCCGGAGCCGGTGGTCGTGGAACTGCGCGAGGACGGGCGCCGGGTCCTGCGCACCGAGACCCTGCTCGTGCTCGCGCTGTCGCTGGGCGCGAGCGGGGTCTCGGCGCTGATCAGCTTCATCGGCTCGCTCACCAAGCCGGGCGGCCTCAAGGACCAGGCCGCCACCCTCAACGGCTCCTACGCGCCCGGGCGGCCGTGGCTGGACCTGGCCTGGCAGCTGTTCGGGATCGCGTCCGCGCTGGTCCCCGTGCTCCTCGTCGCGCACCTGCTGACCCGCGAGGGTGCGCCCGGGCTGCGGGTGCTGGGCTTCGACCGCACCCGCCCTGGACCGGACCTGGCCCGGGGCGCGCTCGTGGCCGCCGGCATCGGCAGCGCCGGGCTCGCCTTCTACCTGGCGGCCCGGGCCACCGGCTTCAACCTGACGGTGGTGCCGGAGGCCCTGCCCGACGTGTGGTGGAAGTTCCCCGTGCTGATCCTCTCCGCGGTGCAGAACGCCGTGGTCGAGGAGGTCATCGTGCTGGCGTACCTGCTGCGCCGGCTCGGGCAGCTGGGCTGGTCGCCGACGGCCGCGCTGCTCGCCAGCTCCCTGCTGCGCGGCTCGTACCACCTCTACCAGGGCATCGGCGGGTTCATCGGCAACATGGTGATGGGCGTCGTCTTCGTCCTCGCCTACCGGCGCTGGGGCCGGGTCGGCCCCCTGGTCGTCGCGCACGCCCTGCTCGACATCGTGGCCTTCGGCGGGTACGCCCTGCTCGCCGGCAAGGTCGGCTGGCTGCCGACGCCGTAGCCGTCCGGGCGCGTCAGGGGGCGGTGAGCAGTTCGCCGTCGACGACCGTGACGGCGCGGCCCGTCAGGAGGGTGCGGTCGCCCGCGAGGCGGACCCGGACCAGGCCCGTGCGCGTCCCGCCCTGGAGGCCGGTCAGCTCGGTACGGCCCAGACGCGCCGCCCAGAAGGGGGCGAGCGCGGTGTGGGCGCTGCCCGTCACCGGGTCCTCGTCGATGCCGACGGCGGGGAAGAAGCCGCGCGAGACGAAGTCGTAGCCGCGGGAGGGGTCCTCGGCCGGCGCGGTGACGATGACCCCGCGCCGCGCGTAGGCGCGCAGGGCCGCGTGGTCGGGTGCGAGCTCGCGCACGGTCCGCTCGTCGGCCAGTTCCACCAGCAGGTCGCCGATGTGCTCGGCGGTGTCGTGGAACGACTCGGCCCGAGCTCCCAGCGCGCGCTCCACCGCGGGGACCGGCTCCACCGGGGTCAGGGACGAGGTCGGGAAGTCCATGGTGACGGTCCCGTCCCCGGCGACGTCGGTGGTGAGGACCCCGCAGCGCGCGGCGAAGCGGACCGGGCCCCGGGCGAGGCCGGCGGCGGCGATGACGTGCGCGGTCGCGAGGGTCGCGTGGCCGCACATGTCCACCTCCGCGGCCGGGGTGAACCAGCGCAGCGCCCAGTCGGCGTCGCCGCCGGGCGGCAGCGGGTGGGCGAAGGCGGTCTCGGAGAGGTTCACCTCGGCGGCGACCCGCTGGAGCCAGGCGTCCGGGGGGAAGCCGCCGTCGAGGAGCAGGACTCCGGCGGGGTTCCCCTGGAAGGGGCGGTCGGTGAAGGCGTCGACGATTCGGATGCGCATGGGGCCGACCGTAGGGCGGTTCTCCGATGACGGACAAAGGCCAATTCCGGGTGACTGGCCTGGTCACGGCCATGCTCGGACGACCGTCGGCGATAGTTTCCGATATATCGTTGACGCATCGCGATGGGTCAGCGATAGTGAAGGAGTCGAAACGACGACTGGCATGACGGACATGGCAGAGATGACGAAAGGAGCGCAGTGATGCGTTCACGCGGACAGCACGACCACGGACATGACCACGGACGGGGCCACGGCCACTGCGGGCCGGACCGTCGGGAGGAGTTCAGGGGGCTGCGCGCCGCCTTCGGCCCGTTCGGGCCGCCCTTCGGGGGCGGGCCCTTCGGTGGGCGGGGCGGACGCGGCGGACCGCGCGGGCGGGCCAGGCGGGGCGACGTACGCGCCTCGATCCTCGCGCTGCTCGCCGACCGGCAGATGCACGGCTACGAGATGATCCAGGAGATCGGCGAGCGCAGCGGCGGGGCGTGGAAGCCCAGCCCGGGCTCGGTCTACCCGACCCTGCAGCTGCTCGAGGACGAGGGGCTGATCACCAGCGCGAGCGAGGGCGGCAAGAAGCTGTTCACGCTCACCGACGCCGGCCGCGCCGAGGCCGAGTCGGGCCCCGACGCCCCCTGGGCGGATGCCGGGCGCGGCTTCGACTTCGAGGCGGTGCACGAGGTCCGTGCCGCCGCCGGCGGACTGATGGAGGCCTTCGGGCAGGTCTTCAAGACCGGCTCGCCCGAGCAGCGGGAGAAGGCCCTCGCGGTCATCAACGACGCCCGCAAGAAGCTGTACCTGATCCTGGCCGACGAACACTGAGACGGGACGCGCGCCCGGCCGGGACGCGTACCGGCCGGGCACGCGCGGGCGCGCCCCGCGAGTCCGCTCGCGGGGCGCGCCTCGTCGTGCGTCCGGCCCCGGACCCGGGCAGGGGTCAGGCGACCAGGCCGGCCAGCTTGCGCAGGGACTCGTTCAGCGCGGCCGTCGCGGAGTCCTTGAGTTTGCCCGCCATCAGGGAGACGGCCGCGCCCGTGAACTCCCCGTCGATGCGGACCTTCGTGGCCCCGCCGTCGGGGGTCAGGGTGTAGCGGGTGAGCACCGCGACGCCCATCGGGCCCTTGCCGGTGATGGCGAAGACGCGCTGCTCCTCCAGTTCCGAGACCGTCCACAGGACCTCGGCGGGGAATCCCATCATCTTCATGTTCTCGCTGAAGGTGGATCCGACCGCGAGGGTCTGGGGGCCGCCCTTGGGGAAGTCGGTGTGCGTCATGCTCCACTGCCCGTACGCGTCCCAGTCGGTCAGCTGGGCCCAGAGCTTCGCGGCGGGCGCCTCGATGCGTGATTCCGCGGTGACTTCAGCCATGCGTCCACCCCTTCTCGTCGGGTACGTGCGGCGGAAGGTAGCCCCGGCGGGCGGAACATACAAGACTGACGACCTGTCAGATACGGGGTTCCCCGGCCGGATGATCTCGGGTGTGTCTCAACAGGTGTCTCGCGGGTGACGCTCCTGTCCGGCCCTGCCATGATGGCCCGATGCAAGCGTCAGGGAAGAACGCCGGACTGGGCCTCGCCCTCGTCTCGGCATGCGCGTTCGGCGGTTCGGGTGTCGCGGCGAAGCCGCTGATCGAGGCGGGTCTGGACCCGCTGCACATGGTGTGGCTCCGGGTGGCCGGAGCGGCCCTGGTGCTCTCCCCGCTCGCCTGGCGGCACCGGGCCCTGGTGCGGCGCAAGCCCCTGCTGCTGGCCGGCTTCGGGCTGGTCGCCGTCGCGGGCGTGCAGGCCTTCTACTTCGCCTCCCTGTCCCGGATCCCGGTGGGCGTGGCCCTGCTGCTGGAGTACCTGGGCCCCGCGCTGCTGCTCGGCTACATACGCTTCGTGCAGCGCAAGCCCGTGACCCGCGCGGCCGCGGCCGGGGCGGCGGTGGCCGTCGCCGGGCTGGCCTGCGTGGTCGAGATCTGGGCCGGGCTGCGCCTGGACCTGTTCGGGGTGCTCCTCGGCCTCGCGGCCGCCTGCTGCCAGGCCTTCTACTTCGTCTTCGCGGACCAGGGCGCCGATGCCGAGGACGCGCCGGACCCACTGGGCGTGATCGCGCACGGCATGGTCGTCGGCGCCCTCGTGATGACCGTGATCGCCCGCCCGTGGCAGATCGACTGGCAGGTGCTGGGCGGGGACGCCGCCATGGGCGATGTGCGGGTCCCGGCCCTGGCGCTGCTGGGCTGGGTGGTGCTGGTCGCCACCGTGTTCGCGTACCTGACCGGCGTGGTCTCGGTGCGCAGGCTCTCGCCGCAGGTCGCGGGCGTGGTGGCCTGCCTGGAGGCGGTCGTCGCCACCGTCCTGGCCTGGGTGCTGCTCGGCGAGCAGCTCTCCGGACCGCAGGTCCTGGGCGGCGCCCTGGTGCTCGGGGGCGCCTTCATCGCGCAGTCCTCGCGGCCCGCGCCGGTGGTCGTCCAGGAGGCGCCGCTGCCGCCGGTGCAGGACCGGGAGCCGAGCAGCGCGTAGCCGGGGGCTGGGATTCCGGTCAGGGGTGGTCCGGGCGCCGGAGGCCGCGTAGGGTGCTGGACATGCCTTCCACCGTTTTCTCCGCGGTTCTTCCGCCGCCGGCCGCCTAGCGCGGGCGGCTGCCTCCAGCACGACGAACGAACCCGCCCGGGGAGCCCCCGGGCCGGTACGCGCTGCCCGCGAAGCGATGACCTCCTGTCCTCGTCCTTCACGCATGCGCGGAGAAACACGTGTCGAACCACTCGCCCGCCGCCGGGCGCAGCCTGCTGTACCTCGTCGTTGCCGGAGCCGCCTGGGGCACCGCCGGGGCGGCCGCCTCCCTCCTCTTCCTGGCCAGTGACCTCGGTCCGCTCGCCCTGTCCTTCTGGCGCTGCGCCGGCGGGCTGGCGGTGCTCCTCGGGGTGCTCGCCGTACGCCGCCGCCCGGCGCGGGCGGCCCGGCCCGTCCGGCCGTCGGCGGCCTCGCTGATCGCCACCGGGCTGATGTTCACCCTTTTCCAGGCCGCCTACTTCGGGGCCGTGCGCGAGACCGGCCTGGCGGTCGGCACCGTGGTCACCCTCGGGGCGGGGCCCGTGCTGATCGCGCTGGGCGGCCGGTACTGGATGGGCGAGCGGCTGGGCCGGGGCGGGGTGGCCGCCGTCGTCGGTGCCCTGGCGGGACTGGCCGTACTGGTGCTGGGCTCCGGGGGCGGTGAGGTGCGGCCGCTCGGGGTCGGCTGGGCGCTGCTGTCCGCCGCCGGGTACGCGGCGATGACGCTGCGGGCGCGGTGGCTCGGGCGGCGCGGCGCGGGCGGGGACCCGCTGGTCACCACCGCGTGGTCGGTGGCGGTGGGTGCGGTGTGCCTGCTGCCGCTCGCGGCGGCGGAGGGGCTGCTGCCGCACACCGCCGAGCCGGCGCGGGTGCTCTGGCTGCTGGTGTACGTGGCCGTGGTGCCGACGGCGCTGGCGTACGCGCTGTACTTCACCGGGGCGGCGGCGGTGCGTGCCGCGACGGTGTCGGTGGTCATGCTGATCGAGCCGGTCAGCGCGGCGGTGATCGCCGTCGCGGTGCTCGGGGAGCGGCTGACCGGCGCCGTGGTGCTGGGCACCGTACTGCTGCTGGCGGCGGTCGGGGCGCTGATCGCGGCCGAGGCGGGCCGGCCCGTTGGCGGTGCGCGCCGCGTGGCCGGCGGCGGGCCGGAGGACCGGCCCGCCCAGGAGCCTCAGAGTGCGGTGATGTAATCCGGGACGGCGATGCCGGGGGCCAGGCCGGCGGCCGGGACGGGGGTCCCGTACGCCGGTGCCACCGGGACCACGCCCGACCAGAAGGGCAGGTCCAGGTCCTCGGCGTCGTCGTTCGGGCCGCCCGTGCGGACCTTCGCGGACACCTCGTTCAGGTCCAGGCGGATCACCGCGGTGGCGGCCAGTTCCCTGGCGTTGGCGGGGCGGGAGTCCGCCGAGCGGCCGGGTACGACCTGGTCGACCAGGGCGTCCAGCGCGATCCGGCACTCCTCCTCGTCGGTGACCTGGTAGGCGGTGCCGTGCACGACCACCGAGCGGTAGTTCATCGAGTGGTGGAAGGCGGACTTGGCCAGCACCAGACCGTCCACGTGCGTCACCGTGAGGCAGACCGCCAGGCCCGGGTCGGCCTTCCCGGCGGCCAGCAGCGGGCGCGATCCGGTGGAGCCGTGCACGTAGAGGGTCTCGCCCACCCGGCCGTACAGCGTGGGGAGGACCACCGGGGCGCCGTCGCGGACGAACCCGAGGTGGCACAGGTAGGCCTGGTCGAGTATCGAGTGCACCGTCTCGCGGTCGTAGCGCGCCCGCTGGCGGGCGCGGCTCGGGACGGTGCGGTCGGTGGGCTCGTAGTCGGCGACGGTGGTGGCGCTCATGGTGCGTACTCCATTGCACTAGTGCATAATGTCGTTTGTGCTAGGAGAGTATCTGATCAGTGGGCGCCGCGCATCGGAAATCGCGGCCAGTGTCGAAACCGGCGTCGGATCGGGCGCGCTCGCCCCGGGGGCGCTGCTCCCGCCGATGCGTGAACTCGCGGCCGCGCTGGGGGTGAACCCCAACACCGTGGCCGCCGCGTACCGCACCCTGCGCGAACGCGGGGTCATCGAGACCGACGGGCGGCGCGGCAGCCGGGTCCGGTCCCGGCCCGCGACCGCCCCGCGCGACGTGCGGCGCGTGCCGGTGCCCGAGGGCGTGCGCGACGTCGCGCAGGGCAACCCGGACCTGGCGCTGCTGCCCCCGCTGGACGGGGCGCTGGCCGCCGCCGCCCGGCGGTACGCCGAAGCCCCGACCCTGTACGGGCAGGACCCGGTGGTCCCGGACCTCGCCCGGCTCGCCCGCGCCGGCTTCGAGGCCGACGGGGTCCCGGCCGGGGCCCTCGCGGTGACCTCGGGGGCGCTGGACGGCATCGAGCGCGTGCTGGCCGCGCACCTGCGGGCCGGGGACGCGGTGGCCGTCGAGGACCCGGGCTGGGGGAGCGTGCTGGACCTGGCCCCCGCCCTCGGCCTGCGGGTGGTCCCGGTGGCCGTCGACGACGAGGGACCGGTGCCGGAGTCGGTGGCGCGGGCGCTGGAGGCGGGGGCCCGGGCCCTGGTGGTCACGGCCCGCGCGCAGAACCCGACCGGCGCCGCCGTCTCCGTGGCCCGGGCGGCGGGGCTCAGGGAGCTGCTGGCCGGGCGTCCCGAGGTGCTGCTCATCGAGGACGACCACGGCCACGGGATCGTCGACCTGCCGCTGTGCCCCCTCGGCGGGGTGACCCGGCACTGGGCGCTGATCCGCTCGACGGCGAAGGCGTACGGCCCCGACCTGCGGCTCGCGGTGCTCACGGGGGACGCGGTGACGATGGACCGGGTCCGGGGACGGCAGCGGCTGGGCCCGGGGTGGGTGAGCCGGCTGCTCCAGTACGCGGTGGTCGACCTGTGGACCTCCGGCGCCGTGGACCGGGCGGCCGTGGCCCGCTCGTACGGGCTGCGCCGGGACGGCCTGGTCGCCGCGCTCGCGGAGCGGGGCGTACGGGCGCACGGGCGGAGCGGGATGAACGTGTGGGTGCCCGTCGCCGACGAGACGGCCGCGGTCACCCGGCTGCTCGCCGCCGGCTGGGCGGTGCGCCCCGGGGCCGGCTACCGCGTCCAGGCGGGCCCCGGGGTGAGGATCACCGTCTCCGGGCTGGATCCGGCGGAGGTCGGGGGCCTGGCCGACGCGGTGGCCGCGGCGGTCCGCCCCGAGGCCCAGGGGCGCTTCGACTGAGCGCGGCAGCCCCCGCCGCGGCGTGCGGCGGGGGCGGGGCGCGGGGCGTGGGGCGGGTGGTGTCCGGGCCGGTCAGGCGGCCTTGCGCGGGGCGGAGCGGGACTGGGTCAGCGCCGCACCCGCCAGGATGACCGCCGCGCCCACCGGGGTGTTCCAGTGCAGCTGCTCGCCCAGGACCAGGACGCCGGCGGTGGTGGCGATGACCGGGATGAAATAGGTGACCATCTGCGCCGTGGTCGGCCCGATCTCCGACACCAGCCCGTACTGCGTCTGCAGCGCCATTCCGGTCCCCAGGGCGCCCAGCGCGACCACGGCGAGCGTCGGCCACAGCGGGAAGCCGGCCGGGGCCGGGGTGAACAGCGCGCTGACGGCGGCCAGCTGGACCGTGGAGACCATGAGCTGGGCCCCGGTGAGCGCCACCGGGGAGCCGGGGGTGCCGGCCAGGGTGCGGCGGACGTAGATCCAGCCGATGGGGTAGGAGAGCGAGGCCAGCAGGGCCAGCGCGGTGCCCCTGGCGTCGACGCCCGCGAAGCCCTGCCAGGCGCCGAGCACCGTCAGGACGCCCAGGAAGCCGATGCCCAGGCCCGCGAAGCGGCGGCGCGTGGGGCGGTCCTCGGACAGCGCCACCAGCGAGAGCGCCATGCCCCACAGCGGGGAGGTGGCGTTGCAGATGCCCGCCAGGCTGGAGGGGATGCTCTGCTCGGCGTAAGCGAAGAGCGAGAACGGGACGGTGTTCAGCAGCAGCGCCGCCACCGTGAGGTGGGCCCAGGTGCGCCGGCCGCGCGGCAGCGGCTCCCGGCGCACCAGCAGCACCACGAGGAGAGCGAGCGCCCCGAAGAACACCCGGCCCAGGGCGACCTGGAAGGGCGCGAACGCCTCGGTGCCGACCTTGATCAGGAGGAAGCTGAAGCCCCACACCACCGAGAGGAGGGCGAACCGCACGCGCCAGTCCAGGCGGGCGGCACCACCGGTGCCCCGGCGGGCCGGCTGCCGTACGGGGGAGTGGGCGGTGGGGCGGGAGGTGGTCGGTGCGCTCATGCGGTTCACTCTGCTGTGCCCGACCTCGTAGGACAAGCGAGAGTTCGTTGGAGGGAAGGCGTAGCATCGCTTACATGTTGAACCTGGAGCGCCTGCGCACCCTCGACGCCCTCGCCCGCCACGGCTCGGTCAGCGGTGCCGCGGGCGGCCTCCATGTGACCACATCGGCGGTCTCCCAGCAGATGGCCAAGCTCGAGCGGGAGGTCGGCCAGCCGCTGCTCGCCAAGAACGGGCGCGGGGTCCGGCTCACGGACGCGGGGCGGCTGCTCGCCGACCACGCCGCCCGGATCATCTCCCAGGTGGAGCTCGCGCAGGCCGACGTGGAGGCCCAGCGGGGCTGTGCGGTGGGGGAGTTGCGGATCGGGGCCTTCCCCACCGCCATGCGGGGGCTGCTGCCCCGCGCCCTCGGCGCGCTGCGGGCCGCCCATCCCGAACTGCGGGCCATGGTGCGGGAACGGGAGCCGGAGGAGAGCATGGCGGCCGTCGTGCGCGGCGACCTGGACATGGCGCTGGCCATCGACTGGCACAACAAGCGGATGCCGGTGCCGGCCGAACTGTCCCGGGCCCACCTGCTGGACGACGCCGCCGACATCGCGGTCCCCGCGGCGCACCCGCTGGCCGGGCGCGCCGAGATCTCCCTCGGGGACCTCGCCGGCGACGACTGGATCTCGTGGAACGAGGGGCAGTTCTGCCACGAGTGGCTGGTGTTCACCCTGCGCGGCATCGGCGTCGAACCGCGCATCGCGCACATCGCCGAGGAGCACCACACCCAGCTGGCCTTCGTGGAGGCCGGGCTGGGCGTCTGCGTCACGCCCCGGCTGGGCCGCGGGCCGGTGCCGCCCGGCGTGCGGCTGCTGCCGGCGGTCGACACCGTCCGCCGCCACGTGTACGTCGTCTGGCGGACGGACGCGGGCCGCCGGCCCTCCGTCAGGGCCGCCGTCGCCGCCCTGACGGAGGCGGCCGCGGCGGTGTAGCCGCCGGTCACTACCTGGTCATGTCCGAAGCCCTCACATCTTGCGGAAGTCCCAGGACACCACCGAGTCCGGGGTGAGGCGGATCCAGGCGTGGCGGCCGTCGTGCGGCATCTCCTCGATCCCGAAGTTCTTGAGGGGGAAGAGCCGTTCCGGCTCCAGCAGCTCGGGGCAGGGCTCGCCGGTGCGCGGCGCCTCCCCCACGAAGACCGCGCTGCCGGACAGCTCGACCCCGCGCAGCTCCCCGTACTCCTCCCCGGCGTCCACCACGACCGAGATCCGCGGGTCGGCCCGCAGGTCGGCCCAGCGGCGGCTGCGGGTGATCGAGTACAGCCACATCGAGGTGCCGTCCCAGGCGAACCACAGGGCGCCCACGTGCGGGCGCCCGTCCGGGGAGACCGTGGCCACCCGGCAGGTGCGCTGCTCCCGCAGGAACGCGTCCACCTCCTTGCCGCTCATCATGATCCGTCGGCCCCGCCGCTGCGCCGCCCCGGCGCCCGTCCCGTCCATCCGTCCCGCACCCCTTCACATCTGACTGTGTGTCAGGAATCATGCGTGCTCTTCCGTCGCCACGCCAGGGGGAGTCATGCCGGAACTCGATCCGTCCACCACCGCGCTGCTCACCGTGGAGTGCCAGAACGGTGTGGTGGGCGAGGAGAGCGCCCTGCCCGAGCTGGCGAAGGAGGCCCGGGACTCCGGCATGCTGGACCGGGTCGCCGCGCTCGTGGACGCCGCGCGCGGAGCCGGCGTACAGGTGGTGCACGCGGTCGCCGAACGGCGGCCCGACGGGCTCGGGGCGAACACCAACGCACGGCTCTTCCGGGCCGCCGGCAAGCTGCCCGTACGACAGCTCACCGGCAGCGACGCGGTGCGGGTCGCCGCCCCCATCACCGTGGACGGCCGGGACCTCGTGGTCCGCCGGCTGCACGGGCTCTCCCCGATGGCCGGCACCGGCCTGGACGCCCTGCTGCGCAACCTCGGGGTCCGCACGCTCGTCGTCACCGGGGTCTCCTCGAACATCGCGATCCCGAACACCGTCTTCGACGCCGTCAACCTCGGCTACGAGGTCGTGGTCCCCTCCGACGCCATCGCCGGGGTGCCCGCCTCCTGCACCGCCGAGGTGATCCGCAACTCCCTCGCGCTGGTGGCGGCCGTCACCACGGCCGAAGCCCTGCTCGTGCGGTGGGCTCAGCCGCGCTGACCCCCGTAACCTGGGCGGATGCTGTCCGAAGTGATCGCGACCCGCTACGTCACGCCCTTGCGTGAGGGCGGCTCGCTCCCGGGGATCGTCGAGGCCGACGATCTCGGTACCTACGTCATGAAGTTCACCGGAGCCGGCCAGGGGCGCAAGACCCTGGTCGCCGAAGTCGTCTGCGGGCGCCTCGCCCAGCGGCTGGGCCTGCCGGTCCCGCGGCTGGTGCAGATGCAGCTCGACCCCGTCATCGGGCTCGGCGAGCCCGACCAGGAGGTCCAGGAGCTGCTCAAGGCCAGCGGCGGGCTCAACCTGGGCATGGACTACCTGCCCGGCTCGATCGGCTTCGACCCCCTCGCGTACCGGACCGACCCGGTCGAGGCGGGACGCGTCGTCTGGTTCGACGCGCTGATCAACAACGTCGACCGGTCCTGGCGCAACCCGAACATGCTGGTCTGGCACGGGGACCTGTGGCTCATCGACCACGGCGCCACCATGATCTGGCACCACAACTGGCCCACCGCCCAGGCCGCCTCCGCCAAGCCCTACAACGCCTCGGACCACGTCCTGGCCCCCGTCGGCCCGGACATCGCGGCGGCGGCCGCCGAGCTGGCCCCGCTGGTCACCGAGGAACTGCTCACCGAGGTCACCGCCGACGTCCCCGACGAGTGGCTCGTCGACGAGCCGGGCTTCGGCTCCACCGACGCGGTGCGCCGCGCCTACGTGGAGGCACTGCTGCCGCGCGCCGCCACGATCCACGAGAGGATCACCATGGAGGCCGAGGTCAGGCAGCGGTCCGGTCCGCCGGGCTGGCTCGCCGAGCGCCTCCCTCCCCAGTCGGACAAGAACAAGCAGAAGAGCGGCGACGAGTGACCAAGCGGGACGTGTTCGAATACGCGCTGGTGCGCGTGGTGCCCCGGATGGAGCGCGGCGAGTGCTTCAACGCCGGAGTCATCGTCTACTGCCGGGCGCACTCCTACGTCGCCGCGCGCACCCACCTCGACGAGGCGAAGCTCCTCGCCCTGGACCCCGGGGCCGACGTGGCCGGGGTACGGGCCGCGCTGCGCGCGGTCGAGGGGCTGTGCGCGGGCGGCGAGGAGGCCGGGCAGGCGGCGGGCGACGACGCGGGGCGCAGGTTCCGCTGGCTGATCGCCCCCCGCAGCACGGTGGTGCAGCCCGGTCCGGTGCACACCGGCCTGACGGCCGATCCCGCCGCCGAGGTGGAACGCCTGCTGGAGCTGCTCGTCCGCTGATTTCCGGGCAGGTCCGCGCCGCCGCCGCCGGGAGCCGTTGACACGGGGTGTCAGGGCTCCTAGCGTCTCCTCAGCTGAGGCTACTAAGCGGTTGCTCACCTCCGGGCGGCCGCCTCTCAAGGGCGAGGAGAACAGCATGTCCACCACCGAGCAGCGTGTCGCCATCGTGACCGGGGCGGCCCGGGGCATCGGCGCGGCCACCGCGATCCGGCTGGCCGCAGAAGGCCGGGCGGTCGCCGTGCTCGACCTCGACGAGGCCGCCTGCAAGGACACCGTCGAGGCGATCACGGCGGCCGGCGGCCGGGCCCTGGCGGTCGGCTGCGACGTCTCCGACGCCGCCCAGGTGGAGGCGGCCGTGGAGCGGGTCGCGAGCACGCTCGGCGCCCCGACGGTCCTCGTCAACAACGCGGGCGTGCTCCGCGACAACCTGCTCTTCAAGATGAGCGACACCGACTGGGACACCGTCATGAACGTGCACCTGCGCGGGGCGTTCCTGATGGCGAGGGCCTGTCAGAAGTACATGGTGGAGGCCAAGTTCGGCCGCGTCGTGAACCTCTCCAGCAGCTCGGCGCTCGGCAACCGAGGCCAGGCCAACTACGCCGCCGCCAAGGCCGGCCTGCAGGGCTTCACCAAGACCCTGGCGATCGAACTCGGCAAGTTCGGCATCACCGCCAACGCCGTCGCCCCGGGCTTCATCGTGACCGAGATGACCGCGCAGACCGCCGCCCGCGTCGGCATGGGCTTCGAGGAGTTCCAGCTGGCCGCCGCCTCCCAGATCCCGGTGCAGCGGGTGGGCCGCCCCGACGACATCGCGAACGCCATCGCGTTCTTCACGGGCGAGGACGCCGGCTTCGTCTCCGGCCAGGTCCTGTACGTGGCCGGCGGCCCGCTCAACTGACGGTCCCACGAGAGGCGGGTGCACGACATGACGGACAACGGCACGGACAGCGGTAGCGAAGGGCGCACCGGCAGCGGCAAGGTCGCCCTGGTCACGGGGGCGAGCCGGGGGATCGGCTACGGGATCGCCGAGGCGCTCGTCGCCCGCGGCGACCGGGTCGTGATCACCGGGCGCAACGAGGACGCGCTCAAGGAGGCCGCGGAGCGGCTCGGCGCGGACCGGGTGATCGGCGTGGCCGGAAAGGCGCACGACGAGGCCCACCAGGCCCTGGCCGTGGAGCGGGCGATGGAGGCCTTCGGCCGCGTCGACTTCCTGGTGAACAACGCGGGCACCAATCCGGTGTTCGGCCCGATCGCCGACCTGGACCTCGGGGTGGCGCGCAAGGTCTTCGAGACGAACGTGATCTCGGCGCTCGGCTTCGCCCAGCGGACCTGGCACGCCTGGCAGAAGGACCACGGCGGGGCGATCGTGAACATCGCCTCCATCGCCGGGGTCTCCGCCTCGCCCTTCATCGGGGCGTACGGGATGAGCAAGGCCGCGATGATCAACCTGACCCTCCAGCTCGCGCACGAGATGGCGCCGGCGGTCCGGGTCAACGCGATCGCCCCGGCGGTGGTCAAGACCAGGTTCGCGCAGGCGCTCTACGAGGGCCGCGAGCAGGAGGCCGCGGCGGCCTATCCGCTCGGCCGGCTGGGGGTCCCGGAGGACATCGGCGGGGCCGCCGCATTCCTGACATCTGCACAAGCGGAATGGATCACCGGACAAACTCTCGTCGTCGACGGGGGAATGTTCCTCAATGCCGGTGTGCACTGACCGATAACCGGACGCATTTGCCTCCAAACGGGAGGCAAATGCGTATCGAATCGGTCCTAAATCGGTCAAGTGCCTCACGAAACCTACCCATTGGATTTGTGAGGCACTGCGGTAGGGTCTGCCGCACCCCTGGCTGATCGAGGAGCGTGCACGTGTTCAACCGGACCAGATGCCTGCAGATCGCTGCGGCCGTTGCGTCCATATCCCTGCTGGCAGGATGCGGCCTGTTCGCGGACGACGATGACGCCGCCGCGAAGCGCATCACCGTCGGCACCATGAGCGCGCCCAGCACCCTCGACCCGGCCGCGGCCTGGGACGGCTCCTGGGAGCTGTACCGCAACGTCTACCAGACCCTGCTGGCCTTCCCCACGGGCAGCACCAAGCCGCAGCCGGACGCGGCCCAGACCTGCGAGTTCACCGACGCGGCGAACACCGCCTACCGCTGCGTCCTGCGCAAGGGCCTGAAGTTCTCCGACGGCGAGGTGCTGGACGCCAAGGCGGTCAAGCACTCCCTCGACCGGATCAGGACGATCAACCACAAGTCCGGTCCGGCCGGCCTCTTCAACAGCCTGGACAAGATCGAGGCGCCGGACGCGCTCACGGTCGTCTTCCACCTGAAGACCCCCGACGCGACCTTCCCCTACGTCCTGGGCTCCCCGGCCGCCTCCCTGGTCGCGCCGAAGGAGTACCCGGCCAACAAGGTGCGCCAGGACAACAAGGTCATCGGCTCCGGCCCCTACGTCCTCACCTCGTACACGGAGGGCGGCGAGGCGGTCCTCGGCCGCAACGAGAGCTACACCGGCTTCGCCAACCGCCAGAACGACGGCGTGACGATCCGCTACTTCGCCGACTCGAAGAAGATGATCGCGGCCCTCAAGGGCAAGGAGATCGACGCCACCTACCGCGGCCTCTCCGCCGCGGAGATCAAGGACCTCCAGACCCCCGCCTCGCACGCCCAGGGCGTCCAAGTCGTGGAGAACGTCGGCGCCGAGATCCGCTACCTGGTCTTCAACCCGAACGACCCGCAGGTCAACAAGCCGGCCGTGCGCCAGGCCATCGCCCAGGTCATCGACCGCGGCGCGATCGTCTCCAAGGTCTACCAGGGCACCGCCGAGCCGCTGTACTCGATGGTCCCCAAGGGCGTCGTGGGCCACAAGACGCCCTTCTACGACATCTACGGCAACCCCGACGTCGCCAAGGCCAAGAAGATCCTCACGGCCGCCGGGATCACCCAGAAGGTCGAGCTGACCTTCTGGTACACCACCGACCGGTACGGCGCCTCCACCGCCGACGAGTTCACCGAGATCAAGCGGCAGCTCGAGGAGAGCGAACTCTTCAAGATCAACCTGCGCGGCCAGCCGTGGAAGACCTTCCAGGAGGGCTACCAGAACGGCCAGTACCCGGTCTTCGGCCGAGGCTGGTTCCCCGACTTCCCGGACCCCGACAACTTCATCGCCCCGTTCGTCGGCAAGGAGAACGCGGTCGGTACCCCGTACGAGCCGGCGAAGATCCAGAACGAGCTCCTGCCCAAGTCCCGCCGCGAGGGCGACCGGTCCGCCGGTGTCCGGGAGTTCGAGGAGGCCCAGCAGATCTTCGCCCAGGACGTCCGGCTGCTGCCGCTGTGGCAGGGCAAGCTGTACGTCGGCGCGCGCGAGGACATCGCCGGCGCCGAGCGGGCCCTGGACCCGCAGACCGCCATGCAGATGTGGGAGCTGCGCCGCAAGACCAGCTGGTGACCCCGGGGCGGTGCCCGGGTGGCGGCGTTGTCAGTGGTCCCCGGTAGGTTCGGATCAGTTGCACGAACTTGTACCGGAGGTTGTCGACGTGACCCAGATGCTGCCCGAGTCCTGGCTCCCCGTTCTCGGCGGGGAGCTGGACCAGCCCTACTTCAGGGAACTCACCGAGTTCGTCGAGAAGGAGCGGGCGAACGGGCCGGTCTACCCGCCCCGCGAGCAGGTCTTCGCGGCCCTGGAGGCCACGCCGTTCGACAAGGTGAAGGTCCTGGTCCTCGGCCAGGACCCCTACCACGGCGCCGGCCAGGGACACGGCCTGTGCTTCTCCGTGCAGCCCGGGGTCAAGACCCCGCCCTCGCTGCGCAACATCTACAAGGAGATGAAGGAGGAGCTCGGCCTGCCGGTCCCGGACAACGGGTACCTGATGCCGTGGGCCGAGCAGGGAGTCCTGCTGCTCAACGCCGTCCTCACCGTCCGCGAGGCCGAGCCCAACTCGCACAAGGGCAAGGGCTGGGAGAAGTTCACCGACGCGGTGATCCGCGCCGTGTCCGAGCGCCCCGACCCGGTCGTCTTCGTGCTCTGGGGCGCCTACGCGCAGAAGAAGATCCCGCTCATCGACGAGGAGCGCCACGTGATCGTCAAGGGCGCCCACCCCTCGCCGCTGTCGGCGAAGAAGTTCTTCGGATCCCGCCCCTTCACGCAGATCAACGAGGCCGTCGCGGCCCAGGGCCATGAGCCGATCGACTGGCGGATCCCGGACCTGGGCTGACACCACCCCGCGCCTCGGCGCCAGAGCCGGTGCCTGCGGCTAGCTTCGTGATGACCGGACCGGAGCGGGTCCGGCGGAGCGAGCCGGAGGCCCCGTTGAGGGAGCAGCAGCAGGAGGCGTCGGAGGACGCCGTCATGACCAGGATCGGCCAGGCCGTCATCCTGCTGCACGCCGGGGACCGCGAGGAGGCCCGCAACCGGCTCGGCGAGATCTGGACCGAGATCGGCGCGGACGGCGACTCCCTCCACCGCTGCACCCTCGCGCACTACCTGGCCGACGCCCAGGACGACCCCGCCGACGAGCTGGCCTGGGACCTGCGGGCGCTGACCGCCGCCGACTGCCTCGGCGAACGGCTCGGGGAGGCCCCGCCCGGGCCGGCCGAGCCGCATCCGGCCGTGCGGGTGTTCTACCCGTCGCTGCACCTCAGCCTCGCCGCCGACTACGCCAAGCTGCGCCGGCCCGACGAGGCCCGGGTCCACCTCGCGCGGGCCCGGGCGGCCACCGGGGCGCTGTCCGACGACGGGTACGGCAACGGGGTGCGGGCCGCCATCGCCCGCCTGGAGCGCCGGCTGGCGGCGGAGGCGGGCCCGGGGCCCAGACCGTTCCC
The DNA here is from genome assembly GCF_039535215.1 of Streptomyces racemochromogenes. Classification (GTDB taxonomy): domain Bacteria; phylum Actinomycetota; class Actinomycetes; order Streptomycetales; family Streptomycetaceae; genus Streptomyces; species Streptomyces racemochromogenes. Next base: position 6,001,146 of record NZ_BAAAWT010000001.1, read on the forward strand.
CGAGCAGGCGTAGGCCGCGTCCAGGGTTCGTAGGGGCCCCTGCCGGTCTTCAGTCGGCCCCGGCGCCCTCGACGCCCGCGCAGATGCGGGCCTCCGGGCCGTCCGGGTCCCAGTCACCGTGCCGCCGGCCCAGCGCGCACACGTCCGCCGGCCGGGCCGGCAGCTCCCGCGCCAGGCCGGGCGGCAGCCCCGCGTGCTGCCCCGCGCCGTGCGCACGCCCCCGCGGGACCCCCTCGCCGTGACCGCCCGGCTCCGCCGGCACCGGGATGTCGGGCACCCCGGCGGCGGGCCCCGCGGCCTCCCCGTCCCCGGTGCGCGGCCCGGGCACCGCGCGCGCGGCGCCCCGGCCCGCCGCCGTCGGGGCCGACGGGCGCACGCCCTCCCGGGGCACCGCCTTCAGGGCCTCCAGGGCGGGCGCCTGGACGGCCACGGGCAGCGCCCCCGGCCCGCCGCGCGGCTCGTGCCGGGGCGGTTGCCCGCCGACGGGGGCCGCCGCCGGGACCGGCTGGACGGGGTTGACGTTCACGCAGCCGGAGACGGCCGAGACGGTACAGGCGGCGCCGAGGAGCAGCTTCGTCGAGGTTCGGGTTGGGTGCACCCGCGCAACTCTGCTGTGCGAGCACCCCGTTGTGAAAACCCTGGGCCGATATTCACCCCGCACGGGTGACGGGGAGGGGGTGTCCGGCGGACACCGGCCCGGGCCCGGCTACTCGCCGGTGGCGCCGTCGACGTGCTCGCGCAGCAGGTCCGCGTGCCCGTTGTGCCGGGCGTACTCCTCGATCATGTGGGTGTAGATCCAGCGCAGGCTGAAGACCTCCCCGCGGTGGTGGCTCCCGGCGTCCGACAGGTCGTCCAGGGAGCGGTCCGCGGCCGCCTGCTTGGCCAGTTCGACCTCGGTCCGCCAGACCTTCTCGGCGTCGGCCCAGGTGTCCGCGTCGGTGAAGTGGAAGTCTCCGTCCCGGTTTTCCCGGGTGCTGTACAGGTCGGGAAGGTCCGCGCCCAGGCCGATCTCCCGGAACCAGTACCGCTCCACCTCCGCCATGTGCCGCACCAGGCCCATCAGGCTCAGCGTGGAGGGGGTGAGCGGAGTGAGGCGCAGCTGCTCCTCGGAGAGTCCCTCGCACTTCCAGGCGAGGGTGGAACGGTGGTAGTCGAGCCAGCCGTCCAGCATCTCCCGCTCGCCGGCGGTGGTGGAGGGTTCGGGGCGGTGTGATCCGTTGGAGGTCATGGTCCACATCCTGGACGAACGCGCCCCCTCCCACCAGGGATTAAGCTGCCGCTGTCCCATACGGCACATACCAGGAGGCTCCCGGTGAAGGTCGGCGTCATCGGACTCGGCGACATCGCGCAGAAGGCGTACCTGCCCGTCCTCGGCACCCGTCCCGGGATCGAGCTGCACCTGCAGACCCGTACCCCGGCCACCCTCGAACGGATCGGCGACGCCCACCGCGTACCGCGCGAGCGCCGCCACACCACGCTGGACTCCCTGCTCGCCCAAGGCCTCGACGCCGCCTTCGTGCACGCCCCGACGGACACCCACCCGGTGATCGTCGAGCGGCTGCTGGAGGCGGGCGTGGCGACCTACGTGGACAAGCCGCTGGCCTACGAGCTGGCCGACTCGCGGCGCCTGGTGGAACGCGCCGAGGAGCTCGGCGTCGGACTCTTCGTCGGCTTCAACCGCCGCCACGCGCCCGGCTACACCCTGTGCGCCGACCACCCGCGCGACCTGATCGTCATGCAGAAGAACCGGGTCGGTCTGCCCGAGGACCCCCGCACCCTGGTCCTGGACGACTTCATCCACGTCGTCGACACCCTGCGCTTCCTGCTGCCCGGCGAGGCCGACCACGTCGACGTACGGGCCGTGGTGCGCGACGGGCTGATGTCCCAGGTGGTGCTCCAGATGTCCGGCGAGGGCTTCACCGCCCTGGGGATCATGAACCGGCGGTCCGGATCCGCCGAGGAGGTCCTGGAGGTGTCCGGCCAGGACTCCAAGCGCCAGGTGTCCAACCTCGCCGAGGTCGTCGACCACCGGGGCCAGCCCACCGTGCGCCGGCGGGGGGACTGGGTCTCCGTCGCCCGCCAGCGCGGCATCGAGCAGGCCGTGGACACCTTCCTGGAGGCCGTGGAGAGCGGCACGGTGCTCAGCGCCCGGGACGCCCTGCTCACCCACGAACTGTGCGAGCGGGTGGTGCTGACGGCTCTGGAGCAGGCCTCCCGGGCCTGACCGCCCGCACCCCGCCGGCCGCGCAGTACAGCCCCAGCGCGGCCAGGGCGGCGCCGGCGGGCCAGTTCCCGAAGCGGACGAAGGGGGTCGTGCCCCGGGCGAGCGGCACCTCGTACACGGACGCCGTGCTCGCCGTGGTGGGCAGGGCGGGCCCGGCCCGGCCGCCCGAGGGCCCGTACACCGCGCTCACACCGGTCAGGGTGGCGTGCACCACCGGGCGGCCCGTCTCGGCGGCGCGCAGGGCCGCCAGGGAGGCGTGCTGAGCCGGTGCCCAGCTGTCCTGGAAGGTCGAGGTCGCCGACTGCGCGACCAGCACCCCGGCCCCCTCGCGGACCAGGTGCCGGCTCATGTCGGGGAAGGCCGACTCGAAGCACACCAGCGGGCCCAGCCGCACCCCGCCGGGCAGGTCCATCAGGACCGGGGCCGCGCCGCGCATCCGGTCCTCGCCCGCCGCCCTGCCGACCGAGGTGGCCCAGCCCAGCACCGCGCGGGCCGGCACGTACTCGCCGAAGGGGACCAGCCGCATCTTGTCGTACCGGTCGCCGGTGGGCCCCTCCGGCGCGACCAGCACCGAACTCTTGTAGATCCCGGGCCGGTCCGAGCGCCGGGCGTCCACGTTGACCAGCAGCGGGGCGCCGAGCTCCGCCGACAGGGCCGCCAGCCGCCGCGACAGGTCGGGCCGCGCCGCCAGGTCCGCGCCGACGCTGCTCTCGCCCCACACCACCAGGTCGGGGTGCGTCCCGGCCAGGCCCCGCGTGAGGCGCTCCTCGACGTCGAACCGCCGCTCCGCCCCGTCCGCCCCGCCCACCGGGCCGGGCTGTACGACGGCCACCCGCAGCACGCCCGACACCTCGGGCCGCGGCAGCCAGAGCCACACCACCCCGGTCAGCACCGCGCACCCCGCCACCGACGCCACCGCCGGGACCCGCGCCCGCGGCACCGCCACCAGCAGCACCACCGCACAGTTCACCGCCACCACCAGCAGGCTCACCAGCCACACCCCGCCCACCGAGGCCAGCCGCAGCGCCGGCGGCATCTGCCACTGACTGGCCCCGAGCAGCCCCCACGGCCCGCCCAGCCCCTGCCAGGACCGGGCCAGCTCCGACAGCAGCCAGCCCGCCGGTACGAGGACCAGCCCGGCCGCCGCCCGGCGCGGGCCCGGCACACCGCCGAGCAACTCCCGCACCAGCAGCGCCCACGGGATCCAGAGCAGCCCCAGCAGCACGGCGAGGGGGACCAGGAACACGTGCAGGCTCGGCAGCAGCCAGTGGTGCACCGCCATGATGAACCCGGCCCCGCCGAGCCAGCCCTCCAGCGCGGCGCGCCGCCCGCTGGGGGCGGAACGCAGCAGCAGCATCCAGGGCACGAGGACGACGTACGCGGACCACCACAGCCCCGGCGCGGGGAAGGCCAGGCAGGGCAGCGCCCCGGCGGCGACCGCGGCCGCCGCACGCCACCGCAGGGTCCGCTTCGCGAGCAGCATGACGCGCCTCCGCTTCCAGTGTGGGGCCGCCCCCGGCCGGGCGCGGCCCGGGGCCCGGGACCGGGTCAGGCCGACATGTGGCGCCACTTCTCGTGGACCGTGACCCCCGTCAGCCGCCAGCCGTCCGGGGTGCGGGCGAGGGCGAAGGAGTAGCGGCCGGCGGCGACGAAGTTGGGGGCCGTGCCCGTGTCGTCGGGGCCGGCCAGCCGCATCGGGTTCAGGAAGTCCGCCCGGACCTCCGCCGAGTCCCCGGGCCAGCCGTCCCGGTCCTCCAGCCGGACCACCCGGTTGACGATCAGGTGCTGGCGCACCGGGAACAGCCGCATGGTCTCCGCGAGCCAGTCGGCGACCTCCGCAGCGGGGCCCTCGACCCCGCCCGCCGAGCTGTAGTCGGCCCGTCCGGACGGCGTGAACAGGGCGCGGTAGGCGGCCCAGTCCCCGTCGTCGACGGCCGCCGCGTACCCCGAGACCACCTCGTCGATGGCGAGGCGGTCCAGCACCGTCGCCAGGTCCACACGCTGCGTCATCGGGTCAGTCTGGGGCTGCGGGGCGGCGAGGCCAAGGGGCGTGCGGTCACTGCTTCGCGCCGGCCCCCGCTCAGTGACCGGAATGCGCCTCCCGTTGCCGGATCACGACCAGGAACGCGTCGGTGGCCAGGTCCATGACCACCTCCGCCGGCACGCCCTCGCGCGTGCGCTGCGCCGCGTACTCCTCCGCGGGCCAGCTCCCCCGCGGACTCCCCGCCGGGAAACGCTCCAGTACCACGCGGCCCATGGGACACCCCCTGTTGTTCGGTTCCAGGCCTCTGCGGGGACAACGACGCGGGGGCCGCCCGGGAACGTTCCCGGGCGGCCCCCGCGTCGAGTTCCGGCCATGGTCCGGCCGGCCGGGTCAGGAGCCCGACTCGCCCGCGTGCGGGCTGAGCACGTCCATGCCGATGAGCACGAACAGCGCGATGCCGAGCAGGATCCGGTAGATCACGAACGGCATGAAGCTCTTGGTGGAGATGAACTTCATGAACCACGCGATGACCGCGTAGCCGACGAAGAAGGCGAGCACCGTGGCGAAGACCGTCGGCCCCCAGTAGATGTGTCCGGGGTTCTCGACCACGTCCTTGATCTCGAACGCGCCCGAGGCCAGCACCGCCGGGATGGCCAGGAGGAAGGAGTAGCGCGCCGCCGCCTCGCGGGTGAAGCCCAGCAGCAGACCGCCGGAGATCGTCGCACCGGACCGGGAGACGCCCGGGACCAGCGCCATCGCCTGGCACAGGCCGAAGACCAGGCCGTCCTTGACGCCCAGTTCCCGCAGCGTCTTGCGCTGCTTGACCACGCGGTGCCGGCCGCCCTCCTCGTCGCGCGAGGCCAGCCAGTCGGCGAAGCCGAGCACGAGGCCCATCACGATCAGGGTGGTCGCGGTCAGCCGCAGGTCACGCGCGGGGCCGGTGATCTGGTCCTTGAACGCCACGCCGAGGACGCCGATCGGGATCGAGCCGACGATGACCAGCCAGCCCATCTTGGCGTCCTGCTCGGAGCGCAGCGACTTGGTGTACAGGGAGCGGAACCAGGTGGAGATGATCCGGCCGATGTCCTTGCGGAAGTAGATCAGCACGGCGGCCTCGGTGCCGATCTGGGTGATGGCCGTGAAGGCCGCACCCGGATCGTGCCAGCCCGCGAAAGCCGCGGTCAGCCGCAGGTGGGCGCTGGAGGAGATCGGGAGGAACTCCGTAAGCCCTTGGACGAGACCGAGGATTAGGGATTCGAACCAGCTCATGTCGGGGTGCGCTCGTCCTTGTGATCGTCGGGCAGTTCGGGTCCGATGCTAGGGCCCGTGGGGAGCGGCCGTGACCACTGGGGGGTGCCCGGGGGCGGGCCCGGCGCCGGCGGCGGGTGCGAGGCGGTGGCGCTTGCGCCAGGCGACCGCCGCCGCGGCCGTCCCGGAGAGCGCGATGAAGCCGAACGAGACCAGGAACGCGGGCGATCCGGGGGAGGAGGCGCTGGCTCCGGCGATCACGTAGGCGGCGGTGTTGGGCACCGTACCGAGTGCCGTCGCGAGGAGGAAGGGGAGCCAGCCGCAGCGGGAGACGGCGGCGAGGTAGTTGGCCGCGGCGAAGGGCACCCCGGGGAAGATCCGCACCGCCAGCACCGAGCGGAAGCCGTGCCGGCTGAGCTGGCCGTCGGCCGCCTCCAGCCAGCGCCCGCGCAGATACGGACGCAACGCCTCCTGCCCCATGATCCGGCCCAGCCCGAAGGCGAGACCCGCTCCGACCACGGTGCCGCCGACGGCCGCGATCAGCCCGAACTGGGATCCGAACACCGCCCCCGCGGCGAGGTTGAGCAGCGGCCGCGGCACGAACGCGGCCGTGCACACGCCGTACGCACCCGCGAACAGGAGCACTCCCGTGCCCACCGGCAGTCCCGGCGGCCAGCCCTGCGACAGCAGCCGCTGGGGCTCGTAGAGCAGGACGCAGGCCCCGGCCGCGACCAGCAGCACGACGAGCAGCGCCAGCCGCGCCATGGGCGCGAGGAGGAGGGACATCCGGGGAGACTAACCGACACATATGGCGCCCCGCCGTAATCCAGGCCTCATCCGGACGGCACCGAGGCCTGCTCCGGGCCTCGCCGCGGCCCGCTCCGGGCGTCCATCCGGCCGTCGACGGGGCGGTCCCCGGACCTCGACGGGGCGGTCCCCGGACCTCGGCGGGGCGGCCCCCGGAGACAGGGCCAGGCCCGCGCCCGCCGCCTGCCCGGGGCGCGGCCGCCGCGGTAAATCGTTCGACGTCGGCCGCGCCCTCCGGCAGGATCAGCGGCATGTCCCGGTACGCCTTCCCCGCAGCGCCGTCCGCAGTCGCGGACGCGCCGAAGGCTGCCGTCCCGGCCTCCTCGGCCGTCGCCCTCGCAGAGGCCTTCGCCGCAGCGGCACTCGCCGCGTTCGACGGCGCACGAAGCTGACCCTTCCCGGATCGTCCGGCGGACCCCGCAGGGGGAGGGTCGGCAGGATCCAGGGGTCCCGATCCAGCTTCGAGCCACGGGAAGAGATCATGGCCAAGACGGCCTTCACCCGCACCAAGCCGCACCTCAACATCGGCACCATGGGCCACGTCGACCACGGCAAGACCACCCTCACCGCCGCCATCACCAAGGTCCTCGCCGAGCGCGGCGGCGCCTCCTTCGTGCCGTTCGACCGCATCGACCGGGCCCCCGAGGAGGCCCGCCGCGGCATCACCATCAACCTCACGCACGTCGAGTACGAGACCGACACCCGGCACTACGCCCACGTCGACATGCCCGGCCACGCCGACTACATCAAGAACATGGTCACCGGCGCGGCCCAGCTCGACGGGGCGATCCTCGTCGTCTCCGCCCTCGACGGGGTCATGCCCCAGACCGCCGAGCACGTCCTGCTGGCCCGCCAGGTGGGCGTGGACCACATCGTCGTCGCCCTCAACAAGGCCGACGCGGGCGACCCCGAGCTGACCGACCTGGTCGAGCTGGAGGTCCGCGACCTGCTCTCCGCGCACGGCTACGGCGGGGACTCCGCGCCGGTCGTACGGGTCTCCGGGCTCGGCGCGCTGGAGGGCCACCCGCAGTGGACCGGGGCGATCGAGGCGCTGCTCGACGCGGTGGACACGTACGTGCCCATGCCGGTGCGGTACACCGACGCGCCGTTCCTGCTGCCGGTCGAGAACGTCCTGACCATCACGGGCCGGGGCACCGTCGTCACCGGCGCCGTGGAACGCGGCACCGTGCGGCTCGGCGACCGGATCAGCGTCCTCGGGGGCGACGGGGAGCCCGTCGAGACCGTGGTCACCGGCCTGGAGACCTTCGGCAAGCCGATGGAGTCCGCCGAGGCGGGCGACAACGTCGCGCTGCTGCTGCGCGGGGTGCACCGCGACGGGGTGCGCCGCGGGCACGTCGTCGCGGCGCCCGGCAGCGTGGCGCCCCGCCGGCGCTTCACGGCGCGGGTGTACGTCCTCTCCGCCCGCGAGGGCGGCCGGACGACCCCCGTCTCGACCGGCTACCGGCCGCAGTTCTACGTCCGGACCGCCGACGTGGTCGGAGACGTGGACCTGGGCGCGGCGGGCGTCGCCCGGCCGGGGGAGACGGTCGAGATGACCGTCGAGCTGGGCCGGGACGTGCCCCTGGAGGCCGGGCTCGGCTTCGCCATCCGCGAGGGCGGCCGCACGGTCGGCGCGGGGACGGTGACCGAGGTCCTCGGGTAGCCCCGGCCGTGGTGGCGGCGGTCAGGCTTTGCCAGACTGCCGTCACCGCCCACCGGCGGGCGCGGACGCGAGGGAAGAGGGGGCCGACATGGGCGGCGGAACGGCACTGGTGCTCGGCGGCGGAGGACTGACCGGCGTCGGCTGGGAATCCGGGATCCTGTACGGGCTCGCCCGCGCGGGCGTCGACCTGACCACCGCCGACCTGGTCGTCGGGACCTCGGCCGGCTCCGTGGTCGGCGCCCAGCTCACCGCGGGCCTCACCGCCCGCGAACTGTACGAGCGCCAGCTCGGCGACGCGTCCGGGGAGCGCCCGGCCCGCCTCGGCGCCGGGGTCTTCGCCCGCTACGCCCTGGCGATGGTGCGCTCCCGGGACGCCGCCGCGTACCGCCGCCGCGTCGGCGCCTTCGCCCTGGCCGCGCAGACCGGGGCGGAGGCGGCGCGGCGCGAGGTGCTGGCGGCCCGGCTCGTGTCGCCCGACTGGCCCGAGCGCCGGCTCGTCGTCACCGCCGTCGACGCGCTCAGCGGGGCCCCCGCCGACTTCGACCGGGAGAGCGGCGCCGGGCTCGTCGACGCCGTCGCCGCGAGCTGCGCCGTACCGGGCGTGTGGCCCCCGGTGACGGTCGGCGGACGCCGGTTCATCGACGGCGGGGTCCGCTCGGCGACCAACGCCGACCTCGCCGCCGGCTACGCGCGCGTGGTGATCCTCGCCCCGATCGCGCTCGGATCCGCCCTGGTCCCCTCGCCCGCCTCCCAGGCGGCCCGGCTGCGGGCGGCCGGCGCCCGGGTGCTGCTGATCACCCCTTCCCCGGAAGCCCGCAAGGCCTTCGGGCGCAACGTCCTGGACCCCGCGCGGCGGGACCCCGCCGCCCGCGCCGGGCTCGCGCAGGCCGCCGGGCACGCGGCCGACGCGGCGGCCGTCTGGGGGGCCTGACAATGGTGGGGTGAGCGACGAACAGATCCCGGTGGTCCGGGAAGTGGGCCAGGGCACCGCCAAGCTGATGCCGGACGTGGACCGGGAGCGGGCCTGGCTGCTCACCGTCGACGGGGCTCCGCAGTCCTACGTCGACCTCGACGAGCCCGAGCACCTGGAGTTCGAGTACGTACGCCGCCTCGCGCACGTCCTGGACTGCGCGGCGGAGCCGGGGGCCGCCCTGGACCTGCTGCACCTGGGCGGGGGCGCGCTCACCCTCCCGCGCTACGCCGCGGCCGTCCGCCCGGGGTCGCGGCAGGACGTGGTCGAGTTCGACGCCGCCCTGGTGGAGCTGGTGGAGCGTCACCTTCCGCTGGCCGCCGGGGCCCGGGTGACCGTGCACGCCGCCGACGCGCGGGCCTGGCTGGAGGCCGCCCCCGAGGCGAGCGCGGACGTGCTGGTCGCCGACGTCTTCGGGGGCTCACGGGTGCCCGCCCAGCTGACCTCGGCGGAATACGCGCGGCAGGCTGCGCGCGTGCTGAGGCCCGGCGGGCTGTACGCGGCGAACCTGGCCGACGGGGCGCCGTTCGGCTTCCTCAAGGCCCAGCTGGCCAACTTCGCGGCCGCCTTCGCGGAGCTGGCCCTGATCGCCGAGCCCGGGGTGCTGCGCGGGCGCCGCTTCGGCAACGCGGTGCTGCTCGCCTCGGACGCCCCGCTGCCGCTGGCCGCGCTGGCCCGGCGGTGCGCCGCCGACGCCTTCCCCGCCCGGGTGGAGTCGGGGGAGGGGCTCGCCCGGTTCATGCGCGGGGCGCGTCCGGTCGCCGACGCGGACGCGGTCCCCTCCCCGGCCCCGCCGCAGGGGGCCTTCAGCCTGGGGTGACCCCGACGGCCCCGGCGGCCTGCGCCGGCGCGGGGGCCGGTGCGGAACCCTTCACGGGCGGGGGCCTGCGGGTGATCCGGCGCACCTCCGGTACGAGCAGGACCAGGGCGGTGGCGGCGACCACCAGCGCCGCGCAGCCCCACAGGGCCTGGGTGCGGCCGAAGGCGGACTCGGCGGGGCCGGCCAGGGCGGTGGCGAGCGGCAGCATGGACACCGAGCCGAACCAGTCGTAGGCGGAGACCCGGGAGAACTTCTCCTCGGGTATCTCCTGGTGCATCGTGGTCATCCAGTTCACGCCGAACACCTCGATGGCGGCGCCGCTGAAGAACATCACCGCGCACAGCCCCCAGACCGGCAGCGGTACCGCCAGTCCCGCCGACGGAAGCGCCAGCGGGAACACGCACAGGGTGCCCACCAGCAGCAGGCGGCGCGGTTTCCACACCATCATCAGGAGCGCTCCGGCGATGGTGCCCGCGCCGAAGAAGGCCAGGGCCACGCCCCAGGGCGCCGGCCCGCCCAGCCGGTCGCGGGCGACGAGGGGCCCGTACACCGCCTCCGCCGCCCCCACGACGGCGACGACCACGGAGAACTGGAGCACGATGCTCCACAGCCAGGGCCGGGTCCGGAACTCCACCCAGCCCTCGCGCAGGTCGGCGAGCAGGCCCCCGCCGGGAGCCCGCCCGGTGGTGGGGCCCACGTCGAGGAAGGCGCGCAGGGCGCCCGCGACCGCGAAGGCGGCCGCGTCCACGGCCAGTACCCAGCCGGGGCCGATCGCGGCGATCAGGGCGCCGCCGAGGGCCGCGCCGCCGATGCCGGCGCCGTTCATGGCCATGCGGAAGAGGGCGAAGGCCCGGTTGGCGTGCTCGCCGGAGACGCTGGACAGGAGCATGCCCTCGGCGGCGGGGTTGAAGAAGGCGGTGCCGGTGCCGCAGAGCGCGGTCAGCAGCATCATCTGCCACAGCTTCGGGTCGCCGGCGAGGACGAGCACGGCGAAGGCGGCCTGCGAGACGCAGTTGAGGGCGTTGGCCGCGACCATCACGCGGTGCCGGGGCAGCCGGTCGGCGAGCGCCCCGCCGACGAGCAGGAAGAGGACGAGGGGCAGCGTGCGGGCGGCGGCGACGAGGCCGACGTCGGCGCCGCTGCCGCCCGCTTCGAGCACGGCGAAGGAGGCCGCGATGAGCGCCCCGTGACTGCCGAGGTTGGTGACGACCGCGGCGCCCGTCAGGAGGCTGTAGTTGCGTCCGGCCCAGGCGGGCCGGCGGCGGGGGGTCCGGAGGACGGTGTGGGGGCTCACTCCGGGACTATCCCCTGCCCCGGGCCGAGAATCCAAACGAAATAACGGAAAAAGGATGATCGGCCCGGGGATCGTGCGGGGTCGTGCGGGGTGGGGGATCAGCCGCCGCTGAGGCGGACCGAGCTGAGGATCTTGTCCTGGGTCGCCTGGTCGACCTCGCCGGGAACGCCGGCGGCGCCGTAGAGGACCCAGCTGGCGAAGTCACCCTTGGAGTTCTTGAAGCTGAAGGCGATGCTCTTGCCGTCCGAGGAGCACTTGTTCTCCTTGGGGACGCCGCTCACGGTCGCCGTCGCGACGTGCCCCTTGAGGCCGGAGAGGGTGGTGTACTCCTTCGACTCGGAGATCTTGACCATCTCCTTGGGCAGCTTCTGCGAGTACCCGGCGAACACCCAGGTGCCCGCCTCGCTGTGCGCCGCCCCGGCCGTGTCCTTGGCGCCCTGGCCGCCCTTGGTGCCGGTGCCGGCCAGGGAGGTGCTCTCCTCGCGCCCGTCCTTGTTGGAGTCCACCTTGCACCAGTCCTCCTTGAAGTAGGCGGGTGCGGAGAACGTGACGAGCGGGGAGCCGTCCTTCTTCTCCTCGTCCTCGAAGCCGGCGATCACGCCGGAGCCGAGCGCGTTCCACTCCGGGGGGACGTCGAAGGCGGTGCCGTGCTTCGGGTTGATGACCACCTTCCAGCCCGGGATCACCGGCTTCACGTCGCCGCCCGCGCGCGGGTTGGCGCCGCTGGGGGCCGCGGGCGAGACCGGGGCGACCGGCGCGGGGGAGGAGGCGGCGGGCTTGTCGTCGGCGCGGTTGGCGCCCTCGTCGTCCCGGGTGAGCACGAAGGCGGCGGTGGCGGCCGCCGTCACCACGACCGCGGAGGCCGCGACGATGGCCACGGTCCGGGTGGAGAAGGGGCTCCCGCCGGACGGCCGCGGCGGGGGCTGCTGCTGGGGGGCGTTGCCCCACGGCTGGACCGGGGGCGGGGTCTGGTAGCCCGCCTGCGGGTATCCGTAGCCGGGCTGCTGCTCACCGAATCCCGGCTGGGGCTGCTGCTGGTACGGGTTCGGCTGTCCCGGCTGCTGCTGGTACGGGTTCTGACGCGGGTCCTGGGGGTTCTGCTCTCCCCCGGGCTGCTGCTGCTGTCCTGGCCACATGGCCGGTAACCATAGTGGGAGCGGCTGACAGGAGCCACGTCCGCCCCCCGTCCCGCTCTGGCCAACTCCATCTACTCGTGGGTAACATCGCGTGCCATGAGCGCAGAACAGATGAACGTGGGCGAACTGCTCGCCCAGACGGTGCCGATGGCCCGCACCCTGAACCTGGAGTTCCTGGAGACCACCCCGGAGCGCGCCGTCGTCCGCCTGCCGGACCAGCCCGACTTCCACAACCACGTCGGCGGCCCGCACGCCGGCGCCATGTTCACCCTGGCCGAGTCCGCCAGCGGCGCCATCGTCCTGGCCGCCTTCGGCGACCAGCTCTCGCGCGCCGTGCCGCTCGCCGTGAAGGCCGAGATCGGCTACAAGAAGCTCGCCAAGGGCGTCGTCACCGCCACCGCCACCCTCGGCCGCCCCGCCGCCGACGTCGTGGCCGAGCTCGACGCGGGCGGCCGCCCCGAGTTCCCCGTCACCATCGCCATCCAGCGCGAGGACGAGGCCGTCACCGGTGAGATGACCGTCGTCTGGACGCTGCGCCCGAACGCGTAGGACGTCCCGCGCGGCGCGTCACGCCGCGAAAGGGAGCCGGGAGCGGCACAGTGGGGGCGGGAGCGGTCCGGCGCGGGCCGCTCCCGCCGTGCTGTCCGGGGCCGGTATCGGCGTGTCGCCGGAACCCCGGGCGTTCGCCGGTCGTTCGTCCCGAGAGCGCCCGCCATGGACGAAGGGCGTTCCGGGGAGCGGATAGGCTGCCCGTTCGGCGTGTCTCGGGGGCCCGCCGGAGGCGACGAGGGAGGACGTACCGGTGCACATCCAGGAATGGCTGGAGGAGATCCCGGCGATCAGTGTCTATCTCCTGGTGGGACTGGTCATCGGGCTGGAGAGCCTGGGCATCCCGCTCCCCGGCGAGATCATCCTCGTCAGCTCGGCGCTGCTCGCCTCGCAGCACGGGCAGATCGACCCCGTGGTCCTCGGCCTGTGCGCCATCGCGGGCGCCATCATCGGCGACTCCATCGGGTACGCCATCGGCCGCCGCGGGGGCAAGCCGCTGCTGGAGAGACTCGGCAGGCGGTTCCCCAAGCACTTCGGGCCCGACCAGGTGGCCATGGCCGAGCGCTCCTTCGACCGCTGGGGCATGTGGGCCGTCTTCTTCGGACGCTTCGTCGCCCTCCTGCGCATCTTCGCCGGCCCGCTGGCCGGCGTACTGCGGATGCCCTACTGGCGCTTCCTCGTCGCCAACGTCCTCGGCGGCATCCTCTGGGCCGGCGGCACCACCGCCGTCATCTACTACGTCGGCATCGTCGCCGAGCCCTGGCTGAAGCGGTTCTCCTGGCTGGCCCTGGTCGTGGCCCTGCTGATCGGGCTCACCGTGACCCTGGTCCTGCGCAGCCGGATGAAGAAGGCGGCCGCCGAGGCCCGCGCGGCCGAGCCCTCGCCGCAGCCGGCCACCGCCCCGGCGGGCGCCCCGGACTGACGCCGAGGCCCCGGCCGGCCGGACGGTCAGGCGCCGGGGGCCACCGAGGCGCGGTGCTGCTCCGCCAGCTCCGTGTACATCGCGGCGTTCACCCTGATCCCCTCGCGCTCCTCGGCGGTGAGCTCGCGCCGCACCTTGGCCGGCACGCCCGCGACCAGCGAGCCGGGCGGGACCACCATGCCCTGCGGCACCAGGGCCTGCGCGGCCACCAGCGAACCCGCGCCGATCACGGCGCCGTTCAGCACGGTCGCGCCCATCCCGATCAGGCAGTCGTCCTCGACCGTGCAGCCGTGCACCACCGCGTTGTGCCCGATGGAGACGCGCTCGCCGATGGACACCGGGAAGCCGGGGTCCACGTGGACCGTGCAGTTGTCCTGCACGTTGCTGTCCGCGCCCAGCGTGATCGGGCCGCAGTCTGCGCGCAGCACCGCCGAGTACCAGACGCTCGCGCCGGCGCCGAGCGTGACGTCGCCGACGACGACGGAGGTCGGGGCGGTGAAGGCCGTCGGGTCCACCGACGGCTTCCGGTCCCCGACGCCCGCGATGAGAGCCCCCTGGTGTGCCTGGTGCGCCTGGTTCGGCTGATGGGTCATGGTCACTTCCCTCGTGTGGTTCCGGCTGGTTCCGGATGCCGCGCCACGTGCACCGTAGGGCACGGGACGGCGCCGCCCCGCGATGGGGTGAAGATCACAGGATCCGGGTCCCGACGTCCGGCGCGGGGCGCACTACCGTGGCCGGGTGCCGAAGAACCAGAACACGTTCTCATCCCTGGCGGCCCTGCGCGGCCGCGTCGCCAGCCGCGCGGTGCACGCCGGCTGGCGCTGGATGCAGCGGGCCGGTGCGGTCACCGCCGAGCACCCGGGCCGGCTGCGCTTCGGCGCGATCGGCGAGGGCACGCGGCTCGCCTTCCCGCAGGGCACCGTGTTCGGCGAACGGTGGATCCGGCTCGGCGGGCACTGCATCATCGCCGAGCAGGTCACCCTGACCGCCGGGATGATGCCGGACCTCGACCTCGGCGCCGACCCGGTACTGGTGCTGGGCGACGGGGTGGTCCTCGGCCGGGGCAGCCACGTCATCGCCGACGCCCGGATCACCATCGGCAACGACACCTTCTGCGGGCCCGGGGTGTACATCACCTCCACCAACCACAGCTACGACGACCCGCACGAGCCCGTCGGCCGGCAGTGGCCCCGCAGCGCCCCGGTGGAGATCGGGCCGGGCTGCTGGCTGGGCACGGGGGCGGTGATCCTGCCCGGCGCGAAGCTGGGCCGCAACGTCGTCGTGGCCGCGGGGGCCGTCGTACGGGGTGAGGTGCCCGACCACGCCGTGGTGGCGGGGGCGCCGGCCAGGATCGTACGGCGGTGGGAGCCGGAGACCGGCTGGCAGCCGCCGCTGCGCACGCCCGCGCCGGTGCCGATCCCCGACGGGATGACCCCCGAGCAACTGCGCGGGCTGGCCCTGCTGGCACAGGCCGAGCAGCCCTGAGCCGTACGCGGTGCCGCCGGTGGCGGTCCGGGCCGGGCGCGGTCCTGGCCGGTGGGGGTCCCGGCCGGTGGTTTCAGCCTGCGGCGAGCAGGACCGTACCCGCCAGGGCCAGGCCCGCGCCCGCCGCCTGGACGCTGCGCAGGCGCTCCTTGAGGACCGCGAACGCGGCGAACGCGGTGACCACCGGGTAGAGCGAGGACAGTACGGCGGCCACGGTGACGGGGCCGTTCTGGGCGGCGATGGAGTAGGTGCCGTTGGCCGCGACGTCGGCGAGGCCCACGAAGGCCAGGGCGGGCAGCATGCTCCACAGCACCCGCGGCCCGGTGCCCTCCGGCAGGGCCGGGACGCCGCGCCGGGTCTGCGCGAGCAGGGCGACGCCGCCGACGGCGACGTTGGTGACCCGCTGGACGAACAGGGCGAGGAAGAGCCCGGTCAACGTGGTGGAGGCCTCGGCGATCAGGGCCATGACCGCGCCGAAGCCGAAGGCCGCGACGAGGGTCAGCACCACCGCCCGCCGCTGCACGGGGGCGCCGCGCAGCTCGGGGCCGCCGGCCAGGACGATGCCGACGAGGGCCACGGCGATGCCCGCGAACTGGCCCGGTCCCGGCCGCTCGCCCACGGCCAGCCCCACGCCGACCGGCACGACCACCCCGAGGGAGCCGAGCGGGGAGACCACGCCCATCGGGCCGAGGGCCAGGGCCTTGTAGAAGGCGAGCATCGCGGCCGGCCCGACCAGGCCCGCGGCCACCGCGAACCACAGCTGCGGGCCCGCCTCGCTCCAGGCGCCGGTGCCGAGCACGATCGCGCCGAGCACGACGACCGCGGCGACCTGCGAGACCACCAGCACCGTGAGCGCCGGTATCCGCCGGGTCAGCAGCCCGCCGCCGAAGTCTGCGAGGCCCCACAGGACGGCTGTGGCCAGGGCGAAGAGGGCGGTCATGGCAGGGGGCCTCGCAGTACAGTGCGGTGAACGGTGGAGTGCAGCATCGAATACACCGCAGGTTAGTTCAGTCTGTTGGACTGTGTCATCCAAAATATTGGACGGAATGGTGTCGGACCTCGAACAGCTCACCCAGGCGCTCGCCCGCAACCTCAAGCGGTGGCGCGGCGAACGCGGCTTCACGCTCGACGCCCTGGCCGCCCGCGCGGGCGTCAGCCGCGGCATGATCATCCAGATCGAACAGGCCCGTACGAACCCCAGCGTGGGCACCACGGTGAAGCTGGCCGACGCCCTCGGGGTCAGCATCACCACCCTCCTCGACCACGACCGGGGACCGCGGGCCCGCGTGGTGCTGCCGGGGCAGGGGGTGCGGATGTGGTCGAGCGGGGAGGGCAGCGAGGCCCACATGCTGCTCGGCGACGACCGGCGCGGGCCCGTGGAGATGTGGACCTACCGCCTGGAGGCCGGAGACGGCACGGCCTCCGACCCGCACCCGGCCGGAACCTTCGAGATGCTGCACGTGACGGAAGGGGAACTGACCCTCGACCTCGCCGACGACCGCTACGTGGTCCCGGCCGGCGGCGCCGTCTCCTTCGAGGCGAACCTCCCGCACGCCTACCGCAACGAGGGCACCGTTCCGATGCTGATGACCATGGCCGTCTCGATCCCCCCGGTCCAGGGCGCCGGCGGCCACCCGGTCTGACCGGCTACAGGGCGGGGATCTCGATCGCGGGGCAGCGGTCCATCACCATCTCCACCCCCGCCGCACGCGTCCGCGCGAAGGCGGCCTCGTCGACCACGTCCAGCTGGAACCAGACGGCCTCGGCACCGGCGGCCACCGCGTCGTCGGCGACCTGCCCGGCCAGCGCGCTGTTCACGAAGACGTCCACCACGTCCACCTTGAACGGGATCGCGTCCAGCGACGCGTAGCCCGGCTCCCCGTGCACCGTCTCCGCCTTCGGGTGCACCGGCACCACGCGCTTGCCGTAACGCTGGAGCACCTTCGCCACCCCGTAGGCGGCCCGGTCCCGGTTGTTCGACAGCCCCACCACGGCCCAGGTGTCACCGAGCTCGGTGAGGATCCTGCGGATGGTCGCCTGGTCGCCGTACACGTGCGCCGCCTCCTGCCGTGGCCGCCCGGCGGACTCGTTCCGCCGGACCGTTCGGCAGGATCAACGGCGCGGACACCCGTCCGATTCCCCGTTCCGGTTCACCGTAGGGTGGAGCGGTGAAGGCAGACCAGTACGTGACCGTGGCCCGCGAGGGGACGCACGAGGCGGAGATCAACCGCTCCCGGTTCCTGTGCTCGATCGCGCCCGCCGCGACCGAGCGGGAGGCGCAGGAGTTCATCGCCCGCGTCCGCAAGGAGCACCCCACCGCCACGCACAACTGCTACGCCTACGTGATCGGCGCCGACGCCTCCGTCCAGAAGGCCAGCGACGACGGCGAGCCCGGCGGCACCGCCGGGGTGCCCATGCTGCAGATGCTGACCCGGCGCGACGTCCGCTACGCGGTCGCCGTCGTCACCCGCTACTACGGCGGCGTCAAGCTCGGGGCCGGCGGGCTCATCCGGGCCTACGGCGGCGTCGTCGGCGAGGCGCTCGACGCCCTCGGGACCATCACCCGCCACCGCTACCGGCTGGCCACCGTCACCGTCGACCACCAGCGGGCGGGCAAGACCCAGAACGACCTGCGCGCCACCGGCCGCGCCGTACTGGACGTCCGCTACGGGGAGGCCGTCTCCATCGAGATCGGCCTCCCCGAGGCGGACGTCGAGGCCTTCAAGGCCTGGCTCGCGGACGCCACCGCCGGCACCGCGGGCTTCGAACTCGGCGGCGAGGCCTACGGCGACGGCTGAACCCCGCGCCCGCCCAGCAGCCGGTCGGCGTTGCGCAGGGCGTGGCGGGCGACCGCCTCGCCCAGCCGCACGCCCGCCTCGTCGGCGGTACGGGTGTGGATCCCCGACCACACCCGGGCGTCCACGTTGTCCCGGGTGAGCCCGCTCCACGCCGTGTACGTGCGGCGCACCCCGGGCGCGGTCGGGCTGCTGATCTCGAAGGGCGCCGTCGCCGGCCCCACCAGCGCGTCCAGCACGGTCTGCGCCGCGCCGGCGTACGTGGCGTGGCCGCTGGGGTAGTCCGGATGGGCCGGCGTCTGGTGCAGGGGCCGCCAGGCCGGGTCGGGGTCGACCGCCCCCGTCCGGATCGCCGTCACCGGCCGCCAGCGCACGTACGTGTACTTCCCGTCGGAGGTCGCGATCTGGGTGTCGACCGAAGCCGCGTGGAAGAGCGCGACCAGCGACGCCCGGTCGGCGGACGAGCCGTGCGAACGGGCCACGGCCACCCGCAGCGGCTCCGTGAACAGGGTCAGCGAACCGCCGTACCAGAAGGTGGCCGTCTCGGTCTGGCGCGGCGTGCGCACCGTGCTGTCGGCCGAGCCGTACGCCCGCACCTCCGCCAGGTCGGCCCGGTAGCGCCGGGAGTCCAGCGCGGGCGGCGGCCCCGGCCGGAACTGGTCGGCCCGCTCCAGCAGGAAGGGCCGGCCGAGGCGGTTGCCGTACTGCGCGGCCGGCGCGTAGCCGTCCGGGGTGGGCTGCCACACACCGGGAGCGGCCGGCGGCACGCTGAACGGCGCGTTGGACGAGGCCGGGTCGAGGCCGTCCCCGGCACGCTCCGCGAGCACCGCGGCGGCCTGCCGGGCCCCCGCGGCCACCCCCCGGTCCTCGGCGGGCCCGTCCGGGATCCCGCCGAGGGTGGCGGCCAGGGCCGCGTCGAGGTCGGCCCTGCGGGACGGGGCGAGCGCGACCAGAGCGTCGTGCACGGCGGAGGCGACGGCCGCGTCCTGGAAGCGGCCCCGGCCCGGACCCCCGGGGGCCTCGCGGGCGGCACGGGCGGCGGCGATCCAGCCGATCGCCCAGGTGCGGCTGTTGGTGATCTGGGCCGGGGCGGCCGCGGCGGCCACCGTCCGCGCGGTGGCGTCGTACCAGTCGAGCACCACCGAGCCGGCGGCCGGGCCGGGAGCCGGGGGCGCCGCGGCCGAGGGCACGGCGGTGCTGAGCGCGAGCAGCGCGGCGGAGCCGGCGGCGAGCAGCGCGGGACGAAGACGCGGAGGTCCGGAGAGCGGCATGCGGCGAAGCCAACCAGCGGGCCGCGGGGGCCACAAGTGCCCGGAACCGCCAACGGAGTTCGGCCACGGAGGTTTCGCATCGCCGCCACGCCCCCGCAACACGCGGCCCCCTCCGCCCCCTCGGAAGGGCGGATTCCCCGGTCCGGCCGGGACGCGCCCGCGCACGGGTTAGCCTGGATGGTCGGTGCGGAACCAGAGGAGAGCAAGCGTGCGGGTCGGAGCGGTCGAGTGAAGTTCCTGCACACCTCCGACTGGCACCTCGGCCGGTCCTTCCACCGCGTGAACATGCTCGGAGCCCAGGCCGCCTTCGTCGACCACCTCGTCGAAGCCGTCCGGGAGCACGAGGTCGACGCCGTCCTCGTCGCCGGCGACGTCTACGACCGGGCCGTGCCCCCGCTGCCCGCCGTCGAGCTCTACGACCGGGCCCTGCACCGGCTCGCCGACCTCGGCGTCCCGACGGTGATGATCTCCGGGAACCACGACTCGGCCCGCCGCCTCGGTGTCGGCGCCGGGCTGATCGGCCGGGCCGGGATCCACCTCAGGACCGACCCCGCCGGCTGCGCCGACCCCGTCGTGCTGGCCGACGTACACGGTGACGTGGCCTTCTACGGGCTGCCCTACCTCGAACCGGCACTGGTCAAGGACACCTTCGCCGCCGAGAAGGTCAGCCACGAGGCCGTGCTCGGCGCCGCCATGGACCGGATCCGGGCCGACCTGGCCGGCCGCGCCCCCGGCACCCGCTCCGTGGTCCTCGCCCACGCCTTCGTCACCGGCGGGCAGGCCAGCGACAGCGAACGCGACATCGCCGTCGGCGGCGTCGAGGCCGTACCCGCCTCCGTCTTCGACGGCGTCGACTACGCCGCCCTCGGCCACCTCCACGGCTGCCAGACGATCAACGAACGGGTCCGCTACTCCGGTTCCCCGCTCGCCTACTCCTTCTCCGAGGCGGCCCACCGCAAGACCATGTGGCTGATCGACCTCGGCCCGGCCGGGGAGATCACCGCCGAGCGGATCGACACCCCCGTGCCCCGCCCCCTCGCCCGGCTGCGCGGACGGCTGGAGGACCTCCTGGAGGACCCCGCGCACACCGCGTACGAGGACGCCTGGATCGAGGCCACCCTCACCGACCCCGCCCGCCCCGAGGACCCCATGGCCCGCCTCGCCGGCCGCTTCCCGCACACCCTCAGCCTCGCCTTCGACCCCGAAGGCCGCGAGGAGGACGGCACGGCCTCCTACGCCCAGCGCCTCAAGGGCCGCAGCGACCAGGAGATCGCCGAGGACTTCGTCGCCCACGTACGCGGCGGCGGCAGCGCCGACGAGGCCGAGCGGGCCGTGCTGCGCGGCGCCTTCGAGGCCGTACGGGCCGAGGACGTCCGCCAGGAGGCCGGCCGATGAGGCTGCACCGGCTCCACATCACCGCCTTCGGGCCCTTCGCCGAACCCCAGACCATCGACTTCGACGCCCTCTCCGGCGCCGGGATCTTCCTGCTGCACGGCCCCACCGGAGCCGGTAAGACCTCCGTCCTCGACGCCGTCTGCTACGCCCTCTACGGATCCGTCCCCGGCTCCCGCCAGGCCCCCGGCACCACCCTGCGCAGCGACCACGCCGCCCCCGACACCCCCACCGAGGTCACCCTCGAGCTCACCGCGGGCGGCCGCCGCCTGGAGATCACCCGGCGCCCCGAACAGGACCGCCCCAAGAAGCGCGGCACCGGCACCACCAAGGACAAGGCCCAGTCCTGGCTCCGCGAGCACACCGGCGACGGCTGGACCGCGCTCAGCCGCTCCCACCAGGAGATCGGCGAGGAGGTCGAACAGCTCCTCGGCATGAGCCGGGAGCAGTTCTGCCAGGTCGTCCTGCTCCCCCAGGGGGAGTTCGCGCAGTTCCTGCGGGCCGGCGCCGAAGCCCGCGGCCGGCTCCTCGGCCGGCTCTTCGACACCCGCCGCTTCGCCGCCGTCGAGACCCTGCTCGCCGAACGGCGCCGCGCCGCCGAGGCCAAGGTCCGGGCCGGCGACGAGAAGGTCCTCGCCGCCGCCCAGCGGCTCGCCCAGGCCGCCGGACACTGCGCCGACCTGCGGGCCTGGCCGCTGCCCGGCCACCAGCCCGGCGACCCCGGCCTCGCCGAGGCCGTCCGCGCCTGGGCCGCCGTCGCCCGGTGCTCCGCCCGGGAGCGGCTCACCGTCGCCGAGTACGCGCTCGCCGCCGTCGAGGGACGCCACGCCGCGGCCCGCCGCGACGCCGAGGAGGCGCGGGAACTCGCCCGGCTCCAGCACCGCCACGCCGAGACCGCCCGCCGGGCGGAGCTGCTGGCACAGGCCGCCCCGGAGCGCGAGCGGGTACGGGCCCTGCTGGACAGGGCCCGCCGGGGCGCCCTCGTGGCCCCCGCCCTGGAACTGCGCGGGGCCGCGGCCGCCGCACACCTCACCGCCGCGCACGCCGAGACCCTGGCCCGCGCGGAGCTGCCCCCCGCCCTGGCCGGAGCCGGCACCGAACAGCTCGCCGCCGTCGAGCAGCGCCTGCGCGAGGACCTCGGCGCGGCCGGCGCCGCCCAGCGCGCCGAACAGCGCAGCGCCGAGATCGGCCGGGAGCGGGCCACGCTGGAGCGGGAGTCCCGGGACGCCGACGAGCGCCACCAGGAGTCCGCCGAGTGGCTCGCCCGCTGGGAGGCCACCCGGGCCGCCCTCCAGGAGCAGGTCGACTGCGCGCAGCAGGCCCTCACCCTCGCCGAGCAGCTCGCGGGGCGGCTGGAGCCCGCCCGGATGCAGCTCACCGCCGCCCGGCGGCGCGACACCCTCGCCGCCGACGCCGAAGCCGCCGCGGGCGAACTGCTGCGGGCGCGCGAGGAGTCGTCCGCCGCCCGGGAGAGCTGGCTGGAGCTGAAGGAGGCCCGGCTGCGCGGCATCGCCGCCGAGCTGGCCGCCGCGCTGACCCCCGGGGAGCCCTGCACGGTGTGCGGGTCCGCCGAGCACCCCGCCCCGGCCCGCCCCGCCCCAGGGCACGTCGACCGCGCCGCCGAGGACGCCGCCCACGCCCGCTTCGAGCAGGCCGAGGAGCGCAGGGCCGCCGTCGAGCGCCGGCTCGCCGCCGTCCGGGAGGCCGAGGCCGAGGCCGCCTCCGCCGCCGGGGACGCCACCACCGCCGAACTCCTCGACCTCACCGCCGAGCTGAGTGCCCGCCACGCCGCCGCCCACGCGGACGCCGCCGCGCTCCACACCGCCCGCGAACGGCTCGCCCGCGCCGAACGGGAGCACCAGGCGCGCAGCTCCGAGCGGCTCGACGCCGAGCGCCGGGCCGCCGCCCGGGCCTCCCGGCGCGAGGCCCTCGACGAGGAGCAGGCCTCCCTCGAAGCCGAACTGGTCCTCGTCCGCGCCGACTCGCCCAGCGTCGCCGCCCGCGCCCGCACCCTGGAGGACCGGATCCGGATGGTCACCACGGCCGCCGCCGCGCTGCGCCGGGCCGAGACCACCGCCGCCCGGCTGAAGGAGGCCGACGACCAGCTCGCCGCCGCCGCCTACAAGGCCGGGTTCGACACCACCGAGCAGGCCGCCGACGCCGTGCTCCCCGAGTACGAGCGCACCGCCCTCCAGCACCGCCTCGACGCCTGGCAGGCCGAGGAGGCGATGCTGGCCGACCGGCACGCCGAGCGGGACACCACCGCCGCGGCAGCCCTGCCCCCCGCCGATCCGGCCGCCGCCGCGGCCGCCGAGGAGCGGGCCGCCGCACGGCTGCGCTCCGCCGCCTCGGCCGTGGACGCCGCCCGGGTGCGGTGCGCCGAGCTGGACCGGCTCTCGCGCCAGGCGGAGCAGGAGCTGCGCGCCCTGGGCCCGCTGCGCGAGGCGTACGAGCGGGTGGCCCGGCTGGCCGGGCTCACCGCGGGCACCTCCGCCGACAACGAGCGCAAGATGCGCCTGGAGGCGTACGTGCTGGCGGCGCGGCTGGAGCAGGTCGCCGCCGCCGCGACCGTACGGCTGCTGCGGATGTCCGGCGGCCGCTACACCCTCGTCCACTCCGACGCCCGGTCCGGCGGACGCGGCCGCTCCGGCCTCGGGCTGCACGTGCTGGACGCGTGGACCGGCAGCGAGCGGGACACCGCCACCCTCTCGGGCGGCGAGACCTTCTTCGCCTCCCTCGCCCTCGCCCTGGGCCTGGCCGACGTGGTCACCGACGAGGCCGGCGGCATGCGCCTGGACACCCTCTTCATCGACGAGGGCTTCGGCAGCCTCGACGACCAGGCGCTGGACGAGGTGCTCGACGTACTGGACTCGCTGCGCGAGCGGGACCGCAGCGTCGGCATCGTCAGCCATGTCGGCGACCTGCGCACCCGGGTCCAGGCGCAGCTGGAGATCGTCAAGCAGCGCGGCGGCTCCGTGGTGCGCCACCGCACGGCGGGCATCACGGACTGAGCGGGCGACGGGCGAGCGGGGAGGAGTACACGACGCTGGTGGTCACCGGGCCCAGCCCGGCGATCCGGCCCGTGACCTCCTCCAGGTGGGCCATCGAACGGGCGGCCACCTTGAGGACGAAGCAGTCGTCCCCGGTGACGTGGTGGGCCTCCAGGATCTCGGAGGTGGCCTCCAGGAAGTCGTGGAACGGCTTGTAGTTGCCGTGCGGATAGCGCAGCCGCACCAGGGCCAGGATCGCCTTGCCCAGCTTCTCGTGGTCCACCACCGCCGTGTAGCCGGTGATGATCCCGGCCTCCTCCAGGCGGCGGACCCGCTCGGTGACGGCGCTCGCGGACATCGAGACGGTGCGGGCGAGTTCGGTGAAGCTGGCGCGGCCGTCCTGCTGGAGCGCCGCGAGGATCCGCCAGTCGGTGGCGTCGGGGGAATAACCGGTCATGCGGGAGGTCTAGCAGGGGAATCCCCGGAGGTTCAAGGGAAAGCCCGGGGAAATCCACTTCTCGCCTTGATCGACTGCTCGTAGATTCTGAGCCATGACGACGACGCAGAACCAGACCAGCACCCCCGCCACCGTCAACCCCGTGCTCCGGGTCCCCCCGGCGAGCCCGGCCGCCGCGGCCGCCTACTTCGCCGCCAGCCTGGCCTTCCACGCCGACGTGTCGGACGTCGCCGCCGCGTTCAAGGCCCACCGCGAGCAGGGCGCCGACCTCGGCTTCCAGCTGATCGACTCGCGCTCCACGCCGTCCTGGGACCAGGCCCACGTGCCCGGCGCCATCCACCTGCCCACCGCGCTGATCCCCGAGCAGGCCGAGAAGCTCCTGGACAAGGACGTCCCCGTGGTGACCTACTGCTGGGGCCCCGGCTGCAACGGCGGCACCCGCTCCGCCCTCGCCCTGGCCGAACTGGGCTTCCAGGTCAAGGAGATGCTCGGCGGCATCGAGTACTGGATCCGCGAGGGCTTCGAGGTCGAGACCTGGCAGGGTACCCAGCAGCGCACCGAGGCCGACCCGCTGACCGCGCCCACCGACTCGGACGACTGCGGCTGCTGAACCCGCGCGACGGCCCGGGGCCGCCCGCCCCCCCACGGGGGAGCGGGCGGCCCTGCGTCATGCGGTCAGAGCCGCGACAGCTCGTCCAGCAGGTCGTCCAGGCCCAGCGACCCCTGCGACAGTGCCGCCATGTGCCACTTCTTCAGGTCGAAGGAGTCACCGTGCGCGGCACGGGCGTTCTCCCGCCCCAGCAGCCAGGCGCGCTCGCCCAGCTTGTACCCGATGGCCTGGCCGGGCATCGACAGGTAGCGGGTCAGCTCGCTCTCCACGAAGTCCGCCGGGCGGCCGCTGTGCAGACCGAAGAACTCCTGCGCCAGGCCGACGGTCCAGCGCTCGCCCGGGTGGAACGGCGAGTCGGCCGGGATCTCCAGGCCCAGGTGCATGCCGATGTCCACGATCACGCGCGTGGCGCGCATCATCTGGCAGTCCAGGTAACCCAGCCGCTGCTCGGCGTCCTTGAGGTAGCCGAGCTCGTCCATCAGGCGCTCCGCGTACAGCGCCCAGCCCTCGGCGTTGGCGCTGACGAGCCCCACGGTCGCCTGGTAGCGGGAGAGCTGGTCGGCGACGTGCGTCCACTGGGCGAGCTGCAGGTGGTGGCCCGGAACGCCCTCGTGGTACCAGGTGGAGACCAGGTCGTACACCGGGAAGCGGGTCTGGCCCATCGTCGGCAGCCAGGTGCGGCCCGGCCGGGAGAAGTCCTCGGAGGGGTTGGTGTAGTACGGGGCCGCGGCGCCGCCGGGCGGCGCGATCATCGACTCGACCCGCTTGACCCGCTCGGCGAGTTCGAAGTGGGTGCCGTCGAGGTTCTCGATGGCCTCGTCCATCAGCCCCTGCAGCCACGCGCGGACCTCGTCGACGCCCTCGATGTGGGTGCCGTGCTCGTCCAGGTGGCGCAGCGCGTCCCACGGGTTCGGCTCGCCGGGCAGGATCTTGGCCGCCTCGGCCTTCATCTCCGCGAGCAGCCGGTGGTACTCGGCCCAGCCGTAGGCGTACGCCTCGTCCAGGTCCAGGTCCGTGCCGTTGAAGTAGCGCGACCAGCGGGCGTAGCGCTCGCGGCCCACCGGGTCGGGCGCGTCGGCGACGGCCGGGGCGTACACGTCGCGCATCCAGTCGCGCAGTTCGGCTACGGCGGCCGTCGCGGCGGCCGCCGCCCCGTCCAGTTCCGCGCGCAGGGACTCGGGCCCGGCGGAGGCGAACTCGCCGAAGAAGTCGCGGGAGCCGTCGCCGTCCTGGCCGGCCCAGGTGGTGAGCTGCTCGACGAAGGTGGCGGCGGGGCGCGGGCTGCCGAGCAGTCCGCGTTCCAGGCCGAGGGCGAGGCTCTCGCGGTAGCCGGCGAAGCAGGCCGGTACGGCGCGCAGCCGCTCGGCGATCGCGGACCACTCCTCCTCCGTGTCGGCGGGGGTGAGCGTGAACACCTCGCGGACGGAGTGCGCGGGGGAGTGGATGTTGCTGACGGCCCGCAGGTCCTCGTCGGCCTCGTGCACCGCGAGTTCGGCGTTCAGCCGCTCGCGCAGCAGCCGGGCGCAGCGGCGCTCGGCGTCCGTGCCGGCACCGGGCAGGCGCTCGGCGGCGTCCAGCCGGGCGAGGGTGGTGCGCAGCAGTTCGCCGACCGCGGCGCGGCCGGCGGGGGAGTAGTCGGGCAGTCGGCCGGAGCTGGCGGCCACGCCGAGGTAGGTGCCCTGGATCGGGTCGAGTGCGATGAGGTCGTCGACGTAGGCGTCGGCGACCTGGCGGGGCAGACGCGCTGCGCTGTCGGTCTGGAGGGTGTCTGGCATGCGCACATCTTCTTACGCGGGGGGTGACTTCGTCATCACCATGGCCGCTCAGCCTCCTGACGGGCGGGCTGAGCGGCCGGCGGTGCGGGGCCCGCGGTCAGCGCCCGGGGTGCTGCCGGTTCCCGTACGGGGCCTGCGCGCGGGGCAGTTCGTACGGCAGGCGCGAGACGACCGGGGTCGCGTCGAGGCGGGCGGTGATCACCAGGGTGCCCTCCTCGATCTGGTAGTCGAGGGGCAGGCCGAGGCCGCGCATGGCCGCGACCATCCCGGTGTTGGAGGCCTGCGTGACGGCGTACACGCTGTCGCACCCGGCCTCGACGGCCATGGCGATGAGCCGGCGCAGCAGCTGCGAACCGATGCCGCGGCGCTGCCAGTCGTCCTCGATGAGCAGGGCCACCTCGGTCTCGTCGCCGTCCCACAGCAGGTGGCCGAGGGCGACGAGCCTGCCGGAGGCGGTGGTGGCGGTGAGGGTGCGGCCGAAGCGGGGGCTGAGCAGGTGGCCGAGGTAGCGGTCGGCGTCGGCGACCGGGCCGTGGTAGCGCAGGCCCAGGGTGCGCTCGCTGCACCGCTCGTGCATGGCGCGGGCGGCCGCCAGGTCGGAGCCGTCGGCACGGCGCACGGTGATCTCGTTGCCCTCGGGCAGCGTCAGCACGTCCTGGCTCCGCGGCATCCGGTGCCCGAGGCGCGCGTCGAGCTCGACGAGGGCGCGGGCGCGGGCGAACTCCGTCGGGGTGAAGGGCAGGTGGGGCCGCTCGACGGTGATCGCACCGCCCGAGGGGTCGCGCAGCCGCATCACCGTGGACTCCAGGACGCCCTCGACGGGGGCGTCGGCGCCCGTGTTGGGGCGGCCGGAGAGGGTGGTGGCGGGGATCGACTGGATGGTGCAGCGGCCGAGCAGCTGGCGCAGCGCGAGCGGGAGTTCGGCGGCGTCCAGGGCGGTGCGGGTGGCCAGGCCCAGGACCCGGGTGGGGGCGTCCACCAGGTCATGGGCGTCGGCGCGCTCGATCCAGGTGCTGCGGCCGCCGGCCTGGGCGACGGCGCGGGTCAGGTCGGCGGCCGCCAGTTCGCGCGGGCTGCGCAGCAGGAACTCGTCGACCGTGCCGCCCTCGGGGAGGGGGTGCGTCTGCAGGGTCAGGATGTCGACGCCCTCGCGGGCGAGCGCGGTGCACAGCGCGGCGAGGCTGCCGGGCTCGTCGCGCACGGTCGTCCGCATCCGCCAGAGGGCCGGGTTGGCGGGCGCGGTCCCCGCGGCGGGGGTGACGGTATCGGAGGGGGCCTTCGCCGGCGGGGGCGGCGCATGGCTGTGCCGGCGTGCCCACCAGGTGTGGAAGGCCGCGGTGACCAGGAGCGCGACGGCCGAGGCGACCAGCAGGACGGGGCCGTCCGGGCCGTGCGCGACGAGGTTGGCGATGCCGTCGGCGACCGCGACGGCGCAGAACAGGGCGGCGAGTTCGACGAGGTCCCGGCGCCAGTGGTGGCGGTGGGGGCGCTGGGCGGCGGAGGCGGGGTTACGGTCAGTCATGCACCCCACTCTGGCTCAGCGGTGTTGCGTGATCACGAACGATCTGTGACCGACTGGTTAAGCGTCGATCTGGTCGGTTTCGCCTGGTTTTCCAGTGGATTTCCCCTGGCGACCGGCCGGTGGGCGACTGGGCCCCGACTGGGCCCGACTCAGGCCCGGACCGGGCCCCGACGAGTCGCCGGGAGCCGCCGGCCGGTCACCGGGTGGTGGTCACGACTGTCCGACGCGGCCCGGCTGGAGGACCCGGGTGAAGAGTACGCCGCCCCCCTGGCGGCGCAACCGGACGGTCAGCTCCCCGCTGCCGCCGTCGATCTCGACCTCGCCGTAGTACGGGGGGTTCTCCGCCGGGGACATGTTGGCGACCGGCGCCGACTGGACGAACTCCGTCTTGGGGCCGAAGGTCGCGTCGAGCCGCCCCGCGGGGAAGCCGCCGGCGCCGATCGGCCCGGACACGAACTCCCAGAACGGCGCGAAGTCGCAGAAGGCCGCGCGCTCGGGCGCGTAGTGGTTGGCGGCGGTGTAGTGGACGTCGGCGGTCAGCCAGAGGGTGCCCGTGATGTGCTGGTGCTTGATGTGCCGCAGGAGTTCGGCGATCTGGAGCTCGCGCCCCAGCGGCGCCCCCGGGTCCGACTGGGCCACCGCCTCGAAGTCCGCCGCGCCGTCGGGGACGACGATGCCGAGCGGCATGTCCGCGGCGATCACCTTCCAGGTGGCGCGGGAGCGGGAGAGCTCCCGCTTGAGCCAGGCCAGCTGTTCGGCGCCGAGGATGCCGACCCGGTCCTCGCTCTGGCGGCCGGGGGAGTTGGCGTTGCGGTACGTACGCATGTCCAGCACGAACACGTCCAGCAGCGGGCCGTGCCGCAGCACCCGGTACATCCGCCCCTCGGTGCGCCCGCCGCGCAGGTCCGTGACCGGGAAGTACTCGCCGAAGGCCTGGCGGGCGCGGGCGGCGAGGGTGTCGACGTCCTTGACGGTGTAGCGGGGGTCGTCGAGCAGCTGCCCGGGGTACCAGTTGTTGCGCACCTCGTGGTCGTCCCACTGGGCGACCACGGGGACCTGGGCGTAGAAGTCGCGCAGGTTGCGGTCCAGCAGGTTGTACCGGAAGTTCCCGCGGAACTCGTCCAGCGTCTCCGCGACCTTGGACTTCTCCTCCGTGGTCACGTTGTGCCAGACGCGCCCGTCGGGCAGCGGCACGGCGGCCTTGATCGGCCCGTCCGCGTAGATCGTGTCCCCGCTGAAGAGGAAGAAGTCGGGGTCGCGCAGCCGCATCTCGTCGAAGACGCGGTAACCGCCCAGCTCCGGGTTGATGCCCCAGCCCTGGCCCGCCAGGTCCCCGGACCACAGGAAGCGCACGTCGTGGCTGCGGGAGACGGGAGTGGTGCGGAAGCTGCCGTGCACCGGATCGCCGGAGCGGCGGGGGTCGTCGGGGTCGGTGAGCACGACCCGGTAGTGGACGCGCCGGCCGGGCGGCAGGTCCCGCAGGGTCGTGGTGCCGGTGTGGTCGGTGGCGGGGCCGAGGAAGGGGCCGCCGTGGCGGCGGACGCCGTAGCGGAACGACTCGCTCGGGGAGGTCTCCACGTACATCCGGGCGGGACGGTCGGAACGGGTCCAGACGGCGGCCGAGTGGGAGGTGACCTCGCCCGACTGGGTGCCCCACAGCGCCGCCGGGCGGCCGGAGCGGACGAAGGCGGCGGCCCGTCGGGGCGAGGCCAGGGCGGGCGAGGCCAGCGCGGTGGACAGGGCCAGGCCCAGCGGGACGGCGAGGGAACCGCCGAGCAGGGTCCGGCGGGTGTGCGGCATCGGTGCCATGGCTTGCGTCTCCAGGGGCCGGCGGGGGCGGGCCGGACCAGTGTGCCCTCGCACACGGGACCGACCGCGTCGCCCGCGCGAACCGTGGGTGAACAGCCGTCAGCCGGTGGTGTGCGGCACGCCCTCGCCCCTGTCGTCCCGCCGCGACGCCCGGGCCGTGTCCAGGACGACGCGCGCCACCAGTGCCGGGTCGTCGTTCATCGGCACGTGGCCGCAGCCCGGGAGCCGGACCAGCCGCGCCCCGGGGACGGTGTGCTTGGCCCGCACGCCCTGGCGGCGCGGCAGCAGCCGGTCCCGGGTGCCCCAGGCGATCGTGACGGGGATGCCGGGCACGTCGTGGGTGAAGCGTACGGAGCCGCCCGCCGCCAGGGTCTCCTCGAAGCCGGTGGCCCCGCGCAGGGCGAGGGTCTCGGCCACCACGGCCTCCGGGGCGCGGTGGGCGGGGCGGGCGTAGATGCTGCCGGTGAGGGCGGCGCGGCCCGGTCCGCTGCGCGAGAGCCGGTCCACGGCCGGCAGGGGCAGCGCCCTGGCCCCGGCGCGCATGGCGCGCAGCGCCGTGAACGCGTAGCGCCGCTCGGGCTCCGACCAGAACCCGGCGGGGGAGAGGGCGGTGACCGAGCGGGCGAGACTGGTGCGCCCCATGTCCAGGGCGAGCAGCCCGCCCAGGGAGTTGCCCGCGACGTGCGGGCGCTCGACGCCGAGCGCCGCGCAGAGCGCGCCGAGGGCCGGGGTGATGGTGGCGAGGTCGTACGGGACGCCTGCGGGCAGGGGGCCGGAGGCGCCGAAGCCGGGCAGGTCGACGGCGATGACGTCGTGGTCGGCGGCCAGGACCTGGGTCACCGGATGCCAGGCCTGGAGGTGGTGGCCGATGCCGTGCAGCAGGAGAAGCGGTTCGCCGGCGCCCTTGCGCTCGTAGGCGACGGTGGCGGTGCGGGGGCCCAGCGGCGAATCGATCGTGAACGAGACCGTGGCGGTCATGCTGCTCCTCGTCGGGTGGACGCGTATGAGACAGGCCGTCAGTAACGACTGCGTCCATGATTACCGCCGAGTAGCGTCCGGCTACAAGCCTTTGCGAAGTCCGCGCGACGTGCGGGTGCCGAGCGAGAACATCCTGTGAACGGGTTGCTGCATATGCCCGATCTGCCCGGCAAAGCGGCGAGGATTGGTCTTGACCAAGGGGGTGTGCCGTCCTATCGTCGCGGATAGTGCAGGAACCTTTAATAAACAAGGGCGCGGAACTGCGGCGCGAAAACGCCGCTGGAACACGGCGTCGCCGGCCACGGTGACAGCGGTGACCGCAGGAGGAGTCAGGGTGGGGACGACGCAGCTCGAATCGGTGCCGGAGCCGAAGTACTGGCACCTGAAGACCGTGCTCAGCGACGCGCTGGACCAGGACTTCGCGGTCGGCGAGGTCCTGCCGAACGAGCGCGAGCTCGCCGCGCGCTTCGGAGTCGCCCGCGCCACCCTGCGCCAAGCCCTGGAACAGCTCGAACTCGAAGGCCGCCTGCAGCGCCGCCGCGGCGTCGGCACCACCGTGGCCCCGCCGCGCGTGGGCGTCGCCGTCGCCAGCGCGCAGCAGGGCTGGCCCGGCGAGGGCGCCGACGGCTGGGAGGCCGTCGACGCGGTCGAGGCCGTCCCCGCCACCGCCGTCCTCGGGGTCCTCGGGACCGCCGCCGACGAGCCCGTGCACACCGTGCGCCGGACCCGCGTCACGCAGGGCCAGGCCGTCGCCGCCGAGCTGCTGTACGTGCCCGCCGCCTCCGTGCCCGGGCTCTCCGCCATCGACGCCCCCGCCGGCCCCGCCCGGGCCCGCGCCGTCATGCGCGAACTCCAGCGGCTCCCGCTGGAGGGGCAGGACCGCTCGGTCGAGCTCGGCTCCGCCCGGGCCGACGACGCCAAGGAGCTGGACCGGCTGCCCGGCGCGCCCGTGCTCCTGGTGACCACCCGCTACTTCACCGCCGCCGGCACCGCCGCCGTCTCGGTGGCCACGTACCGCGCCGACACCTGCCGCCTCACCTTCGGCGACTCGGGCGTGGAGATCACCGAGACCCGCGCCGCCTCCTGACCGACCCGCACACGGACCCCGGGAGCCCCGCGGCCCCGGGGTCTTCCGTACCCGGACGTCCCGCCCGCCGGGTCAGCGGCGGGCCGTGACCGTCCGCTCCACCGCGAAGAGCTCTTCCTCCACGTGGTCCAGGGCCAGGCGCAGCGCGCCCGTCGCCACGGCGGCCTCGCCGAGCATGGACAGCGCCACCCGCGGCGGGCGCAGGCAGTACCGCTCCAGCTCCCGGCGCAGGGGCTCCAGGACCCCGTCCAGTCCTGCCGCCCAGCCGCCCACGACCACCAGCTCCGGGTCCATCGCCAGCACCAGCGCCGCCACGTCGTGCACCAGCCGCTGGAGGAACCGGTCCACCGCCGCCACGGCCCGCTCGTCGCCCCGCCTGGCCATCGCGAACACCTCGGCGACCGCCGGCTCGTCCAGGGGGTGCAGGGGCTCGCCCGTCGTCGACAGCAGCCGCTCCGGGGTGGCCTCCCGGCCCAGCAGGTGCAGCGCGCCGATCTCGCCCGCCGCCCCGCCGAAGCCCCGGTGCAGCCGGCCGCCGATCAGCGAACCGGCACCCGGGCTGAGGCCGGCCATCACGAACACCATGTCGTCGATGTCGCGCGCCGCGCCCTTCCAGTGCTCGGCGAGCGCCGCCGCGTTGGCGTCGTTCTCCACCTGGACCGGGCAGCGGAAGGAGCGCCGCAGCCGCTCGCCGAGCGGCAGTCCCGTCCAGCCCGGCAGCGCCGTGCCCAGGCGGACCGTCCCGTCCGCCTCGACGATGCCGGGGCTGCCGACACCGACCGCGCGCAGCGAGTCGCGGGGGATCCCGGCCCGGCGCAGCAGATCGGCGACCGCCGTCCTGACGCGCTCCAGGCGCTCATCGGCCGAAGCGGTCTCCGAGACGTCCTTGGTGCCGGCCCCGATGACCCGGCCGTCGAGCCCGGACAGCAGCACCGCGATCCGGTGCGAGCCGATCTCGATGCCGAGCAGGTGCCCCGCCTCGGCGCGGAAACGGAACCTCCTCGCCGGCCGGCCCTGGCGGCGGGCGCCTTCCTCGGCGACCGCCTCGACCACCAGGCCGGTGCCGATCAGCCCCTCCACGACCCCCTCGACGGTCGGCCGGGAGAGCCCGGTCACCCGTGTGAGGTCGGTCAGGGTGGGCGATCCGGCCGCCCGCAGCGCGCGAAGCACCACGGCCGAATTGATGCGCCGGAGCAGAGAGGGATCCCCGCCGGTCAGCTGCCCCAACGTGTGTCCTCCCAGCTAACGACCTTGTCACGCGGATCGTACTGCGCACCCGGCACGGCGGCGAGAAGCGGCCCCCCACCTGCGGGAACTGGCTCCCGTCTCAGGCCGGCGAGACGAAGCCCGACTCGTACGCCGCGATCACCGCCTGGGTCCGGTCGCGCGCCCCCAGCTTGCCCAGGACCGCGCTCACATGGGACTTCACGGTCTCCGTCCCGACGATCAGCTCCCGGGCGATCTCCACGTTGGTCAGCCCCCGGGCCATGAGCCGCAGCACCGCCTCCTCCCGCTCCGTCAGCGCGGCCCGCTCCAGGACCGCACGGGCCTCCCGGTTCCCGTACTCGGCGGCGAGGGCCCGTACGGCCGCGGGGAAGAGCAGGGTCTCGCCCTCGGCCACGAGCCGTACCGCGTGCACGATCTCCGAGGGGCGGGCCCGCTTCAGCAGGAAGCCGTCGGCTCCGGCGCGCAGCGCCTGGTAGACGTACTCGTCGTTCTCGAAGGTGGTGACCACGAGGATCTTCGGCGGGGAGTCCACCGACCGCAGGACCGCCCTGGTCGCCTCGATCCCGTCGAGCAGCGGCATCCGTACGTCCATCGCCACCACGTCCGGCCGCAACTGCCGCACCAGGGGGATGACCGACGCCCCGTCGGCGGCCTCGCCCACCACCTCGATGTCGGGCTGGGCCTCCAGGACGGCGCGCAGACCCGCGCGCACCAGGGGCTCGTCGTCGACGAGCAGTACGGTAACCGGCATCCGGTCAGGGTATTCGCTCCAGCGGAAGCCTCGCGCGCACCCGCCAACCCCCCTCGTGGAGCCCGGTTTCGGCCTTGCCGCCGAGCAGCGCCGCCCGCTCCCTCATGCCCCGCAGACCGCTCCCGCCGCCCCTCGTGAAGGAGGGCCGCTCCGGCAGCGGGTTCGTCACCTCCAGCTCCAGCCGGCCCGCGGCCACGTCCACCCGTACCCGGACGGGAACGGGACCGCAGTGGCGCAGCACGTTGGTGAGCGCCTCCTGCAGGATCCGGTACCCCTCACGGGTGACCGGGCCGGGCAACTTCTCCAGCGGGCCCGTCAGTCGGGCGTCGACCTCCGCCCCCGAGGCACGGGCCGACTCCAGCAGCCGGTCCGCTTCCAACAGGGTCGGCCGCTGCGACGGCGGCTGCGCGGACTCCCGCAGCACCAGCAGGACCCGCTCCAGATCCTCCAGCGCGGCCCGGCCGGTCTCCTCGATCGCGCTCAGCGCACGGTCGGTGAACTCGGGGTCTGCCGCCGCCCGTGCGGCACCCGCCTGGATCACCGCCACCGTCAGGGCGTGCCCGATGGAGTCGTGCAGCTCGCGCGCGATCCGGGTGCGCTCCAGCAGCTGCTCCGTCCGGGCCTCCAGCGCGGTCAGCCGCTCGGCGGCCGACGGCCCCAGCAGGCGCCGGGCGATGGTGGTGATCAGCTCGCCGAGCAGGACCACGATCACGAGGAGCAGGAGGAGCGGCACCGGCACGAGGAGGGCCGCCGCCCAGCGCGGTGGCGTGAACGGCACGGCGAGGTCCGCGCTGAGCGGGTGCCCGAGGGCGATCGTGGTCAGCTCGATCGCCTGGACCGGCAGCCACACCGTGGCGAACATCGCCGCGCCGGCGACGACGAGGCGTATCTCCAGCCACAGCACCGTCCGCCACCGGTCCGCCCAACGCGCCGACGCGGCACTGCCGATGAGGCCGTCCTCACCGACCCGGTCCTGCGGGGTGAGCAGGAACTGCGCCTGGAGCCCCTCGGCCAGCCGCACCCACGGCACGAAGCCGAACGGTATGACGATGAGCAGGGGCATCCACGGGGCGCGCGGGTTGATGAACATCCACAGCGCGAGCAGCAGCACCGGGACGCACAGGTGCAGCCAGCGCGAGTACATCACCGGCCGGAACGGGGCACGGAGCATTCGGATCATGTCCCCATCGTGGCAGCGGACGGGCCGGTGCCGTCTCCCCCACGTGGGGGAGACGGCACCCTCGCACGGGGGAGGAAGGGGCACGGGCCGGACGGCGAATCTTGAGCCATGAACCGCATCGAGATCCGCGAACTGACCAAGGACCACGGCACCCGACGGGTCGTGGACCACCTCACCTTCGACGTCCTGCCGGGCAGGGTCACCGGCTTCCTGGGGCCCAACGGGGCCGGCAAGTCGACCACCATGCGCCTGATCCTCGGCCTGGACCGGCCCACCGCCGGCAGCGCCGCCATCGCCGGGCGCCGGTTCACCGACCTGCGGACCCCGCTGCGTGAAGTCGGCGCCCTGCTCGACCCGCAGGCGCCGCACGCCGGGCGCAGGGCCCGGGACCACCTCCTCGCCCTCGCCGTCAGCAACGGCATCCCGGCCGCCCGGGTGGACGAGGTCCTCGAACAGGCCGGCATCGCGGCGGTCGCCCGCCACCGCATCGGCACCTTCTCACTCGGCATGCGCCAGCGCCTGGGCATAGCCGCCGCGCTGCTGGGCGACCCGGCCGTCCTGCTGCTGGACGAGCCGACCAACGGCCTCGACCCGGAAGGGATCATCTGGATCCGCGAGTTGATGCGAAGCCTCGCCGCCGAAGGACGCACGGTCTTCGTCTCCAGCCACCTGATGGCCGAGTCCGCCTCGTTCGTCGACCACCTCGTCGTCCTCGGACAGGGCAGACTGCTCGCCGACACCTCGCTCCGCGACTTCATCGACGCCCGCAGCACACCCAGGGTGCGGCTGCGGACCGCCGACCCCGACCGGCTGGCCGCCGCCCTGGCCCGCGAGGGTCTGCGCATGGCCGCCGCCGAGGACGGGCGCTGGACCGTCGACGGCATACGGGCCGAACGGATCGGGGGCCTCGCCGCCCGGGAGGGCATCGCCGTGCTCGAACTCTCCGACGAGCGGGCCTCGCTGGAGCAGGCCTACCTCGACCTCACCGCCGACCGCACCCCCTTCTCCGCCACCGCCGCCTGAACCCGATGGGAGCCACCGCCGTGACCGCCGCAGCCCTGCCCACCGTCCCCGTCCTGCGCTCGGAATGGATCAAGATACGGTCCGCCCGCGCGGTCCTCGGATCGCTGGTGGCCGTCTTCGCCGCCACCGCGGGCGTCACCGTCCTCACCGCCGCCGCCATCGGCACCTCCGAGCCCGCAGCCATGGGCGAGGACCGCCTGCTCGCAGCCTTCTTCGGCATCAACTTCGGCCAGATAGCGGCCATCGCCTTCGGCGCGACCGCCTTCGCGGGCGAGTTCCGGGCCGGTGCCCTGCGGGTCTCGCTGACCGCCGTGCCCAACAGGACCCGGCTGTACCTGTCCAAGGCCGCCGCCGTGGCCGGACTCGCCTTCGTCGTCGGACAGGTCACCGGTCTCGTCACCTTCGTCGCCGGGCAGGCGTTCATGGGCGACGGCGCCCTGTCCCTCGGCGACCCCGGGACGGTCCGCGCCGTCTTCGGCAGCGGCGCCTACCTCACCCTGATCGCCCTGCTGTCGGCGGGCCTGACCGCCCTGGTGCGCAGCGGCACCCTGGTGATGAGCCTGCTCATACCCTTCCTCCTGATCGTGCCCTTCGTGGTGGGTCAGGTCGCGGGCGGGGCCATGCGGTTCATGCCGGACCGGGCCGGCCAGATGGTGATGAGGGCGCAGCCGGACGGGGCGCTGGGGCCCTGGAGCGGGCTCGCGGTGGCCGGGCTGTGGGCCCTCGCCGCCCTGGCGGCGGGCTGGCTGGCGGTGCGCAGGCGCGACGCGTGACGCCGGGCCAGTTGTCAGTGGCCCGACCGATACTGACGGCATGACCACGGCAGACCATCTCGACACGATCGACCGGCTGCGAACGCGGGAGTTCCCGTCCGGGCCGGCCGTGTCCGGTGAGCACAGCGCGGGCCCGGGGTACCACCTGGTCCAGCTCAGCCGGACCCGGGACTTCTGGGACGACGACGGATCCGGTTGGGAGGAGGCCGAGGACCAGATCAGCGCCGAGTACGCGGCGCTCGCCCAGGCGGCGACCGACCGGTGGGGGCCGCCTCAGGTGTTCGCCCTGGGATCGCTGCTGGAGCGGGGGTTCGACGGGGAGGAGATACCGGCGCCGTGGGACGAGCTGTGCAACATCACCGACCACGTGCACCTGTGGCGGGCCGGGGAGCGGTGGCTGGTGGTCTGCGTCGCCCAGTGGGACAAGGAGTTCCCCTTCATGCTGATGGCGGGGGTCACCGTCGTCGACCCGCCGTAGCCGGCGGCGGGATTCAGGGGCCGTCGGAGCTCGCGGCCCGACGCAGGCGGGCGTACTCCTCGGCCATCGACTCGGCGGTCCAGTGGGCGTTCAGGCCGCTCGGGTTGGGCAGGGCCCA
Organism: Streptomyces racemochromogenes; assembly: GCF_039535215.1. GTDB lineage: Bacteria > Actinomycetota > Actinomycetes > Streptomycetales > Streptomycetaceae > Streptomyces > Streptomyces racemochromogenes. The sequence goes on from NZ_BAAAWT010000001.1 coordinate 6,038,484, forward strand.
GATGCGGGTGGCGCCGATGGTGCGCTCCTGGGGGCCGATCTGGGCCCTGCGCTCACCGAAGGCCGTCCGGTAGGCGGTGACGCCGACCACGGCGAGCCATTGGGGGCGCAGCCGTTCCACCTTGGCCGTCAGGATGCGGCCGCCCTCGCGGAACTCCTCGGCGCTCAGCTCGTCGGCGCGGGCGGTGGCCCGGGCGACGACGTTGGTGATGCCCAGGCGGTAGGACAGCAGCTCCCGCTGCTCCTCGGGGGCGAGCCTGCGGGGCGTGAAACCCGACAGGTGCAGGACCGGCCAGAAGCGGTTGCCGGGGCGGGCGAAGTGGTGGCCCGTCGCGGCGGAGAGGAGACCCGGATTGATCCCGCAGAACAGCACACGCAGACCGCCCGCGACCACGTCCGGGAGGACGCGGCCGCGGGCGGCTTCGAGCTCGTCGGGGGTCAGAGGATCGACCCGGGAGCGTAACCGGCGGCCTCCGGGTGCTCCTTGGCGATGGCCTCGATACGGGAGACCACGGCGGCGACCTGGTCACCCGCGGCGCCCGTGAAGGAGAGCTTGTCGGCCATCAGGGCGTCCAGCTGCGCGCGGTCCAGCGGCATCCGCTCGTCGGCCGCCAGCTTGTCCAGGAGCTCGTTGCGCTCGGCGCCCTGCTCGCGCATGGCCAGGGCGGAGGCCACGGCGTGCTCCTTGATGACCTCGTGCGCGGCCTCGCGGCCCACACCGGCCCGCACCGCGCCCATCAGCACCTTGGTGGTGGCGAGGAAGGGCAGGTAGCGGTCCAGCTCGCGGGCCACGACGGCCGGGAAGGCGCCGAACTCGTCGAGGACCGTCAGGAAGGTCTCCAGCAGGCCGTCGAAGGCGAAGAACGCGTCGGGCAGGGCCACCCGGCGGACGACCGAGCAGGAGACGTCGCCCTCGTTCCACTGGTCGCCGGCCAGCTCGGCCGTCATCGAGGCGTAGCCGCGCAGGATGACCATGAGGCCGTTCACGCGCTCGCAGGAGCGGGTGTTCATCTTGTGCGGCATCGCGGAGGAGCCGACCTGGCCGGGCTTGAAGCCCTCGGTGACCAGCTCGTGGCCGGCCATCAGGCGGATCGTCTTCGCGATCGAGGAGGGGGCGGCGGCCAGCTGCACCAGGGCCGAGACCACGTCGTAGTCCAGCGAGCGCGGGTAGACCTGGCCGACCGAGGTGAACGCCTGGGCGAAGCCGAGGTGGGCGGCGATCCGCTGCTCCAGGTCGGCCAGCTTGGAGGCGTCGCCGCCCAGCAGGTCCAGCATGTCCTGGGCGGTGCCCACCGGGCCCTTGATCCCGCGCAGCGGGTAGCGCTGGAGGAGGTTCTCCAGGCGGTCGTAGGCGACGAGCAGCTCGTCGGCGGCGGTCGCGAAGCGCTTGCCCAGCGTGGTCGCCTGAGCGGCCACGTTGTGGGAGCGGCCGGCCATGACCAGCTCGGCGTGCTCGCCGGCGAGCTTGCCGAGGCGGGCCAGCACGGCGACCGTACGGTCGCGCACCAGCTCCAGCGAGAGCCGGATCTGGAGCTGCTCGACGTTCTCGGTGAGGTCGCGGGAGGTCATGCCCTTGTGGACGTGCTCGTGACCGGCGAGGGCGTTGAACTCCTCGATGCGGGCCTTCACGTCGTGCCGGGTGACCTTCTCGCGCTCGGCGATGGAGGCGAGGTCGACGGTCTCCAGGACGCGCTCGTAGTCGGCGAGGGCGGCGTCGGGGACCTCGATGCCGAGGTCCTTCTGGGCACGCAGCACGGCGAGCCACAGCCGCCGCTCCAGCGTGACCTTGTACTCGGGGGACCACAGGACGGCGAGCTCCGCGGAGGCGTAGCGGCCGGCCAGGACATTGGGGATGCGGGGCTTGGCAGTCACGTGTAGGGATTCTACTTGGGCCGCGGCTGTGCGTTTGCGCAGGTAGGGGCAGCCCTCGGGATTGTGGGTTGCTACGAGAGCGGCGGGGTCCCGTACGGCAGCAGCTCCGGCCGCTTCGAGGGGCGGCCGTCACCCGAGGAGCGGCCCGTCAGCCTGCGCCCCACCCAGGGCAGCAGGTGCTGCCGGGCGAAACGCAGGTCCTCGGCCCGGCGCACGGGCCAGCCCGGCGCGGCCGCCGGGGGCAGTGGCGCCCGCCAGTCCTCCTCGGCGGGCAGCCCCAGAGTCTGCCAGACGGCCTCGGCGACCCTGCGGTGACCCTCCGGGGTCAGGTGCAGCCGGTCCACGTCCCACAGCCGCGGGTCCCCGAGCACGGGCGCCCCGTACAGGTCCACCAGCAGCGCCCCGTGGCGCCCGGCGAGTTCCTCGAGGATGCCGAAGAGCTCCTCCATGCGAGGCCGGAAGCGTTCCATCACCGGGCCGTTGCGGCCGGGCGAGCGCATCAGCACCAGGTGCTTGCACGACGGGGCGAGGAGCTCCACCGCACCCTCCAGGTGTGCCCGGACCCTGCCCATGTCCACCTTGGGGCGCAGCGCGTCGTTGAGCCCGCCCACCAGGGTCACCACGTCCGCGCCCATCGCGGCGGCGGCGGGGGCCTGGTCCTGGGCGATCTGGCCGATCAGCTTGCCGCGCACCGCCAGGTTCGCGTAGCGGAAGCCCGGCTCGCGCGCGGCGAGCCGGGCGGCCAGCAGGTCGGCCCAGCCCCGGTAGGAGCCGTCCGGCAGCAGGTCGGACATCCCCTCGGTGAAGGAGTCCCCGACCGCGACAAAACTGGTGTACGACGCATTCATCTCCATGGCGGAGCGATGCTACCGCGCGGTACGGCTCCCTTCCCAGGCCTCGGCCTAGGCCGAGGCGGGCCGGCCGAACAGCTCGCGCAGCACGTCCTCCATCGTCACCAGGCCCGCGAGCGCCCCGTCCGCCCCGAGGACCGCCGCCAGGTGCGTACGGCTGCGCCGCATGGCGGTGAGCACGTCGTCCAGCGGGGTGTCCGCCCGGACCTGAGCGATCGGGCGCAGCGCGGAACGCGGGAACGGCTCGTCCCGTTCCAGCACGTCCAGGGCGTCCTTGACGTGCAGGTACCCCAGGATCCGCTGCCGGGCGTCGACCACCGGGAAGCGGGAGTACCCCGACTCGGCGGACAGGGCCTCCAGCGCGGCCGCGGTGATGCCGAGCCGGGCCGTGACGACCCGGTCCACGGGCAGCACCACGTCCGTGACGGGGCGCCGGCCAAGTTCCAGGGCGTCGTGCAGCCGCTCGCTCGCCCGGTCGTCGATGAGCCCCGCGTCACTGGAGTCCTTGACCATCCGGGCCAGCTCGTCGTCCGAGAACGTCGCCGCGACCTCGTCCTTCACGTCCACCCGCAGCAGCCGCAGCAGGGCGTTGGCGAAGGCGTTCACCGCGAAGATCACCGGCTTGAGCCCCCGGGCCAGGGCGACCAGCGGCGGCCCCAGTGCCAGCGCGGTGCGCACCGGCTCGGCCAGGGCCACGTTCTTCGGGACCATCTCGCCGAACAGCATGTGCAGGTAGGTGGCCAGCGCCAGGGCGATCACGAAGGAGATCGCGTGCGTCACTCCGGACGGCACCCCGACCGCGTCGAGCAGCGGGCTCAGCAGGTGCGCGATGGCCGGCTCGGCCACCACGCCGAGCACCAGGGTGCACAGGGTGATGCCGAGCTGCGCGGCCGCCATCAGGGCCGACACGTGCTCCAGGCCCCACAGCACCGCGCGGGCCCGGCGGTCGCCCTGCTCCGCGTACGGCTCGATCTGGCTGCGCCGGACCGAGATCAGCGCGAACTCCGCGCCGACGAAGAAGGCGTTGACGACCAGGGTCGCCAGGCCGATCAGCAGCTGGATCGCGGTCATCGGGTCTCCTCCGCGGTCTCGTCGCCGACGGGTCCGGCCGGCTCGTGCAGCAGGACGCGGGCGGCCCGGCGTCCGCTGGCGTCGACCACGTCCAGGCGCCAGCCGTCCAGCTCCAGGCGGTCGCCGACGGCCGGGATCCGGCCCAGTTCGGTGGCTATCAGCCCGGCCAGGGTCTCGTAGGGCCCCTCGGGCGCCCGCAGGCCGATCCGCCGCAGCTGGTCGGTGCGCGCCGCACCGTCGGCCGAGTACAGGGTGCGGCCCGCCTCGTCCGTACCGGCCGGGGCCAGGTCGGGGGTCTCGTGCGGGTCGTGCTCGTCGCGCACCTCGCCGACGACCTCCTCGACGATGTCCTCCAGCGTGGCCACACCGGCCGTGCCGCCGTACTCGTCGATCACCACGGCCATCGTCTGCCTGCCCGACAGCCGGTCCAGGAGCCGGTCCACGGTCAGGGACTCCGGCACCAGGAGCGGCTCGCGCAGCAGCCGGGAGACCGGGTGGCGGTGCCGCTCGGCGGCGGGCAGGGCCAGTACGTCCTTGATGTGGACGATGCCGACCACGGTGTCGAGGCTGCCCCGGTAGACGGGGAAGCGCGACAGTCCGGTGGCCATGGTCGCGTTGGCCACGTCCTCGGCGGTGGTGTGCACGTCGAGGGCGGTGACCTGGACGCGCGGGGTCATCACGTTCTCCGCGATCAGGTCGGCGAGGTTCAGGGTCCGCACGAACAGCTCGGCGGTGTCCTTCTCCAGCGCGCCGGCCTTGGCGGAGTGCCGGGCCAGCGCCACCAGCTCCTGCGGGCTGCGGGCGGAGGCCAGCTCCTCGGCGGGCTCCATGCCCATGCGCCGGACCATGTGGTTGGCGGTGGTGTTCAGGTGGCTGATCAGCGGCCTGAACGTGCGCGAGAAGACCCGCTGCATGGTCGCCACGCGCTTGGCGATGGCCAGCGGAGAGGAGATCGCCCAGTTCTTGGGGACCAGTTCGCCGACGACCATCAGGACCACCGTCGACAGGACGGTGCCGAGGACCAGGGCGGTGGAGGACGCGGCGCCGGCCGACAGGCCCAGGTCCTCGAACGGGCCCGTGAGCAGGGCGGCGATCGAGGGCTTGGAGATCATGCCGATGACCAGGCCGGTCACGGTGATGCCGAGCTGCGCTCCGGAGAGCTGGAAGGTGAGGCTGCGGACCGCGGCCAGCGCGCTGTCCGCTCCGCGCTCGCCGCGCTCGACGGCCCGTTCGAGCTCACTGCGCTCGACGGTCGTCAGCGAGAACTCGGCGGCGACGAACACTCCACAGGCAAGGCAGAGCAGCAGCGCCACGATGAGCAGGAGTACCTCGGTCATCGGTCGTTCACCTCCGTCCCATGTTCGGTCAGGAGGAGGGGGGCCGCGCGGTGTCGCGTACCGGGATGTCGGTGACTTGGAGGCTCGCCCATGGGCGGAGGCTCACACCTTTCGTCGTGGATCGGGAAAACCGTTCAGCCCATGGTAAAGGAAAGGCAAAGGGAATGGGTCGTCCTTTTGGACGAGCGGCCGCGGATGGTGGGATCCGGTGAATGAACGATCTTCACATCGCCCCCGCCTCGGCCCCCGACCTGCCCGCAGTCCTGGACTTCTGGAAGGAGGCCGCCAAGGGCGCGAGCATCAGCGACGACCTGGCCGGAGTCGGACGCCTGCACGCGCGCGACCCCGAGGCCCTGCTGCTCGCCCGGCGTGACGGCGAGCTGGTCGGTACCGTCATCGCCGGCTTCGACGGCTGGCGCTGCCATCTGTACCGGCTCGCCGTGCACCCGGACCACCGCCGGCGGGGCATCGGCTCCGCGCTGCTGGCGGCCGCCGAGGAGCGGTTCGCGGCACTGGGCGGCCGGCGCGCCGACGCGATGGTCCTCGACGGGAACGAACAGGCCCACGGGGCGTGGCGGGCGGCCGGCTACGGCCCCGAGGACATCTGGACCCGCTGGGTCAAGCCGCTGGCCGGCTGACCCTCCGCGCGGACGGCCGTCCGGGTGAACGGCCGGGCCCGCCGGGCCGGTGGGCTCACTTCGGGCACTGGTCCGTCAGGATCCGTTCCTCCTCGGTGAGGACGGAGTCCTCCCCGTTCTCGCCGGCGTTCTTGGCGCACGCCGAGGCCTGGAGGCCTAGCTGCGCCGCCCGGCCCCGCGCCTCGTCGAGACCGGCGGCCGTGATCGTCGACTCCACCTGCTTGCGCTGGTACAGCGGCAGGTACCGCAGCTCGATCTCGGGGTGATCGGTCTCCACCTCCCACAGGGGAGTGCCGCCCAGCTTCTGGTTGATGCCCCGGAACACCGCCACGTGCCCGTCGTTCACGCCGACGAAGTACTGGGTCCGGGTCCACTGGTAGGCGGCGTACGAGCCCCCGGCGAGCAGGACCGCCGCCACGGCGAACAGGGCCAGGGTGCGCGGGGCCCGGCGCGGCGGCGGGGGCGGCACCCGCCGGGCCCGGCTCCCGGCCCGGACGCGGGCGCCGGGCCGGCCGGACGCCGGCCGCGCGGCGGACGGAGGCGCCGCGGCGGCCCGTCCCCCCGGCGCGGGTGCCGACGCGCGCCGCGGTCTCGGCTCCGGCGCGGGCGGCGGGGAGGCGGGGGCCGGGGGAGGCGGGAACGCGGGTGGCGGAGGTGGCGGAGGTGGCGGAGGTGCGGCCGGCGCGAGGAGTTCCAGGGCCCCGGCCACCGTCAGCCGCGCGTCCGGCTCCTTCTCCAGCAGCCCCTCGATCAGCGGCCGCAGCCGCCCCGCCCGCCGCGGCGGCGGGACGGGGTCGTGCGCGACCGCGTACTGGGAGCCGACCTTGGTCTCCCGTTTGAAGGGCGACACCCCCTCGACGGCCTCGTACAGGGTCGTCCCCAGGGAGAACAGGTCACCCGGGGCGCCGCCCTTCTCGCCCCGGGCGCGCTCCGGCGACAGGTACGGCATCGAACCGATGACCACCCCCGTCCCGGTCAGGCCGTCGTCCGCCTCGTTGAGGGCGATCCCGAAGTCGGCCAGCAGGATCCGGTCGTCCTCGGTCAGCATCACGTTGGCCGGCTTGACGTCGCGGTGGACGATGCCCTGCGCGTGCGCGGCGCCGAGCGCCTTCAGCAGCGCCGCGGCCACCCGCGCGACCTCCTCCACCGGCAACGGGCCCGACTCCCGCAGCCGTTCCTGCAGGGTCGAGCCCCTGACGAGCTCCATGACGATCCACGGCACCCCGCCCACGAGGGTGACGTCGTGGACCGTGACCACGTTGGGGTGGTCGCGCAGCCTGGCCGCGCTGCGGGCCTCCCGTATGGCCCGCTCCAGACGGTCGGCCGGATCCGGGGCCGACGGCCCCGAGGGCAGGAGCAGCTCCTTGACGGCCACGTGGGTGTCGAGCTGGACGTCGTACGCCTTCCAGACCCGCCCCATTCCACCGGCCCCCAGGGTCCGGTCCAGCCGGTAACGGTGGTTGACCAGCTGCCCCGGCCGCGCCTCGTGTGCCACGCTCCCCCTCCGCTCCACTCCTGACAAGCGCCGGGCCGCGCCGGACCGCGCGTCCCCGGCCCGATTGTGGTGCCTGCCGGGTGCGTCTGACCGGCAGTCCGCCGGAAGGGGTACGGGGAAAGGGCGCCGGCTCAGTCGTCCAGCCGCCGGGCCGAGCCGATGACGCAGTACGAGGTCGGCAGCGCCGGGCCGCGCTCGGGCAGGCGGAAGGAGCGGTGCGAGGCGATCCGGAAGCCGGCCGCCTCGATCGCGGCGAGCGGGTCGCGCGCCGTGTGGCAGCCGCCGAACAGGCGGGGCCACACCGTCCGGTCGAGCGCCCGCTGGACGGCTGCCATCCCCGGGCCGGGAGCCAGCCCGTGCTCCAGGAAGCGGAGTTCGGCCCCCGGGCGCAGCACCCGGTGCAGTTCGGCGAGGGCGCGCGGCAGGTTGCGTACGGTGCACAGCACCAGGGAGGCGACCGCGACGTCGAAGGCCTCGCTCTTGACCGGGAGCGCCTCGGCGACACCCGGAACGAGGTCCACCGGCACCTCGGCGCGCAGGGCGGCGGCCGCGGCGAGCCGTCGAAGGGTGCGCTCCGGCTCGATGGCGACGACCTCGGACACGGCGGCGGGGTAGTGGGCGAAGTTCAGCCCGTTGCCCGCGCCGATCTCGACGACCCGGCCGGAGATCCCCGCCAGGAGTTCCCCGCGCAGGGCGCCGATGCCGGCACGGGTCTCGGCGGCGGTGCTGGCGCGGGCGTAGAACCGGGCGAAGCACGGGTGGTGGACCGGATCGGGGACCGGGCTGGGCATGACGGGCCTCCGGGCGCGGACGGGCGGCGGACGGGCGGCGGACGGGCGGCGGACGACACGGCTGCGCGTGCCCTTCGGGGCTGTTCCCCGTCCGGGCCCGCCCCGAAACCGTCTCCCTCGGAGGGCGCGGACGATAATCGGCACTCCGGCCACCGCACTTGGGGCCCCGCACAGAAGGAAGGCACGACCTTGACGTCCCGCACCGCACCTGTCCGGGGCACGGCCGCCGCGCTGTTCGCCGCGGCGCTCCTGCTCGCCGGCTGCGCCTCCGGCCCGGCGCCGGCACCCCGGGCCCAGGCGCCTGCGGCCGATCCGAACGCCGCGTTCCTCGCGGAGGTCGCGGCCCGCTGTGCCACCGCCACCGCCTCGCCGACGGCCGCTGCCGCCGGCGGCGGCAGCGGGCCGACGGATCCCGAGTCGCGCAAGTACGCGGAGAACCACGCGTACCGGCAGCAGACGGAGCTGAGCCCCGCCGCCCGCTGCCGCGGGGAGGCCCACGCGGCCCGGATCAGGACGGAGCTGGCCGCCGCGCACGCGGCGGACCCCGCCGCACTGACCACGCTGCTGCGCCGCCTGGGCTACCCCGTCGACGCCGGCGACGTGTACGAGGGGAGCGCCGGCCAGGGACCCGGCTTCGCGCTGATGGTCCCCGGCACCGGCCCCTGCGTGTCGGGGCGGGCCGCGGACCCCGCCCGCGTCGAGGCGCACGGGGTGTACGTGGAGGGCGGCTGCAAGGAGCCGGCAGGGGGCCACTGACCCGCCACTGACCCGCCACTGACCCCCCGCCGGCCCCGCCCGCGCCTCAGGTCAGGCGGGCCACTCGGCGAGGAAGGACTCCGCCGACCAGGTGCCGTCCAGCGCGGCCCCCAGCCAGCCCGGCGCGGCCGCGCGGAAGGCGGCGGGCTCCAGGGCGCCGGCCCCCTCCGGCACGGCCCCCAGCAGCGGGAGCCCGGACTTGGGGAGGTCGGCGAGGTTGCACCGGGACGCCAGGTCGGGAGCCGCGGGCCAGCTGCCGACCACCACCCCGAGCCCCTTCACGGACCGGGCCGCCAGGGCCTGCGCCGTGAGGTCGGTGCTGTTCAGCGTGCCCAGCCCCGCCGACGCCACCACCAGCACCGGCGCCGCCAGCAGCCGCGCCGCGTCCGCCAGGGTGTGGCCCTCCTCGTCGAAGCGCACGAGCAGCCCGCCCGCGCCCTCCACGAGCACCAGGTCGTGCTCGGCGGCCAGCCGCGCGGCCGCCTCCGCGATCCCCGCAGGGGTCAGCGTCGCCAGCCCGGAGCGCCGCGCGGCGGTGTCCGGGGCCAGGGGCTCGGGGTAGCGGGCCAGTTCCCGCGCCGTCACGGCCGGGCCGGCGAGCCGTACGACCTCGGCGGCGTCCCCGGGCTCGTCCGGGCCGACCCCGGTCTGGGCGGGCTTGAGCACCGCCACCGAACGCCCCGCGGCCAGCGCGGCGGTCGCGACGGCCGCGGTGACCACCGTCTTGCCGATCTCCGTGCCCGTCCCGGACACGACGACTACGGACATCTCAGCCTTCCTGCGCCGCTGCGACGGCCGCGCGGCAGATCCGGGCCACGTCGGCGTCGCCGGTGACGAACGGGGGCATGGTGTAGATCAGGTCGCGGAACGGGCGCAGCCAGACGCCCTCGCGGACCGCCGCCCGGGTGGCCGCCCACACGTCGACCGGGTGGTCGAGCTGGATCACGCCGATGGCCCCGAGCACGCGTACGTCCTTGACCCCGGGTACGGCGCGGGCGCCGGCGAGGCCCTCGCGCAGGCCCGCCTCGATCCGCTTGACATCGCCGGCCCAGTCCTGGCCGAGCAGCAGGTCGATCGAGGCCAGGGCCACGGCCGTGGCGAGCGGGTTGCCCATGAAGGTCGGCCCGTGCGCCAGCACCGGGACCTCGCCCCGCGAGATCCCGTCGGCGACCCGCTCGGTGCACAGGGTGGCCGCGAGGGTGAGGTAGCCGCCGGTGAGGGACTTGCCCAGGCACATGACGTCCGGGGTGATGCCCGCGTGGTCGGCGGCGAAGAGCGCGCCCGTGCGGCCGAAGCCCGTCGCGATCTCGTCCAGGATCAGCAGGACCCCGTACTCGTCGCACAGCTCGCGCAGCAGCCGCAGGTAACCGGGGTGGTGGAAGCGCATGCCGCCCGCGCCCTGCACCACCGGCTCCACGATCACCGCGGCGAGTTCGTCGGCGTGCGCGGCGACCAGGGAGCGCAGGTGGTCCGCGTACCCGGGGTCCACGGGGGTGTCGAAGTCCCCGGGCGGGGCGTCGGCGAAGACCTGCCGGGGCAGGTGCCCCTGCCACAGCTCGTGCATGCCGCCGTCGGGGTCGCACACGGCCATCGGCTGCCAGGTGTCGCCGTGGTAGCCGCCGCGCCAGGTCAGCAGCCGGGTCTTGCCGGTGCGGCCCAGCGAACGCCAGTACTGCAGGCACATCTTGACGGCGACCTCGACGGCCACCGACCCGGAGTCCGAGAGGAAGACGTGTTCCAGCCCGGCCGGGGTGATCTCCACCAGCCGGGCGGCCAGCCGGACGGCGGGCTCGTGGGTGAGCCCGCCGAACATCACGTGCGACATCCGGCCCAGCTGCGAGGCCGCGGCCTCGTTCAGGACCGGGTGGTTGTAGCCGTGGATCGCCGACCACCAGGAGGACATGCCGTCGACCAGCTCCTCCCGCCCCTGGGCGGGGGAGGCGAGCCGCAGCCGGACCCCCGAGGCGGAGGAGACCACGAGGGTCTCCTGCCGCCCGGGCATCGGGCCGTACGGGTGCCAGACGTGCTGCCGGTCCAGGGCGAGCAGCTCCGCCGTGTCCGACGCCGGGTCGAGCGGGTCGTGCAGCGGGAACTGGTCACGCATTGGGGGCGACGTCCGTCCCCGCGCCGCGCCGGCGCACCGCCACCAGGTCCGAACGCACCTCTCCGGCCTCCGCCTGGGCGGGCGCCGGCGCCTGCTCGGCGTGTCCGGAGCAGCCGCCGCAGGCGGAGCCGCAGCCGTGGGCCCCGGCGCCGGCCTCCGCGTCGGCGTCGGCCGCGGGGCCGCAGCCGCCGGCCGAGGAACCGCACATGCCGCCCGCGGGGGCGGCGGCCGCGGCGTCGGCGCGGTGTGCGGGCAGGGTGGTCGTACCGGCGCCCTCGACCTCGAAACCGGCGTCCGCGATCATGTCGAGGTCGGCCTGGCCGGCCTGGCCCTCACTGGTGAGGTAGTCGCCGAGGAAGATGGAGTTGGCGATGTGCAGCGCCAGCGGCTGCATCGAGCGCAGGTGCACCTCGCGGCCGCCGGCGATCCGGACCTCCACGTCGGGGCAGACGAAGCGGACCATCGCGAGGATCCGCAGGCAGCGCTGCGGGGTGAGGTTCCACTCCTTGGCCAGCGGGGTGCCCTCGAAGGGGATCAGGAAGTTGACCGGGACGGAGTCCGAGTCCAGCTCGCGCAGCGAGTAGACGACGTCGACCAGGTCCTCGTCGCTCTCGCCCATGCCGGCGATCAGGCCGGAGCAGGCCGACAGGCCCGCCGCGTGCGCCTTCTGCACCGTGTCGACACGGTCCGCGTAGGTGTGCGTCTTGGTGATCTGGCCGTACGTGGCCTCGGAGGTGTTCAGGTTGTGGTTGTAGGCGTCCGCACCCGCCTCACGGAGCTTCTCCGCCTGGCCCTCGGCGAGCAGCCCCAGGCAGGCGCAGACCTCAACGCCCTCGTTCTGCTCCTTGATGGCGGCGATCGTCTCGCCGACGCGGGCCACGTCACGGTCGGTCGGACCGCGGCCGCTGGCCACGAGGCAGACCCGCTTGGCGCCGCCGGCGACGCCGGCCGCGGCCGCCTTGGAGGCCTCGTCGGGCTTGAGCCACGTGTACTTGAGGATCTCGGCCTTCGACCCCAGACGCTGGGAGCAGTACGAGCAGTCCTCGGGGCAGAGCCCCGACTTCAGGTTGACCAGGTAGTTCAGCTTGACGCGGCGCCCGAACCACTGGCGGCGCACCTTGCCGGCAGCGGCCACCACGTCGAGCAGTTCGTCGTCGGAGGTCGCCAGTACGGCGAGCGCCTCCTCGCGGGTCGGCAGCTCGCGCCGCAGTCCCTTTTCCACCAGGGTGTTCAGCAGGTCCATGCGCCCGATCCTGTCCCACGCGACCACTCCCGGCCAAGGAGAGATCGGACAACATGGCCGGAAGGAGGTGTGTGGATCGCCACACCAGTCCCTCGGGTCCCGGCGGATAGGGTCGAGCAGATCTGTCGACTGCCGACAAAACGCGAGACACATCGCGAGACGCGACGCGAGGACCGCCGATGACCGAGCACACCCCGCAACCCGAGGACGTCTTCGCCTGGATCGACGGCGCGGAGCGCGTCCGAGAGCAGGCCGGGCTGGTGCGGACCCTGCGCCCGAGGCCCGCCTCCTCGCCCCTGCTGGACCTGGCGAGCAACGACTACCTGGGGCTGTCCCGGCACCCGGAGACCGTGCGGGGTGCCTGCGCGGCGGCCGAGCGCTGGGGTGCGGGGGCCACTGGATCGCGCCTGGTCACGGGCTCGACCGAACTTCATGCCGAACTGGAGCGGGAACTCGCCGCGTTCACGGGGTTCGAGTCCGCTCTGGTGCTTTCGTCCGGATACGCCGCGAACCTCGCCGCCGTCACCGCGCTCAGCGGCCGCGGCACGCTCGTCGTCTCCGACGCCGGGAACCACGCCTCGATCGTCGACGGCTGCCGGCTCTCGCGGGCCGAGGTCGCGGTCACCCCGCACGGCGACCCGGAGACGGCCCGCAAGACCCTGGCCGGGCACGGGGGCCGGGCGCTGCTGGTGACCGACTCGGTGTTCTCCGTCGACGGGGACGCCGCCCCGCTCGACGGCTACCGTGCCGCCTGCCGGGCCGAGGGCGCGGCGCTGGTCGTGGACGACGCGCACGGGCTGGGGGTGCTGGGCGAGGGCGGCCGCGGCGCGCTGCACGCCGCCGGGCTCGCGGGAGCGCCGGGGGTGGTCGCCACGGTGACCCTCTCGAAGTCACTGGGCAGCCAGGGCGGCGCCGTGCTGGGGCCGGCCAAGGTCATCCGGCACCTGGTCAACACGGCCCGCGCCTTCATCTTCGACACCGGGCTGGCCCCGGCCGCCGCCGGTGCGGCGCTGGCGAGCCTGCGCCTGCTGGAGCGGGAGCCGGAGCGGGCGGCCCGGGTCCGGGAGGTGGCCGCCGAGCTGTACGGGCGGCTCACCGCGTCCGGCCTGACCGCGGCCCGGCCGGACGCGGCCGTGGTGTCGGTTCGGGCCCCGTCGGCTTCGGCGGCACTGCGCTGGGCCGCCGACTGCCGCGAGGCAGGTCTGTCCGTGGGGTGCTTCCGTCCGCCGTCGGTGCCGGACGGCATCTCCCGGCTGCGGCTGACGGCTCGGGCGGATCTCACGGGGGACGAGATCAGCCGGGCCGTCGGCACGGTCCTGCGGACCGCTCCGGCCGGGGCCACGGACCGCTAGGCGTCACGTCACACGCGCACGTCCGCCCTTACGGAAGCGAGGAAGCCGTCCCAGGCCGGCCCGGTGAAGAGCACGGCCGGGCCGTCCGTCCGCTTGGAGTCGCGGACGGCCAGCAGGCCGCCGCTGAGGGCGGCGGCTTCCACGCAGTTGTTCATTCCGGTGCTGCGGCTGCTCCGCCGCCACCGCGCGCTTTTCAGAAGTCCGCTGGTGGATAAGGGGGTTGCGGACACGGGGGTGCCTCCTTCTACGCGTCGTCAGCGATAGAGCTGATCAGATCCGACGAGTCACGGGGCGGGAGGGCGTGCGCCTGGATGGTGCGGAACGCGGCGCTGTACGCCTCAAGGTCTTCCTTCCGCTCCAGATAGAGGCTACTCGTCAAATGGTCGAGCACCACCACATCCAGATCGGCGATGTTCGGAAATGAGAAAATTACGAACGGTCCGGTCAGGCCGAGATGGCCCCCCACGGTGAACGGCAGCACCTGCAGCCGCACTTGGGGCAGCCGCCCCACCTCCACCAGATGCCGCAGCTGCTCCTCCATCACCCCCGGCCCGCCGATCTGCCGGCGCAGCACCGCCTCGTCCAGCACGGCGCTCAGCTCCAGCGGCGGATCGGACCGCAGCACCGCCTGCCGCGCCAGCCGTACGTCGACCAGCGCGTCCACCTTCGGCTCCGGCAGCCCGCCCAGCGCGGCCCGGGTCACCGCCCGCGCGTAGTCCGGCGTCTGGAGCAGCCCCGGCACCACCGACAGCTCGACGGTCCGCGCCGATCGGGCCCCGGCCTCCAGGCTGATGAAGTCCCGGTACTCCTGCGGGAGCAGGCCCCGGTAGTCGTGCCACCACTGCCGCCCCCGCGCCGCGTCCCCGCTCGCCGCCGGGCCGGCCGCCGAGGCCCCCAGGGCCTCCAGCAGCGCGCGCTGCTGGGCGCTCACCACGTCCCCGTAGGCGTCCAGCAGCAGCCGGATGTCCTCCGTCTTCACACCGCTGCGGCCCGTCTCGATCCGGCTGACCTTCGACTGGTGCCAGCCGACGATGCGCGCCACCTCGCCGCTGGTGAGCCCGGAGCGGTCGCGCAGGGCACGCAGCTCCTCGCCGAGTTTGCGCCGACGCACCGCGGGACCGTGCTGCATACCCGCTCTCCTTCCACCGGCACACCTCGCACCAGTCTGCCCTCCAAATACGCTCTTCCGTAGCAGAGTTCACCGCATTGAGCGACAGATATATGCATATCTTGGGGGAACGGCGGAAACGGCGGCACGATGGGTGGCACTCTGGCGCTCAGCGTAGATCCGGGGCGGCTCCGTCCCGGTGGGAAAGGGACGTCGCCATGGCAGATCAGCTGGAAGCATCCGTCACTCTGCCGAGCGATCCGGTGTCGGTGGCCGCCGCCCGCCGCTACGTGGCCCGGGTACTGAGCGACTGGGGACTGCCCGAGGACGCGGGCACCGCGGACACCGTCCGGCTCATCGTCTCCGAACTCGCCACCAACTCCGTGCAGCACACCTTCGGCCAGTCGCCCACCTTCACCGTCGACGTCCGCCTCGAACGCGAGGAATGGCTGCGCGTGGGAGTGACGGACAGTCACCCGCGCTGGCCCAAGCGGCTCCCCGCCGCCGTCCAGCAGGACAACGGCCGCGGCATGGTCATCATCCGCTGGCTCGCGGCCGAGGCCGGCGGCCGGCTCTCGGTCACCCCCACCGAGGACGGCGGCAAGACCGTGTGGATCGCCCTGCCCTGGCCCGCCGACGCCTCCGCGTGCACCCTCAGGGGCTGCTGAACCCGGCCGCCGGCCGTATACGAACCGCCCCGCCGGGACCGGGGCGGCATTGAACCGGGAGCCTTCCCGAAACGTGTGTTAACTCGGCGGAAAAGTAAGGCCCCTACGGTATGGTCCTCGCTCTTCCGCCAAAGATCACCCACGCTCCGGTAAAGCGGCGGTGATCGGGACGGAAAGCCTCGTCCTGTGTTGGGCAAGAGACGCTTGGCACGGATAAGCGCAGGTCAACAAAGAGTTGACCGGCCGGTACGGTCACTCCCCGGCGCGACGACGACCATGTCCCGGAAGCTTGGTGATACAGGTGCAATTGACACCACACGAACAAGAGAGACTCCTGATCCACGTGGCGGCCGACGTGGCCGCGCGGCGCAGGGCGCGCGGGGTGCTCCTCAACCACCCCGAGGCCGTCGCCCTGATCACCTCGCACCTCCTCGAAGGCGCCCGCGACGGGCGGACCGTGGCCGAGCTGATGGCGTCCGGCCGCACCGTGCTCACCCGGGCGGAGGTCATGGAGGGCATCCCCGAGATGATCCACGACGTCCAGGTCGAGGCCACCTTCCCCGACGGCACCAAGCTCGTCACCGTCCACGACCCGATCGTCTGAGCGGGAGCGCAGCATGATCCCCGGCGAGATCGTCCACGGGGACGGCCCGGTGCGCCTCAACGAAGGCCGCCCCGTCACCCGCCTCACCGTCCTCAACGCCGCCGACCGGCCCGTACAGGTCGGCTCCCACTACCACTTCGCCGAGGCCAACCCCGGCCTCGACTTCGACCGGCGGGCCGCGCACGGCCTGCGCCTGAACATCGCCGCCGGCACCGCCGTCCGCTTCGAGCCGGGCATCCCCGTCGCCGTGGAACTCGTACCCATCGGCGGACGGCGCACCGTGCCCGGACTGCGCGGCGAGACCGGAGGGCCGCTCGATGGCTGAACTCTCCCGCCGGGCCTACACCGACCTCTTCGGGCCGACCACCGGTGACCGGATCCGGCTCGCCGACACCGCCCTCTTCGTCGAGATCGAACGGGACCTCAGCGGCGGACCCGGCAACTCCGGCGACGAGGCCGTCTTCGGCGGCGGCAAGGTCATCCGCGAGTCCATGGGACAGGCCCGCACCACGCGCGCCGAGGGCGCCCCCGACACGGTCATCACCGGCGTGGTCGTCCTCGACCACTGGGGCGTCGTCAAGGCCGACATCGGCATCGCGGACGGCCGCATCTGCGGGATCGGCAAGGCCGGCAACCCCGACACGATGGACGGCGTCGACCCCGCACTCGTCATCGGCCCCGAAACCGAGATCATCGCGGGCAACGGGAAGATCCTCACCGCCGGCGCCATCGACGCCCACGTGCACTTCATCTCCCCGACCGTGGTCGACGAGGCCCTCGCCTCCGGCATCACCACCCTCGTCGGCGGCGGCACCGGCCCCGCCGAGGGCTCCAAGGCCACCACCGTCACCCCCGGCCCCTGGCACCTGTCCCGGATGTTCGCGGCCCTGGAGGCCTACCCCGTCAACATCGGCCTGCTCGGCAAGGGCAACACCATGTCCCGCGAGGGCATGCTCTCCCAGCTGCGCGGCGGAGCACTCGGCTTCAAGATCCACGAGGACTGGGGGGCCACCCCCGCCGCCATCGACGCCTGCCTGAGCGTCGCCGACGAGACCGGCGCCCAGGTCGCCATCCACACCGACACCCTCAACGAGGCCGGCTTCGTCGCCGACACCCTCGCGGCCATCGCCGGGCGGACCATCCACTCGTACCACACCGAGGGCGCGGGCGGCGGCCACGCACCCGACATCATCACCGTGGTCTCCGAGCCCAACGTCCTGCCCAGCTCCACCAACCCCACCCGCCCGCACACCCTCAACACCGTCGAGGAACACCTCGACATGCTGATGGTCTGCCACCACCTCAACCCGGCCGTCCCCGAGGACCTCGCCTTCGCAGAGTCCCGGATCCGGCCCTCCACCATCGCCGCCGAGGACGTCCTCCACGACCTCGGGGCCATCTCCATCATCTCCTCCGACTCCCAGGCCATGGGTCGCGTCGGCGAGGTCGTGCTGCGCACCTGGCAGACCGCCCACGTGATGAAGCAGCGCCGCGGCTTCCTCCCCGGCGACGGCCCCGCCGACAACCACCGCGCCCGCCGCTACGTGGCCAAGTACACGATCAACCCCGCCGTGGCCCAGGGCCTCGCCAGGGAGATCGGCTCCGTCGAGGTCGGCAAGCTCGCCGACCTGGTGTTGTGGACCCCCGCCTTCTTCGGGGTCAAGCCCGAGCTCGTCGTCAAGGGCGGCCAGATCGCGTACGCGCAGATGGGCGACGCCAACGCCTCCATCCCCACCCCGCAGCCGGTCCTGCCCCGGCCCATGTACGGCGGCATCGGACGCGCGCCCGCCCTCAACTCCTTCAACTTCACCTCGCAGGCCGCCCTCGACGACGGCCTCCCCGAACGCCTCGGCCTCGGCAAGAGGTTCACCGCCATCGAGAACACCCGCAAGCTCGGCAAGGCGGACATGCGCAACAACGACGCCATGCCCAGGGTCCAGGTCGACCCCGACACCTTCACCGTCACCATCGACGGCGAGGCGGTGGAGCCGGCACCCGCGGCCGAACTGCCCATGGCACAGAGATACTTCCTCTTCTGATGGGCCCCCGAACTCCGATGGGTCCCCGCCGATGAGCCTCGCCGCGCTGCTCGTACTCGCGGACGGCCGCTTTCCCGCCGGAGGGCACGCCCACTCCGGCGGGGCGGAGGCCGCCTGCAAGGCCGGCCGCATCCACGACGCCGCCACCCTGGAGCAGTTCTGCCGGGGCCGGCTGCACACCGCCGGGCTCACCGCCGCCGGGCTGGCCGCGGCCGCCGCCCTCGGCCTCGACCCGGCCGCACTCGACGCCGCCGCCGACGCCCGCACCCCCTCGCCCGCGCTGCGCGCCGCCGCGCGGCGGCTCGGCCGGCAGCTGCTGCGGGCCGCCCGCGCCATCTGGCCCGCCGCCGAACTCGACGCGCTGGCCGCCGCCTTCCCGCGCGGCGCCCACCAGCCCGTCGTGCTCGGCCTCGCCGCCCGGGCCGCCGGGCTCGGTGCGCCGGACGCCGCGCACGTGGCGGCGTACGAGAGCGTCAGCGGGCCGGCCACGGCGACGGTACGGCTGCTGGGCCTCGATCCCTTCGAGGCCAGCGCCGTCCTCGCCCGCCTCGCCCCCGACCTCGACGCCGTCGCCGCCCGGGCGGCCGAGGCCGCCCTGCTCGCCCGCACCGAGGGCGCGGACGTGCTGCCCGCGGCCTCCTCACCGCTGCTGGAGATCGCGGCGGAGGTACATGCCGACTGGGCGGTACGCCTCTTCGCCTCCTGAGCGCGAGCACCCCCACCCCTTCCCCTTTTTGGAGACCTGCCGTGCACCTCGACCACGACGTGACCTACCCCCGCCGCCACACCCACGCCGCTCTCCCGCTGCGCGCCGACGGCACCCGGCGCGCCCTGCGCGTGGGCCTCGGCGGACCCGTCGGCTCCGGCAAGACCGCCACCGTCGCCGCCCTCTGCCGCGCCCTGCGCACCGAACTGTCCATGGCCGTCGTCACCAACGACATCTACACCCGGGAGGACGCCGAGTTCCTGCTCCGCGAGGCCGTCCTGCCCCCGGAGCGGATCAGCGCCGTCGAGACCGGAGCCTGTCCCCACACCGCCATCCGCGACGACATCTCCGCCAACCTGGAGGCCGTGGAGGAGCTGGAGGAGGCCTTCCTCGGCAGCGCCCCCCTCGACCTGATCCTCGTCGAATCCGGCGGCGACAACTTGACCGCCACCTTCTCCCGGGGCCTGGTCGACGCCCAGATCTTCGTCATCGACGTGGCCGGCGGCGACGACATCCCCCGCAAGGGCGGCCCCGGCGTCACCACCTCCGACCTCCTGGTCGTCAACAAGACCGACCTCGCCCCCCACGTCGGCTCCGACCTGGAACGCATGGCCCGCGACGCCGCCGCCCAGCGCGGAGACCTGCCCGTCGCCTTCCAGTCCCTGCGCGGCCCCGAGGGCGTCGCCCCGGTGGCCGAGTGGGTGCGCGCCCGGATCGCCGCCTGGGCCGTACGGTGACCAGCGCGCCCCCCGCCGCCCTCCACCCGGCCGCCCTCCGCGCCACCGCCCGCATCCGCGCCGCCGCCGACGGGCGCGGCGGCACCGCCCTGCCCCTGCTGGCCGGGGAGGGGCCGCTCGCCCTGCGCCGCACCCGCGGCGAGGACGCCGAGGCGGGAGTGATGCTGGTCGGCGCGATGAGCGCCCCCCTCGGCGGCGACCACCTCACGGTGGAGGCCGAGGCGGGACCCGGCGCCCGCCTCGCGCTGCGCTCGGCGGCCGCCACCCTGGCCCTGCCCGGCCGCACCGCGGAGCCCGCGCGGTACGACGTACGGCTCTCGCTCGCCGACGGGGCGGCGGTGCGCTGGCTGCCGGAACCGCTCGTCTCCGTGCGCGGCAGCGACCTGCGCGCCACCACCCGCGCCGAACTGGCCCCCACCGCCCGCCTCCTGCTGCGCGAGGAACAGGTGCTGGGACGCAGCGCCGAGGCCCCCGGCCTGCTGCGCAGCCGGCTCACGGTCACCCGGGACGGCCGGCCCCTGCTGGACCAGGAGCTGTCCTGCGGCCCCGGCGCACCGGGCGGCTGGGACGGCCCGGCCGTCACGGCGGGCCACCGCGCCCTCGGCCAGCTCCTGGTCGTCGACCCCCGCTTCGCGCAGGACCCGCCGCGGGCCGCCGTCCTGGGCGAGTTCGCCGCGGCCACCCCGCTGGCCGGACCGGCCGTGCTCGTCACGGCCCTCGCCCCGGACGCGCTGCGGCTGCGCGAACTCCTCGACGGGGCGCTGCGCACCTACGGGTGGTGACGGGGGGACAGAAGCGGGGTAATGGGACACCGCTCAGCGGTACACACGTTTCCGGTTATCGGGTTGGCAAAGAACTGGACCGCGCTCTGTTGCCGGGTACCGGTCAGACGAAAGGATCCCCCTGTCCCAAACCTGCCGCTCCGGGCGGCACATGACCAGGGGGATCAACCACGTGATACGCAATGCGACGCTGGGGAGCGCCGCCACTCTCATCACCGGCGCGCTGGCCGCGGGCCTGCTGCTCGCGCCGCCGGCCTCGGCCGCTCCGGCCGGCCGGGACAACGGCGGTGCCGAGGCGATCGGCGTCCAGATCGCCGCCGCCCGCGCCGCGCGCGCCGGCATCGACTGGAAGGACTGTCCTGCCGACTGGGGCTTCGAGAAGCCGATCCAGTGCGGCTGGGTCAAGGTCCCGCTCGACTACACCAAGCCCTTCGGCAAGACGATCGAGCTCGCCGTCGACCGTGCCGTCAGCACGGGCACCAAGGAGGAGCGCCAGGGCGCCCTCGTCTACAACCCGGGCGGCCCGGGCGGTTCCGGCATGCGCTTCCCGCGCCGGATCACCACCAAGAGCCCGCTGTGGGTCAACACCTCCAAGGCCTACGACTTCGTGGGCTTCGACCCCCGCGGCGTCGGCCACTCCGCGCCGATCTCCTGCATCGACCCGCAGGAGTTCGTCAAGGCCCCCAAGGCCGACCCGGTCCCGTCCAGCGAGGCCGACAAGCGCGCCCAGCGCAAGCTCGCCGCCGAGTACGCGGACGGCTGCAAGGAGCGCAGCGGCGAGATGCTGCCGCACATGACCACGCCGAACACCGCGCGCGACCTGGACGTCATCCGGGCCGCCCTCGGCGAGCAGAAGCTCAACTACCTCGGCGTCTCCTACGGCACCTACCTGGGCGGGGTCTACGCGACCCTCTTCCCGGGCCACGTGCGCCGCATGATCGTCGACAGCGTGGTCAACCCGGCCACGGACAACATCTGGTACCAGGCCAACCTGGAGCAGGACGTCGCCTTCCAGATGCGCTGGAACGACTGGCAGGACTGGGTCGCCAAGAACGACGCCGTCTTCCACCTCGGCGACACCCGCGCCAAGGTCGAGGCCAAGTACCAGGAGCTGCGCGGCAAGGCCAAGGCCAACCCGCTCGGCGGCGTCGTCGGCCCGGCCGAGCTGATCGGCTTCTTCCAGGGCGCCCCGTACTACGACTCCTCGTGGGTCCCGGTCGCGCAGGCGTTCAGCGCCTGGGCCGCCGGTGACGAGAAGCCGCTGATCGAGGCCATCGCCCCGGACATGTCCGACACCAAGGGCAATGCCGCTTCCGAGAACAGCAACGCCGTGTACACCGCGGTGGAGTGCGCCGACGCCAAGTGGCCCACCAGCTGGGCCAAGTGGGACCGGGACAACTCCGAGCTGCACAAGAAGTACCCGTTCCTGACCTGGTCGAACGCGTGGATGAACCTCCCCTGCGCGACCTGGAAGTCCAAGCAGAGCACCCCGATCGAGGTCGGTGCCAAGCGCGGCATCGCCCCGGTCCTGATCGTCCAGTCCGAGCGTGACGCGGCCACCCCGTACCAGGGCGCCGTCGAGCTGCACCGCCGCCTGGCGGGCTCGCGCCTGATCACCGAGCAGAACGCCGGCTCGCACGGCGTCACCAGCCTGGTGAACCCCTGCATCAACACCCGCGTGGACGCCTACCTGCTCACCGGCAAGGTCGACGCCCAGGACGTGAAGTGCGGCCCGCACGCCACGCCGGTGCCGCCGGCCCCGGCCGCGGCGAAGTCCCTCGCGGAGGCCCCGGCCGCCGCGCTGCCGCAGCACGAGGAGCTCCCGGCGGTCGTCCGCTAAGGACCCCCCGGCAGTACCTGACGGTACCTGGCGGTACCCGTGGGAAAGAGCGGGAGAAGGCTCAGCGCGAGGAGCGCCGGGCCTTCTTCCGCTTCTCCTCCTCCTCGGCCTTGACCTCGGCCGCGTACCGGTCCACGTACTCCTGGCCGGAGAGGCCCAGGATCGCGTACATGATCTCGTCCGTGACCGCGCGCAGCACGGCCCGCTCGCCCTCCATGCCCGCGTACCGGGAGAACTCCAGCGGAGCCCCGAAGCGGATCGTGACCCGCCGGATCTTCGGGAGCTTCTGGCCGGGCGGCTGGATCTCGAAGGTCCCGAGCATCGCGCACGGCACCACCGGCACCCCCGCGCCCAGGGCCATGGCCGCCACGCCGACCTTGCCCTTGTAGAGCCGCCCGTCGTGGGAGCGGGTGCCCTCCGGGTAGATCCCGAGCAGCTCGCCCTTGGACAGCACGCCGAGCCCCTCGCGCAGGGCCGCCTGCCCGGCGTCCTTGCCGGAGCGGTCCACCGGGATCTGCCCGGCGCTGCGGAAGAAGGCGGCGGTCAGCCGGCCCTTGAGGCCGGGCCCGGTGAAGTACTCGGCCTTGGCGAGGAAGGTGATCCGGCGCGAGAGGATCGCGGGCATCAGGAAGTGGTCCGAGAAGGACAGGTGGTTGCCCGCGACGATCGCGGCGCCCTCCGCGGGGATGTTCTCCAGCCCCTCGATCCGCGGCCGGAACAGCAGCCGCAGCAGCGGACCGAGCAGTACGTGTTTGAGCAAGTGGTAGAACACCAGGCCGCTCCCGTCGATGCCGCTATGTCACGGCCATCCTACGGACGGTCAACGGGGGGCCGGGAGGGTCATGCGCTGTGTGAAGCGGCAAGCCCCATCGTGAGCAGCCCCAGCACCACCCAGCCGAACCACAGCCAGCCGTTGCTGCCGAGCGCCACCGAGTACGTGGAGACGGCCACCAGAGCGGCGAAGGTCGTGACGGCCATCGCCTTAACGGATCCGGTCATGCCCCATGGTGGCTCCTGATACGGGTTCCGCGCTACTGGCCGCGCTGCTGGAGCGAGGCGAGATACGCGTTGTAGGCGGCGAGCTCCTTGTCGCCGTCCCGGTCGGCGGCCCGGTCCGAGCGCCGCGCCACCCGCTGCTCGGAGCGGTACCACTGGTAGATCAGGGCGATCAGCACCAGCACCGAGGGGATCTCGCTGAAAGCCCAGGCGATGCCGCCGCCCCACTGCTGGTCGAGCAGCGGGTCGATGTCCAGGGAGGCCGGCGGGTTCGCGTACGTCTTGATCATCGGCTCGCTCGCCATCATGAGGGCGATGCCGAAGAAGGCGTGGAAGGGCATGCCGGCGAACAGCTCCAGCATGCGCATCACGTAGCCGGGGCGGTGCGGGCCCGGGTCCACGCCCATGATCGGCCAGAAGAAGATCAGGCCGACGGCCAGGAAGTGGACCATCATGCCGATGTGGCCGGCCCTGCTCTCCATCAGGAAGTCGAAGAGCGGGGTGAAGTACAGCGCGTAGAGGCTCGCGATGAACATCGGGATGGTGAAGGCCGGGTGGGTGACGATCCGCATGTACCGGCTGTGCAGCAGCATCAGGAGCAGCTCGCGCGGCCCCTTGTGCCCGCGCGCCGCCGGCGGCAGCGCCCGCAGGGCCAGCGTCACCGGCGCCCCGAGCAGCAGCAGGATCGGGGTGACCATGCTGATCACCATGTGCTGGACCATGTGCACGCTGAACATGACCATGCCGTAGTCGTTCAGCTTGGTGCACATCACCAGCATCACCGTCAGCACGCCGGCGACGAAGGCGAGGGTCCGGCCCACCGGCCAGGAGTCCCCGCGTCCGCGCAGCCGCCACACGCCCCACCCGTACAGGGCGAGCCCCAGCAGGGAGCCGAACAGGAAGAAGGCGTCGAAGGAGAACTCCAGTCCGCGCCCGAGAGTGAACGGCGGCAGGTCCATGTTCATGTCCATGCCGTGCCCGCTGTGATCCATGCCTTCACTCCCTTGACTGTGGCGCCCCACCACAGTAATGCCGCCCCCGGACGCGATCGTGTCCGGGGGCGGTCTCAGAAGGGGGGAAACATCACAGAACGTTCTGGGCCTCGTCGTAGCGGTCCGTCGGGACCGTCTTCAGGGTCGAGGTGGCCTCGGCCAGGGGGACCATCACGATGTCCGTGCCGCGCAGGGCCGTCAGCATGCCGAACTCGCCGCGGTGCGCCGCCTCCACCGCGTGCCAGCCGAAGCGGGTGGCCAGGACCCGGTCGTAGGCGGTGGGCGTGCCGCCGCGCTGGACGTGGCCCAGGATGACCGGGCGGGCCTCCTTGCCCAGGCGCCGCTCCAGTTCGACGGCCAGGATGTTGCCGATGCCGGCGAAGCGCTCGTGCCCGTACTGGTCCTTGCCGCCCGCCTGGTACTCCATCGTGCCGGGGAGGGGCTTGGCCCCCTCGGCGACCACGACGATCGCGAACCGCTTGCCCGCCGAGAAGCGCTCGCCGACGATCGCCGTCAGCTCCTCGATGTCGAAGGGGCGCTCCGGGACGACGATGGCGTGCGCGCCGGCCGCCATGCCCGAGTGCAGGGCGATCCAGCCGGTGTGGCGGCCCATGACCTCGACGACCATCACGCGCTGGTGGGACTCGGCGGTGGTCTTCAGCCGGTCCAGGGCGTCGGTGGCGACCCCGACGGCGGTGTCGAAGCCGAAGGTGACGTCCGTGGAGGCGATGTCGTTGTCGATGGTCTTCGGCACGCCCACGATCGGCAGGCCGCCCTGGGCGAGCAGGTTGGCCGCCTTCAGGGTGCCCTCGCCGCCGATCGGGATGATGGCGTCCAGGCCGAGGTCCGCGACGTGCCCGCGGGCCCGCTCCACGCCGTCGCGCAGGTGCGCCGGCTGGACCCGGGAGGAGCCGAGGATGGTGCCGCCGCGGGCCAGGATGCCGGCGACGGAGTCCAGGTCGAGCTTGCGGTAGTCGCACTCCAGGAGGCCGCGCCAGCCGTCGTGGAAGCCGATGACCTCGTCGCCGTGGTCGACGACGGCGCGGTGTACGACGGAGCGGATGACGGCGTTCAGGCCGGGGCAGTCGCCGCCGGAAGTGAGCACACCAATGCGCATGGCAGGAAGAACCTTTGCAACGTGGGCCGACGACCGGACCACGTCGTCCGGTTGGAACTACCCGTCACCCTACAAGCGGTTTCCCGCCGGACTGAACCATCCTCCACAGGATGGTCGGAACAAACAGAAGATCGTACGAACGCACACCGACCGAACGCACACCAGCCGGACGCACACCGGCCCGGACCCCCGAGGGGATCCGGGCCGGAGGCCGTGCGGCAGGCGCGCGAGCGCCCCTACGCGGACTGCGTGGCGGCCGCCATGCGCTCCGCGCGCAGCGCGTCGTACCAGCGGTCGTCCATGGCCGGCAGCGCGTTCACGTCGAGGGCCAGCTTCAGCAGGTGGTCCGCGATGAGCGGGTTCCGCGCCATCACGGGGCCGTGCATGTACGTTCCGAAGACGGTGTCGTTGTACGCGCCCTCGGTGCCGTCGCCGGTGCCGTTGCCGCGGCCCATCGTCACCCGGGCGAACGGCCGCGCCGTCGGGCCGAGGTGCGTGATGCCCTGGTGGTTCTCGAAGCCCGTCAGCTGCGGCAGGCCCAGGCGCGGGTCGATGTCGGCGATGACGTCGCCGACGCACCGCTCGCCCTCGCCGCGCACGGTCACCACGTCCAGCAGGCCCAGGCCCGGCTGGCGCTCGCCCATGTCGTTGACGAACTCGTTGCCGAGGATCTGGTACCCGGCGCAGACGGAGAAGACGATCGCCCCGTTCGAGACGGCGCGCTCCAGGCCGCCGTCGCGCAGCAGCCGCTCGGCGGCCAGCCGCTGCGGCCGGTCCTCACCGCCGCCGATCAGGTAGATGTCGCCCGAGGTCGGGATGGGCTGGTCGCTGCGCACGTCCACGCGCTGCACGTCCAGCCCGCGCTGGCGCGCCCGGCGCTCCACGACGAGGCAGTTGCCCTGGTCTCCGTACGTGCTGAGCAGGTCGGGGTAGACCCACACCAGACGCAGGCTGTTGTCGCTCATGCTCTTGTCCTTCGAAGGTACGGGTACTAGTTGCCGACGCGGCGGCGCACGTCCTGGAAGGCCGTGTAGTTGGCGATGAGCTCGATCTGCCCGGGCGGCGCCAGCTGGACGGCCTCGTCGATGGTCTCGCAGACGCGGAAGTCCAGGCCGGCGACCTCGAGGCGGACCGCGAGGTCGAGCTTGCGGTCGCCGATCACGAAGATCGGGTGCCCGGCGAGGCGCGGGTAGTCCACGTCCCACAGCCAGGAGGTGTCGGTGCCGTCCGCGCCGCGGGCGTTGACCGCGAGGACCACCGGCGCCGGGGGCCCGTCGATCAGCGAAAACGTTTCGAGCCAGCCCGCCGGGTTCTTCGCGAGCAGCAGGCGCAGGTCGCGGTTCATGAAGCTGACCACGTCGTAGCGGCCGGCCACGGCCTGCACCTGGTACATGCGCTCCAGCGCGACCTGCGGCGGCACGCCGAACACGGCGGCCACGGCGGCCGAGGTGGCGGCGTTGGCCTTGTTGGCTCGGCCGGGCAGCTGGAGGTGGATCGGCCAGGCGCTGCCGTGCGGGTCGAGCACGTGGTCGCCGGAGAGCACCCAGCTCGGTGCGGGGCGGCGGAAGCCGCACTCGCCGCAGAACCAGTCGTCGCCCGGGCGCTGCATGACGCCACCGCAGGAGGGGCACGACCAGGCGTCGTCCTTCCACTCCTGGCCGGCCGCCACCCACACCACGTTCTGCGACGAGGACGCCGACCACACGATCAGGGGGTCGTCGCAGTTCGCGACCACGACCGCCTTGGAGCCCTGGAGCCCCTCGCGCCACTTCTCGGCGAGCATGCGGGTCTCGGCAGCGCGGTCCAGCTGGTCGCGGGAGAGGTTCAGCAGGGCGATCACCTTGGGGGTGACGTCCCGGGCCACCCCGGCCAGGTACTTCTCGTCCACCTCGATGACGCCGTACTTGGCGTCCGAGCCGCCGGCGAGCGCCGAGGTGATGCCGGCCGGCATGTTCGCGCCCAGCGCGTTGGACACGACCGGACCGCTGGCCCGCAGGGCCTCCGCGATCAGGCGGGTCGTCGTGGTCTTGCCGTTCGTCGCGGAGACGAGGACGACATCGAGATGCTGCGCCAGCGCGCCGAGAAGATCGGGGTCCAGCCTGAGTGCGACCTTGCCTCCGATCACCGATCCGCTTCCGCGTCCCGCGGCCCGCGACACCGCCGCCGCGGCCTTGCCCGCCGTCACGGCCAGCTTGGCCCGCGGCGAAAGCGGCTCCGTGTTGCCTGCCATCGTCCCTTGTCCTCCTAGCGTCGGTCGCCCCAGCCTATCCAGTACCGGCCGCGGCCTTGACCGCGGCGCCCCAGGTCGCCGCGGATCTCCTCATATATTCGCCCGTCGTACCCTTACCGCCATGCGACAGCGTCCCCTCCCCGGTACCACCGGTTCCGTACGCCCGATGACCCTGCTGGGCGACCCGGTGCTGCACTCTCCCTGTGCCGAGGTCACCGACTTCGGGCCCGAACTCGACCGGCTCATCGAGGACATGTTCGCCACGATGTACGCCGCCCAGGGCGTCGGGCTGGCCGCGAACCAGATCGGGACGGGGCTGCGGGTCTTCGTCTACGACTGCCCCGACGACGAGGACGTCCGCCATGTGGGACACGTCGTCAACCCCCGGCTGGTCGAGGCGGACGGCGACGAGTTCCGCGGCCCCGAGGGCTGCCTGTCGCTGCCCGGCCTGGAGGCCGGCACCGTCCGCTTCGACCGGGCGGTCGTCGAGGGGGTCACCTCCGACGGGGCCCCGGTGCGCGTGGAGGGGACCGGGTTCTTCGCCCGGTGCCTCCAGCACGAGTGCGACCACCTCGACGGCACGGTCTACGCGGACCGGGTGACCGGCCTGCGCGCCCGCCGGCTGCGCCGGGCCATCGCCAGGGCCCCGTGGGGCGGCGGCAAGGCCTGAACGGCGGCGCGGGTCAGAAGCCGGGGCCGTCCGCGCGGTTGCCGGCGGTGGCCAGGCGGCCCCAGAGCAGGTCGGTGAGGCCGGCCACCAGCGCGGCCCGCTCGCAGGGGCGTTCGCCGAGCCACCAGTCGCCGGCGGCGTGCATCATGCCGACGATGCCGTGGCCCCAGATCCGGGCGAGCTGTTCGCCGCCGGGGCCGAGGTCGACCCGTTCGCCGACCACCTCCGCCAGTTCCTCGCCGAGGCGGCGCAGCAGCGGGGCGGAGTGCAGGCCGACGTCGAAGCCGCGCTCGTTGCTGTGGGAGTCCTCGGCGGGGTGCATCAGGAACCGGTAGACCTGCGGACGGGCCTCGATGGCGGCGAGGTAGGTGTCCAGGGTGGACTCCACCCGCTTGCGGCGTTCGGCCGGGGCGTCGAGCGCGGCCCGCAGGGAGTCGAGCAGGGCGTCGGTGTGGCGTACGGCGAGTGCCTGGTAGAGGCCCGCCTTGTCGCCGAAGTGCCGGTAGAGGATCGGCTTGGTGATGCCGGCCTCGGCCGCGATGGCGTTCATCGAGGCCTTGGGGCCGTCCCTGAGCACGACGCGGTCCGCCGCTTCGAGCAGCTCGCGCCGGCGGCGTTCTCCCGCTCCCGGCTCGCCCGGCTGCTGACTGGTCTCCATGACGTGTTTCTCTCCCCGCCCTTGCGATGGTGCGTGACGCCCACGCAACGTAACACCCCGCGTACCCCCGTCACCGAATCGGCGGCGCTTGACAGTGCTTACCGGCCGGTAACAGACTGTGGCCACGATGAGGGTTACCGGCAGTAACGGTAACCGTGTGAGACAGCTGGAGGGGACATGGCGGAGTTCACCATGGAGCTCAACGAGGACCAGAGGCAGGTCCGGGACTGGATCCACGGCTTCGCCGCCGACGTGATCAGGCCCGCGGCCGCCGAATGGGACGAGCGCGAAGAGACTCCGTGGCCCGTCATCCAGGAGGCGGCCAAGGTCGGCATCTACTCGCTGGACTTCTACGCCCAGCAGTTCTTCGACCCGACCGGCCTCGGCATCCCCATGGCCATGGAGGAGCTGTTCTGGGGCGACGCCGGCATCGCCCTGTCCATCGTCGGAACCGGCCTCGCGGCCATCGGGGTCGTCGCCAACGGCACCGAGGAGCAGATCGGCACGTGGATCCCGCAGATGTACGGGACCCCAGACGACGTCAAGGTCGCCGCCTTCTGCTCCTCCGAGCCGGACGCCGGCTCCGACGTCGGAGCGATGCGCACCCGGGCCGTCTACGACCAGGCCAAGGACGAGTGGGTGCTGAACGGCACCAAGACCTGGGCCACCAACGGCGGCATCGCCAACGTCCACATCGTCGTCGCCGTGGTCGACCCCGAGCTCGGCACCAAGGGCCACGCCTCCTTCATCGTGCCGCCGAACACCCCCGGTCTGTCCCAGGGCCAGAAGTTCAAGAAGCACGGCATCCGCGCCTCGCACACCGCCGAGGTGGTCCTGGAGGACGTACGGATCCCCGGCTCCTGCCTGCTCGGCGGCAAGGAGAAGCTCGACGAGCGCCTCGCCCGGGCCCGCGAGCGGGCGGCGGCGGGCGGCGGGGAGAGGGTCAAGAACGCCGCGATGGCCACCTTCGAGGCCTCCCGGCCGGCCGTCGGCGCCATGGCCGTCGGCACGGCCCGTGCCGCGTACGAGGTCGCCCTCGACTACGCCAGGACCCGCACCCAGTTCGGCCGCCCGATCATCGACAACCAGGGCGTGGCCTTCCAGCTCGCGGACATGCGCACGCAGATCGACGCGGCCCGGCTGCTGGTGTGGCGGGCGTCCTGGATGGCGGTCGCCGGCAAGCCGTTCACCTCGGCCGAGGGTTCGATGTCGAAGCTCTTCGCGAGCGAGGTGGCGAAGAAGGTCACCGCCCAGGCGGTCCAGATCCTCGGCGGCAACGGCTTCACCCGGGAGTACCCGGTGGAGCGGATGCACCGGGACGCGGCCATCTACACGATCTTCGAGGGGACGAGCGAGATCCAGCGCCTGGTGATCGCCCGCACCCTGTCGGGCATGCCGATCCGCTAGCCGCGGCGGCCCCCCCGCCCCGCCCCGGGTCCTCCCGGGGCGGGGCGGCCCGCTTCAGCGCAGCGGGGTGAGGCAGTTCAGGGTCCAGCCGTCGCCGCCGTACTTCGGGTCGGAGAGGAAGTCCCCCGCGGCGCAGGCCGCGCCCGTGGTGAGCCGCTTGCTCACGCGGAACTGCGCCCGGGCCGACCCGCAGTCCGTGACCACCAGGTCCTGGTCCTTCCAGTCACCCGTGTTGCGCACGCACTGGCCGACCGCCAGCACCGGCGGGGCCTCCTCGCGGATCAGCAGGCCCACCACGACGAGCGCCGGGACGCCGACGGCGACCAGCAGGGCCGGTACGAGCAGGAGCAGCGCCGGCGGCCGCCGCCACAGGGGCTTCCCCGGGTCCAGCGGGGGCCGGAAGCCGCCCGCGGGCTCCGCGAGGCGCCGGAACGCCGCCCGGGGTCCGAGGTTGAGCAGCAGCGTGAACGGGGTGATGAACACCGACAGCGGCCCCCACCAGCCCTGCCAGAGGGTGTCCGAGGACATCCGGCGGTAGGTGGCCGTACCGCAGTCGCGGCAGAACGGCCCGGGCAGGCTGAGGAACCGCATCACCACGAGCAGGCCCTGGTGGCCGCGCACGGTGGCGGGGGCGGCGGGCCGGCACCCGCACACCCGGCAGCCGTCCCCGGCCCCCTGCGGCGGCACGGCGTACGCCGGCTGCGGGGCGGAGGGACCCGGCTGCGCGGGATACGCCGACGCGGGGGCGTACGGGCCCGGCGGCGGGGGGTGCGAACCCGGTTGCGCGGCGTACGGGCCGGGCGGTGCGGCGTACGGGCCCGGCTGAGGGACCTGCTGCGGGGGGTACGGGCCGTACGGGCCGGCGCCGTACCCGGGCGGGGGTGTGGCCAAGGAACCCTCCCGGGGGTGCGTGATGATCACGGCACCCTAGCCCGGCCGGTCAGGGCCGCAGCAGCCGGTCCAGGGCCCGGGCGAAGACGCGGTGGCCCGCGCGGGCCACCAGGGGGTCCAGGGCGCGGGGGAGGGGGCGCAGGCGCACGTCCTCGCGCCAGTGGACCTCCGTGCCCCCGCCGGAGGCCGGGCGGAGCTCGATCTCGGCCCAGCCCGTCACCGCCCTGCCGCGCTTCTCCAGCCGGACCAGTCGCGGGGGCTCCCAGACGACGACCTCCATGGTGTCGTCGAACGTGACGCTTCCCACTCCCGTGCGCGCGGTGAAGCGCGTTCCGGCGCGCGTCGGCGGCTCCGTCTCGATGGTCGTCCGGGTCAGCGGCACCTGTTCGCCGTGGCGTTCCCAGTCCGTGAGCCGCCTCCACACCTCGGCCGGCGGGAGGGGCGTGCGGCGAATGATCCGGATGTCTGGCATGAGCGCATGGTAAGCGGGCATACACACCCTGAACTGGACGTCGAATATGGCTTCCGCCGGAGGGTGGCGATCGGTAATACTCACCGCCACCGTGGATCGTGGGTTCGACCGGGTGACCACCGGCCCTCCCGCCCCACACTGCGAGGAGGTGCGCCATGTGCTCCCACCAGCCCCCCTGCCCGCCCGCCGACAGTCCCGACCACGAGGCCGCGCGCGTCGTGGCCTCCCACCCCGAACAGGGCTGGAGCCTGCTCTGCAACGGGGTGGTCATCTTCGACGACACCGGCGAACTGCTCCCCGAAGGCCGGACGGTGGAACCCCGTCGCCCGGCGTTGGTCTGAGCGAGGAGGCAGCATGCGTCAGCAGCTGATCCGCAAGCCCGTCCCCAAGCCCGCCCCCCGAGACCTGGACCTGCGCACACCGTCGGGCAGACCCCTCCCGTACTGACGGGAGCCCGGGCATTACGCCGCCCACCGGCCGGACCCTGGGCCGTGTCTAGCCGGTGGGCGCCGCCGCACCACCCCGGAACGCGGTCTCGTACGCCGCGTCGCCGATCGCCGCCCTGGCCTGCCGCTCGCCCTGGTCCCGCAGGGCCGTCAGCGAGGGCGAGCCCATCTGCGGCCTGCCCACCGTGCGCCACCAGGCGTGCCCGGTGCCGAGCAGGCGCGCCGCCAGCTCCCCGTCGCCGAGGCCGGCCACCGCCGCCGCCAGCACGTCCAGGCCCAGCGCGATGCCGAAGCGGTCGCCCAGCAGCCGTTTCCCGGACAGCATGGCCCGTACGTGCCGCGCGGCCTCGCCGTACTCGCCGAGCCCCAGCGCCGCGACGGCCAGCACGTAGTCCGCGTACGCCCGCAGCCAGCGCTCGCCCAGGTCCGCGCACGCCTCGCGCAGCCCGTGCGCCTCCTCGGCGGCCTCCTCGTAGCGCCCGAGGTCGCACAGGGCGTACGCCGTCACCAGCCGGCACAGCAGCCGCCCCGGCCCGTCGGCCCGCCCCTCGTGCGCCGCCCGCGCCCGGGGCCCCGCCAGCGCGAGCGCCCCCACCGGGTCGCCCGGCATCAGGATCGACACGGCCCGCAGGTAGGCGGCGCGCAGCCGCCGTTCCGGGTCGGCGAGCAGGGCCGCCGCCCGGACGCACTCGGCGCCCATCGCCCGGGCCCCGTCCATGTCGCCCTGGAGCAGCATCGTCAGCCCGAGCGCCCACTGCGCCTGGACCCGGGCGGCCCCGGGTTCGGGCGCTCCGCGCAGGGCCCGCTCCAGGAAGCCCCGGCCCTCGTGGACGTGCCCGCACGAGAACCAGAAGAACCACAGGGCCCCGGCCATCTCCAGGGCCGCCGCGGGATCCGTGCCGAGCAGGTGCTCCAGGGCGGTGCGCAGCTGCGCGTGCTCGGCGCTCGTCCTGCGGTACCAGTCCAGCTGGCCGGGCCCCAGCCAGCCCCGGTCGGCGGCCCCGCAGAGCGCCGCGTACCAGTGGGCGTGCCGGTCCGCGACGGCCCGCACCTCGTCCAGCTCCGCGAGCCAGTCGTGGCCGAACTCCCGGATGGTGTCGAGCATCCGGTAGCGGGAGCCGGCCCCGCGTTCCCGGGACCGGCGTACGACGGACTTGGCGACCAGCCCCTCCAGTACCCGTTCCACCCGCGCGGCCGGCAGCGGCCCGCCGGCGCACACGGCGCGGGCGGCGGCGACGTCGAAGTCCCCGCTGAACACGGAGAGGCGGGCCCACAGCAGCCGTTCCACCGGCTCGCACAGCTCGTGGCTCCAGCCGATCGCGGTCCGCATGGTCTGGTGCCGGGCCGGGAGCGCGGCGCGGGTCCCGGACAGCACCTCGAAGCGCGTCCCGAGGCGCTGCGCCATCTGCTCCAGGCTCCACAGCCGCATCCGGGCCCCGGCCAGTTCCAGGGCGAGCGGGATGCCGTCCAGCCGCCGGCACAGTTCGGCGGCGGTGCCGGACCGGGCGGGGTCGGCGAAGACAGCGGAGGCGGTGGGGCTGGCGGCGAGGGCGCTCGCCCGGAAGAGGGCGAGGGCCTCGCTGTCGGGCCCCTCGCAGGGCAGCGGCCGGACTTCGAGCACCGTCTCGCCGGGGGAGTCGAGCCGTTCGCGGGAGGTGGCCAGGACCGTCAGTCCGGGTGCGGACTGCAGCAGTTCGCCCGCGAGGTGGCGGACCTCGGAGACCATGTGCTCGCAGGTGTCGAGGACGAGCAGCAGGGCCTTGTCGGCCATCCACGCGCACAGTTCCTCGTCGAGGGGGTGCACGGAGTGGTCGGCGAGGCCGATGGCGTGCGCGACGGTCGTGGTGAGCAGCGCGGGGTCGCGCAGCGGCGAGAGTTCCACCCACCAGATCCCGTCGGGCCAGGCGCGGCCGGGGCCCGGGCCGCCGGGCCGGGGGGACCGGCTGCGGCGGGTGGCGGCGCGCAGGGCGAGCCGGGACTTGCCGACGCCGCCGACCCCGGTCAGGGTGACCAGTCTTCGTTCGCCCAACAGGCGTTCGAGGGTGTCCAGTTCGTCCTCGCGGCCGATGAACCCGGCCGTTTCGGGGGGCAGGTTGCCCGGCAGGTGTCGCTGGGGGGTGGCCGGGTCCGGTGCGGGGTCGCCGCACGTGGAGTCTGCCTGATTGTGGTTGACCGAGTACTCACCGAACACGGATGTATTGTGCGCGATCTTCTTTCGCGGGGTCTGCCGTTCGGGACGGATGGGCTCCGCGGCCGGCCCGGCCGCGGTCAGCCGGCCAGCAGGATCCGCCGTTCCTCGGAGAAGGCGCCCCAGTTGCTGTCGGGCAGCCGGGCGCGCAGTTTCACGGTCCAGACCGTCCCGGCCGGCTCGGTCGTGGTGAGCCGGTAGGCGGCCCGGCCCTGCGGCACGGCCCCGGCGCCGAACTGGATGACCGTGACGGGCCGGTCGTTGACGTAGAGCTGGTACTCGCTCGTGGTGCGGCCGGTGCCGGGGGCGGTCCAGGTCAGCTCCACCGCGCCGGGGGACGCGGCGGCGGTGAAGGAGCCGGGGGCCGTGTCCGGGGCCCGAGCGGGGTCGGCGGGGGTGGTCACCGCCACGGGCGGGCCGTCCGGGGAGGAGTTGTCGGAGCCGTCGCGGGCGCGGACGGTGAACACGTAGGCGGTGCCCGGCTGCAGCCCGGTGACGGTGGTGGAGCCGGCCGTGCCGGGGGCGGTGTGGACGCGGACGCCGGCCTGGTAGACGTCGTACGCGGTCACGCCGGTGTCGTCGGTCGCCGCGCCCCAGCTCAGCCGGGCCTCGTGGGGTCCCTCGGCGCGGCCGTCCGCGGTGGGCGGGGCGGTGGGGGCCTGGTGGTCCTCCGCCTTGGCGGCCGGGGTGGTCGCCCCGGCGGGGGCGCTGAACGGGGAGCGGTTCCCGGCGGCGTCCTTGGCGCGGACGGTGAAGGTGTACGCGGTCCCCGGGGCGAGGTCGGTGATGTCGGTCATGGTCTTGTCGGCGGGGACCTCCCGGACCAACCGGCCTCCCTGGAACACCTGGTAGCCGCTGACCCCGTCGGTGGCGGCGGGTGCCCGCCACATCACGTGGACCGAAGTGGCGCTGCCCGCCTGCGCGGTGAGCCCGGTGGGGGCCGGCGGGGGCCGGGTGTCGCCGTCCGCGCCGCACGCGGCCAGGGCGGCGGCCAGGCAGAGGGCGAGCGCCGCCGCCCCGGCGCGGCGCGGGGAGGTGGTGCCGCGCACGGGATGCCCCTTCCGGCATGGGTCCGTTATTGGTCTAGGCATATATGGCACGGCGGGGCCGGACCCACAAGACCCCGGGACCGCCGGGCGCGGCCGGGGGTGGCGGTCTGTGCGGGTTCGTCTTCATCTGCTCTTGTCTGGCATTATTGCGATCTCTTTGCAATAACGGATGATTTTGAACAGGGATGTGCACAGCATGACGGCCCGGACAGTACGGGGAGCGGCCGGCGCGACGCTCGCCACCGCGCTCATCACGGGCCTGGCGGCCTGCTCGAACCCCTCGGGGGCCGCCTCGACGGCGGACGCCGCGGTGGTCGGCATCGCGACCGAGCCGGAGAGCCTCAGCCCCCTGCTCGGCTACGGCAAGGACGGCAACTCCAAGATCTTCGACGGGCTGCTCACCCACGACGCGGACATGAAGCTCAAGCCCGCGCTCGCCGAGGCCCTGCCCGAGGTCTCCGCGGACGGCCGCACGTACACGTACAGGCTGCGCCGGGGTGTGAAGTTCAGCGACGGGGAGCCCTTCACCGCCAAGGACGTCGAGTTCACCTACCGGACCATCCTCGACCCGAAGACCAACAACGCCTCCAGGACCGAACTGGACGCCGTCGAGAGCGTCACGGCCCAGGGCGCCGACAAGGTGGTCTTCACCCTCAAGTACCCCTACGCCCCGTTCGCCGAGCGGACCGTACTGCCCATCGCCCCCGAGCACGTCGCGGGCCGCCAGGACGTCAACAGCGGCGAGTTCACCACCAAGCCCGTCGGTACCGGACCGTACCTGCTGACCGGCTGGTCCAAGGGCGAGAAGATCAGCTTCCGGGCCAACCCCCACTACTGGGGCGGCGAACCCGCCGTGAAGAAGTTCACCATGGCCGTCGTCAAGGACGACGACGTCCGCGCGACCCGGCTGCGCGCCGGGGAACTGGACGCCGCCATCCTGCCCCCGAACCTCGCCCGGGGCTTCGCGCAGGACAAGGCGCGCAAGACGTACGCCGCCAAGACCTTCGACTACCGCAACGTGACCCTGCCGACGCACCACCCCGTCACCGGCGACGTGGCCGTGCGCCGGGCCCTGGACATCGCCGTCGACCGGCAGGCCATGGTCGACAAGCTCCTCGACGACGCGGGCAAGGCCGCCTACGGGCCGGTGCCCACCGACAGCCGCTGGTTCACCCCCGGCACGGAGCGCCCGTACGACCTCGAACGGGCCGGGCAGATCCTCGACGAGGCCGGCTGGAAGACCGCGGACGACGGCATCCGCGCCAAGGACGGGGTCCGCGCGTCCTTCCCCCTCTGGTACACCTCCGGTGACAAGATCC
Source organism: Streptomyces racemochromogenes (assembly GCF_039535215.1). Taxonomy (GTDB): domain Bacteria; phylum Actinomycetota; class Actinomycetes; order Streptomycetales; family Streptomycetaceae; genus Streptomyces; species Streptomyces racemochromogenes. Next base: position 6,074,912 of record NZ_BAAAWT010000001.1, read on the forward strand.
GCCAGGACCACGCGCTGGCCTTCGCCTCCGACGCGAAGAAGGCCGGCATCGAGGTGAAGACCGAGGCCGGGACCTGGGAGGTCATCGAGCCCCGGATGAAGACCGACGCCGTCCTCGCCGGCGGCGGCTCCCCGGCCGACCCCGACTTCGACCAGTACCAGCTGCTGACCTCCTCCCTGGCGGGCGACGGCTTCAACAACATGGCCCAGTACGCCAACCCGGCCGTCGACCGGGCCGTCGCCGACGGCCGCACCAGCGGCGACCCCGCCGCCCGCAAGGCCGCCTACGACACCGTGCAGCGCGAACTCGTCCAGAACCCGGGCTACGTGTTCCTCACCCACATCGACCACCTCTACGTGGTGAACGACAAGTGGGAGGGCCCCTCCACCCAGGTCGAGCCGCACGACCACGGCCTCGGCTCCGGCCCCTGGTGGAACGTCGAGAGCTGGAAGCCGAAGCGGAAGTGACGTTTCGCCAACGCCTGGGGCGAGGCCGTCCGGGCAGCCGGCCCGGCCAGGCGCCCTGGGGGCCGATGGCGCGGATGGCGGGACGGCGGACCCTGTCCGCCGTCCCCGTCCTCCTCGCCGTCACCTTCGGGGTCTTCGCCGTCGCCGCGCTGTCCCCCTTCGACCCCGTCAAGGCCTACGCCGGCACCGCCGGACTCACCGCCTCCCAGGCCCAACTCGACCAGCTGCGCGCCAACCTGGGCGCGGACCGGCCCTTCCCCGCCCGGTGGTGGGACTGGCTCGCCTCCGCCCTCACCGGCGACCTCGGCGACTCCGCCGTGATGCGCCAGCCCGTCGCCGACGTCATCGCCGAACGCCTGGGGTGGTCCGCGCTCCTGGCCGGATCCGCCTTCGCCGTGGCCGTCCTGCTGGGCACGCTGCTCGGGGTGCTCGCCGCCCGCCGCCAGGGCGGAGCCCTGGACCGGGCCGCGTCCGGGCTCGCCTACACCCTGGAGGCGGCCCCCGCCTTCTGGCTCGGGCTGCTCGCCGTCTGGTTCTTCTCGGTACGGCTCGGCCTGCTCCCCTCGGGCGGGCTCACCGACGCCGCCGACGACACCGTCACCCTCTCCGGGGCCGCCACCCACCTCGTCCTGCCCGCACTGGTCCTCGGCGTCTCCCAGCTGCCCTGGTTCTTCCTCTACGTACGCCAGGGCGTGGCCGACGCCCTCGCCGAGGACCCCGTACGCGGCGCCCGCGCGCGGGGCCTGTCCGAGCGGCGGGTCCTGCTGGGCCACGGGCTGCGCTCCGGCATGCTGCCCGTGCTCACCCTCATCGGCTCCCGCGTCCCCGAGCTGATCACCGGCGCCCTGCTGGTCGAGACCGTCTTCAGCTGGCCCGGCATCGCCGCCGCCACCGTCACCGCCGCCACCTCCGTGGACTTCCCGCTGCTGGCCGCGCTCACCGTCCTGGCCACCGCCGCCGTACTCGTCGGCAACCTGCTGTCCGACCTGCTGTACGGGCTGGCCGACCCGAGGGTGGGCTTCGATGGCTGACACCGCCTGGCGCTGGCACGGCCCGGACCGCCGCTCCACCCGCGCCCTGCGCGTGCGCACCGCGGCCGCCGTCACCGTCCTCCTCGTCCTCGCCGTCCTGCTGGTGCCCCCGCTGGTCCCGTTCGACCCGCAGGCCGTGGACCTCCCAGCGAAGCTGCTGCCGCCCTCCTGGCGGCACCCCTTCGGCACCGACGACCTCGGCCGCGACCTGCTGCTGCGCTGCGTCCACGGACTGCGCGTCTCCCTGCTGGTCGGCCTGGTCGCCGCGCTCGTCGCCACCGTCCTCGGCACCGCCGTCGGCGCGGCCGCCGGAGCCCTGGGCGGCCGCACCGACCGGCTCCTGATGCGGGCCGTCGACGCCCTCTCCGCCATCCCGCACCTGCTGCTCGGGATCTTCGTCGTGGCCCTGTTCCGGCCGGGCGTCTGGCCCGTGGTGGTGTCGGTCGCGCTCACGCACTGGCTCTCCACCGCCCGCATCGTGCGCGCCGAGGTGCTCTCGCTGCGCGGCCGCCCCTACGTGGACGCGGCCGTCTCCGGCGGCGCCTCCCGGTGGCGGGTCACCGTCCGCCACCTGGTCCCCGGAGTGCTGCCGCAGGCCGGACTGGCCGCGGTGCTGATGATCCCGCACGCCATGTGGCACGAGTCCGCCCTCTCCTTCCTCGGCCTCGGCCTGCCCGCCCACCAGGCCAGCCTCGGCACCCTCGTCCAGGCAGGCCGCGGCTCTCTGCTCGCCGGCGACTGGTGGCCCACCCTCTTCCCCGGCCTGCTGCTCATCGTCCCCACCCTGGCCATCGCCGGCCTCGCGGGCGCCTGGCGCGACCGCCTGAGCCCCCGCCGCCGCTCGGAGCTGACCCTGTGACCCCGCACCCCACCCCCTCGTCCCTGCCGGGAGGCGAGACCCCGCCCCGGACCGCGCCCGGATCGGCATCCGGCACCGCGCCCGGGTCCGGGTCCGCCGGGACGGCGGGGCGCCCCGGCCCCCTGAACGCCGGTGGTGACGTCCTCCAGGTGGCAGGGCTCTCCGTCCGCTTCCGGATGGGCGGCGGACGCCACGTCGAAGCCGTCTCCGACGCCACGTTCCGCCTCGGCCCCGGCGAATGCCTCGCCCTCGTCGGCGAGAGCGGCTGCGGCAAGTCCGTCCTCGCCTCCGCCCTGCTGGGCCTGCTCCCCGGCAACGCCGAGACCGCCGGATCGGCCCGCCTCGGCGACGGCCTCGACCTGCTCGCCGCCGACGAGAAGACCCTCGCCCGCACCGTCCGCGGCCGCCGCGTCGCCCTGGTCCCGCAGAGCCCCGCCGCCCACCTCACCCCCGTCCGCACCGTCCGCTCCCACCTGGAGGAGACCGTCCGGGAACTCACCGCCGCCGACGACCCGGGCGGGGCCGCCGAAGCCGCGGCCGCCCGCGCCGCCTTCCCCGAGAGCCACCTCGACCACCACCCCCACCAGCTCTCCGGCGGCCTCGCCCAGCGCGCCGCCACCGCCCTCGCACTCATCGGGGACGCACCCCTGCTCCTCGCCGACGAGCCCACCACCGGCCTCGACCGGGACCTCGTGGAACGCACCGTCGACGAACTGCGCGCCCACACCCGCCACGCCGGCCGCGCCCTGCTGATGATCACCCACGACCTGGCGGCCGCCCAGCGCGTCGCCGACACCGTCGCCGTCATGTACGCGGGCCGGATCGTGGAACTCGCCCCCGCCGACACCTTCTTCGCCGAGCCCGGCCCCCGCCACCCCTACGCCCGGGGCCTGCTCGACGCCCTGCCCGAGCGGGCCTTCACCCCGGTCCCCGGCACCCCGCCCGAACTGGGCGACCTGCCGCCCGGCTGCGCCTTCGCCGCCCGCTGTGCCCTGGCCGACGCCACCTGCCGGACCACCCGGCCCCCGCTCACCGAAGGGGTGGCCTGCCACCGTGCTTGAGCTCAAGGGCATCACCGCCGGCTACGACCGCCGGGGCCCCGTCGTGCGTGACGCGCACCTCGCGCTGCACCCCGGCGAGGCCCTCGGGCTGCTCGGGCCCAGCGGCTGCGGCAAGTCCACCCTGGCCCGGGTCGCCGCCCTGCTGCACCGGCCCGACCGGGGGACCGTGGTCTTCGACGGCCGCACCGTGACCGGCTTCCGGTACCGGGCCCCGCGCTCCCTGCGCACCGCAGTCGGCGTCGTCTTCCAGCAGCCCCGCCTCTCCGCCGACCCCCGCCTCAGCCTGTACGACCTCGTCGCGGAACCGCTCCGCGCCACGGGTCGGCGTGCGGAGGCCGAAGCGGCCGTCGCCGAACTGGCCGACCGGGTCGGCCTGGGCGCCGGCCTCCTCGCCCGGCGCCCCCACCAGGTCAGCGACGGCCAGCTCCAGCGCGCCTGTCTGGCCCGGGCGCTGGTGCTGCGGCCGCGCTGGCTGGTCTGCGACGAGATGACCGCGATGCTCGACGCCTCCACCACCGCCGCTCTGGTCGGGGTGGTCGAGGAGTACCGGGAGGAGACCGGGGCCGGCCTGCTGGCCGTCGGACACGATCCGGTACTGCTCGGCCGCTGGTGCGACCGCACGGCGCACTGGAGCGACGTCGCGGACGGCTGATCGACTGTTGCGCGTGCGTGAATCATCCGGCTCGTCCATGGACTCCTCGGGCAGTGCGATCTAGCGTCTGGCGGCGGCGCGACGTCAGACGCAACGTCAACAAGACCCAGGAGCAAGGAGGATGACCGGATGTTCCGAAGAGCGCTGAACTGCGCCGCGGTCCCAGCCGTCGCCGCCCTGACGGTGATCGGCGGGCTCGCCCCCGCCGCCCGGGCCGACGAGATCCCCAAGGCCCCCGGCCACCGCCTGGTCAGCCAGTACGAGGGCGGACCCGCGACCCCCGCCCCGCTGCCCGGCGAGGCTCCGCCGCAGCACCCCTTCCTCGCGCCCAACGGCCGCAGCGGCATGCACTCCGACGCCGCGGGCAGCGCCACCTCGCCGTGGTCCGGCCCCCTGGGGAAGAACCCCCGGGTCACCAGCGAGAAGGTCGCCGCCCTCGGCGGCGAGTGCGCCACCGCCACCTTCGACGCCGGAGGCCGCCTCGTCACCGTCTGCGGCACCTTCTCCGGCTTCAAGGTCAAGCTCCTGGAGCCCCGTACGCTCGCCACGCTCGCCGAACACCAGCTCCCGCAGCGCTCCTCCACGGTCGAGGCGATCACCTCGCTCGACTTCGCGAAGATCTTCAAGGACACCTCGGGCGGTGCCTACTTCTACCTGGACGACCAGGACCGCGCCGTGCTCGCCGACTCCCGCCAGCACGTCCTGCGCCTGGCCCACTCCCAGAACCCCGACGGGAGCTGGAAGTTCACCGTCGAGAACGACTGGGACCTCACCGGCCAGGTCCCGCACGACTGCGTCAGCTGGACCAACCTGTGGCCCAGCGGCACCTGCGACCCCGTCACCTCGGTCATGCCCGACTGGAACGGCCGCATCTGGTGGGTCACCCGCCAGGGCCGCGTCGGCACCGTGGACCCGGCGAACGGGCAGATCCGGTCGGTCCGGCTGGCGGGCGAGGAAATCCAGAACTCCTTCTCCGTCGCCGAGGACGGGGTCTCCATCGTCACCGACCACGCCCTCTACGGCTTCCGCACCCGCGCCGACGGCACCCCCGAGGCCCAGTGGCGCCAGACGTACGACCGCGGGACCGGGACCAAGCCCGGCTCCGTGAACCAGGGTTCGGGCACCACCCCCGACCTCTTCGGCGACGGCTACGTCGCCATCACCGACAACGCCGACGACCGGATGAACGTCCTGGTCTACCGGCGGGGCGCCGACGTCCCCGCCGACCGGCGGCTGGTGTGCAAGGTGCCCGTCTTCGGCTCCGGCGCCTCGACCACCGACAACTCCCTGATCACCTGGGGCAACAGCATCGTCGTCGAGAACAACTACGGCTACGAGAACCCCACCTCGCTGCTCCTGGGCAAGTCGGTCGTCGGCGGCGTCAGCCGCATCGACGTCCGCGCCGACGGCAGCGGCTGCGACACGGTGTGGGAGAGCGCCATCCGCGCTCCCTCCGTGGTCCCCAAGCTCTCCACCGCGAACGGGCTGCTCTACTTCTACGAGAAGGAGCCCAACTTCTGGGGCATCGACTCCTGGTACCTCACCGCGGTCGACTTCCGCACCGGTGAGCGCCGCTGGCGGCAGCTGACCGGCACCGGGCCCCTGTACGACAACAACTGGGCGCCGATCACCCTCGGCCCCGACGGCACGGCGTACGTCGGCGTGTTCAACGGCATCGTCGCGGTCCGCGACGGCGACTGACCCCGCCGGTGTGTCCGAGCCCCCGCCCGCACCCCGGGCGGGGGCCCGCTCATTGCTTCAGCGCGGCGCAGGCGTCGGAGCGGCTGCCGGGGGGCATGAGCCTGCGCTCGCTCTTGGACAGCTCCCGGGCTGCCAGGCCGCAGGCGCGCCCCCGCCACCGCTCGGGGTCGAGGGGCAGCACGTCCAGCGTGGAGCCCTCCGACCAGGCGAGCCGCCTGCCGTCCGCCGACCAGTCCCCGGCCGCCCCGTACCCGGGGGTGAAGTGGTACTTCTCCGCGCCCTGGGCCACGTCCCAGAAGGTGAAGGAGTTGACCGTGCCGACCGTGCTCAAGGTGGACGCGTCGGCGAAGCCGTTCAGCCACTGGATCCCCTGGTAGGCGATCGTCCTGGTCGGCGCCCTGCCCTCCACGTCCCGGATCTGAAGGCGCCCGTCCGTGGTGAGGACCGCGAGCGTCCGCCCGGCCGGGTCGAAGGCCAGCTGGCTCACCCGGCCGTCCTCGTCCTTGGCGGGGAGCGTTTCGGCCTCACCCGTCTCGAAGTCCCACAGGACGATCTGCTCCCCGACCGCCCGTACGGCCGCCTGCCGGTGCCCTGGGCGGGCCACGGCGAAGATGGTGGAGGCCGCCGTCGACAGGTCGACCAGCTCCGAGGCCGGCGGCTGGTAGATCCGGCCCGCCCGTGCGCCCGTCTTCAGGTCCCACCGGGAGACGTAGGAGACGGCCGAGACCACCGCGTGGTCGTTCCCGTCGAACCAGACGCTCACCCAGGCAGGGGTGCGGCCGGTCCGCGGGTCCGCGCCTGCAGGGTCGATCCCCGGCGGGCCCGGCGGGGTGATCCGGCGGGTCTCGGTGAGGCCGGTGCCGCCTCCTGGCGCCGGCAGGTCCCACACCAGGACGCCGAGACCGTCCGCGGTCACCGTCAGCAGCCGTTTGCCGTCCGGGCTGAAGGTCGGGTAGAGCTTCGCCAGCTGGGCGGAGGGGCGGGCCGCCGCGAGCTGTGCCCGGGTGTTCAGGTCCCACAGGCGCAGGCCCTTCCCGTCCCCGTCGACGGTGACGACGCGCCCGTGGTCGACGTCGATGGCCCTGATCAGGCTGGTGAGCATGGAGCTGTCGAAGGTGGTGGGCGCGGGCACCCGGGCGATGACGACCGTGGAGCCCGAGCTGACCGCCATCCTCATCGCCCCGGGAGGACCGGCCAGGCTGATCGCCGGAAGCCGGCCGCTGCCCGCGATGACCTGGTCCTGCTGAGCCGGTGCCGGCAGGTCGAGGGTGGCGGGCAGGCCCTCCTGGAGGTCAAGGACGAGGAACCGGTACCGGCCGAGCTCGGCGCCGAACCGCTGCGCGGGATTGACCAGGAAGCGTCCGGTCCGGTCGAGCCGGGGCACGTACAGAGGGCACACCAGCCCCAGCTGACCCGTGTTGTACTGCTTCCGCACCCTGGGCTGTCCGGCCAGGTCCCAGACCTGGAGGACTCCGTCATTGGTGCACCGCACGAGAGTGGTGCCGTCGCCGCTGACGGTCACCGTGCCCACGTCCTGTCCGGCCCAGGGCCCCTCTTCGCGGTGCCCGTCGGACAGGTTCCAGCGAACGAGCCGGCCGGTCGCGCCCGACTCGGTTCCGTCCGGGACGATCCGGCCGATCACGGTGCTGCCGTCCGGCCCGAACCACGCCTGGGAGACGGTCCAGCCGTCAGGCGGGGCGAGGTGGTCGCCGACGCGCTGCCAGGACTCCGCTTCCCAGACGGAAACCCCCTCGCCCGGTACGGCGGCGAGCAAACGCTTTCCCAAGGCGTCGAAGCGGAGGTCGGTGGCGGGCCGGGCGTTCACCCGGGACTGCTCCGTACCGCGCAGTTCGATGGTGCGGCGGCTCCCGTCCTCCGCGAGGACACCTGCGGTCAGCCGCCCCAGGAAGGAGGAGGCCGCTGACGTGCGGCCGTCCGGCGAGGCGGTCGCCAGGCGCGCGTTGCGCATGATGACGCCCGGCTCGCGTCCACCCGAGCCCGGATGGGCCGAGACGATGTCGCCCCCCACCAGGCCCAGCGTCAGGCGGCTGCCGTCCTCGCTCAGGGCGGCGTCGCGCACCTCCCCGCTGCCCTCCAGCACGATCCGTTCGACGTGGCGGGTGCGCAGGTACTGCTCGAAGAGGGAGGTTTCCGCCTGGGGCCCGGGGGCCGTGCGGTAGGCCGCGGCGCTCATCAGGGCCGAGGTGGTGAGTGAGACGTCGTCCAGCCGGGACGCCAGCTGGGCGAGTTGGGGGGAGGCGCCGCGCCCGAGGTCCTCGTCGAGCTTCTCGTTCGCCCCGTACAGCTGCCACGACGCGAGCACGGCGACGGCCAGCAGGATGGCCAGCAGGGTGATGCCCGCCTGCCTGAGCCGGCGGGAGCGGTGGGCCTGGGCCGCCTCCTCGGCGCGGCGGGTCAGGCCCGCTTCGAGGAATTCCCGCTCGCGCACCGAGAGTTCGTCGCCGCGCAGCCCCGTCTGGGCGACGGCGGCGTCCAGGGGCGCGCCCGTCGGCAGCTGGTCGCGGGGCCGGCCGAGCTCCTCCCATCGGTCCAGGTCGCGCCGGAAGCCGGCCCGCCAGGTGAGGAACTCGCGGTCCCGCGCGACCCGGCGGGCCAGCGTGGGCCAGGCTCCGATCAGCGCCTCGTGGGCCAGTTCGACGGTCTGGCCGCGCTCCGCGTCCCCGCCCACGACGAGGATCCGCCGCTCGGCGAGCAGGCCGGCGATCCGCCACCGCTCCTCCCCGGCGTCCGCCCGGCTCAGCACCCCGCGCAGCGGGGCCTCGCCGCCCGGCGCCATCCTGACCAGCGCCGTCAGCAGCCGCAGGGCCTCCTCCTCGTCCGCCTCCGCGACACAGGCCCGCCAGGCCGCCTCCGCGTGCCGGCCCAGGGCGCCGCGGACGCCGCCGATCTCCTCGTACGAGGCGAAGCGCAGCCGGCCCATGGCCTGCTCGTCCCACAGCCGCGCCAGTACGAAGCCCAGCAGCGGCAGCGCCCCCGGCTCCGCGCCGGCGTCGTCCAGCATCCGGGAGACCAGCCCGGGGTCGTACGACACGGCGGGGATCCGGGCCAGCGGCCGCAGGATGACCTCGGACATCTGGGCCCGGGTCATCGGCAGCAGCGGCCGGACCGCCGCCCGGCCGAGGGCGGGGCCGAGGACGGGGTGCGCGAGGGCGGCCTCCAGGAAGTCGGCCCGGAGCGTGAGCAGCACCCGCAGCCCGGCGGGGTGCGCCTCGGGGAACAGCAGCGCCGCGGAGCCGTCGTCGCCGGACCGGCCCTCCGCGAGCAGCGCCTCCGCCTGGTCGAGTACGACGAGCAGCCGGCCCGCCCGGTCCCCGAGGGCCGACCGGGCCGCGGCGGCGAGGCCGCGCCCGGCCAGGTCCTCCTCCAGCTCCCGGGGCCCCGCCGCCCCGCCGCCGAGGCGGGCCAGCTCCGCCGCGAGCGCCGTCCGCACCGGCAGCCCCTCGGCGGCCCGCACCACCAGCACCTCGTACCCCCGGGCGCGCAGCCGGGGCGCCACCCCGGCCAGGGCCAGCGAGGACTTCCCGCAGCCGGACGGACCGACCAGGGCCACGCGGGAGCGCGCGCCGCCGTCCAGCAGCCCGGCGACGTCCTCGGCCTCCGGGTCCCGGCCGAAGTACACCTCCGCGTCGGCCTCCCGGAAGGCGGCGAGACCCCGGAACGGGGAGGCGGGGCTCAGCAGCGGGCCGAGCGCGGGGACCTCGGCGATCAGGGTCCGGGTGGGGATCACGAAGCTCTGCCGGTCCCCGGACAGCTGGGCGGCCACCACCATGCCGACCACGGCCCCGGCCTCCTCGTCCCAGACGGGGCTGCCGCTGAACCCCCGGTCCACGGCCACGCCCTGCTGGTCGGAGCCCGACAGCTGCACCCAGTTCTCGGCGGTCCAGCCGCGCAGCCGGCCCGCGTGCCAGACGCCGCCCGGGAAGGCCGCGGTGAAGCCGGCCACCCGTACGAGGTGGTCCCAGACGCTCGTGGGGGAGGCCATGGCGAGCGCGCCCACGCCCTCCACGGGCGTCCGCAGGCGCAGGACCGCGATGTCCCCGGTGCCGTCCGCCCGCAGCGGGACCCAGTGCTCCACCTCGGCCGGGACCTGCCGGGAGGCCCCGGACAGGGGGCGTTCCAGGGTCAGGACGCCCGCCGGCGCCGACACCTGCGCACGGGGCGCGCCGAGCGCGTCGGCGACGACGTGCGCGCAGGTCAGCGCCAGGTCGGGGGCCACCAGGAAGCCGACCCCGACCGGTCCGGCCGGGCCCGCGACCCGGACGATCGCGGAGCCCAGCAGGGCGTCCGCCTGCCCGGCCCCGCCCGCCGCCGTCATCAGGGGGTGTTCTGCGGGTCGCTCTGCGGGGCGTTCCGCGGGGCCGGGGAGTTCCACGTCAGGGTCACGCCGAAGTTGGCCTGGGTGGTGGTGCTGGCGATGACGATGTCCGCCTCGGCCGACAGGGAGACCCCGAACTCCAGGGTGATCTCGTCCGGCCGGTGGGCGAGCCCGCTGAGCCGCCCCACGAAGCTGTCGGCCAGCGGCCGGATGCCGTCCACCATCTCCCCGAAGGAGCGCGACGCCCGGACGACGGAGCCGCCGCCGCGCCCGACCCGCGCCAGCGACTCGTCGACCTCGCGGATCTGCACCCGCAGCACCCCGTCGGTGCCGTCCCCCAGGGGGACCTCGACCGTACGCACCTCGGCACTCATGACCGTCCACCCTCCCCGTTGCCCAGCGGCTCGGCGTTGTGGACAACTCTCGCACGGGGTGGGGGAGTTGGGGCAGTGGCAGGGGGCGCGTGCGCCGGGGATGGCCGAAACCCGGCCGCCCGGCCCCGGCGCCGGTCCCGGCCCGCGGGCCGCTACCTGGCGGTCTCGAGCCGCCGCTCCGCCAGGAGCTCCGGCCCCGCGGCGGGAGGCGGCACCGCCCCGGCCAGATCGAGGCTCGCCTCCAGGTCGTCCAGCGCCAGACGGGTCGCGGCGATCCGGTCCCGGACCTCGTCCGCCGGCTCCGTGGAGTTCGCCGCGCGCTCCCGGGCCCGCGCGTCCGCCTCCTCCATCTCCCGCGCCTCGTCCAGCGAGTTCAGCACGACCCCGATCAGGACGTTGACCAGGACGAAGGAGGCCAGCAGGGCGTACGAGGCGTAGTAGAGGATGCTGAACCGCGAGATCTCCAGCCCCGCCCGGACCGCGTCCGTCAGCCCGTCCAGGGTGGTCAGCAGGAACAGGGTGAGCGCGGCCCGCCCGATCGAACCGTAGTGCTGCGGGTCGGCGGAGGCGAAGCTCACCCAGCCGACCATGGCGTACACGTACACGACCAGCGCGCCGACGAACAGGAAACTGGCCGTGCCCGGCAGGCTGCGGCCGACCGCCAGCAGCAGGATCCGCAGGTGCGGCAGGAAGCGGGCGGTGCGCAGCACGCGGGCGAGGCGCAGCAGCCGCAGGACGGTGGCGTTCTCGCGCAGGAACGGCAGGAAGGCGGAGGTGACGATCAGCAGGTCGAAGATGTTCCAGGGGTCCCGGAAGAATGCTTTCGGCCGGTCGGCGTGGGCGCCCGCCCGCACCAGCATCTCCAGCGTGAAGACGGTGAGGCAGGCCTGCTCCGCCGCCTGGAGGACCTGGCGGTGCCCGGCGGCCAGCCCGCTGTACGTCTCCAGGCCCATCAGCGCCGCGTTGAGCAGGATCACCGCGAAGACGCCCATCCCGAAGGAAGGGGCCTCGGTGATGCGGCGGCAGCGGGCGGCAAGTCTGCGCCGGCCGGATCCGGCCGGCATGGGGTCCGTCATCGTGTCCCTCGTACTCGTGCTCGTGCGGCCCGTCAGGCCGGGGTCGGCGTCGTCGCACGGAGCGGCGCGGGCGCGGGCGCGCACGCCGGTCCGTACGTCCTGCTAACGCCGCACGGCCGAACGGGTTTCACGTGGTCACACGAAACGGACCATTGCGGGGCCCCTGGACGGCGAACGGCCGGGCCGGAACCCCGAAGGGTCCCGGCCCGGCCGTCGTCGTGTCCCGTGGTGCAGGGGCTCAGTCCTGCTTCCCGGCACGCCGGGCCGCGTCCTGCGCCTGCTTCTCCTTGATCCGCACCGTTTCCTTGCGGACCTCGGCCTGGGTGGCGCGCTCCTTCTGCAGCCACTCCGGGTTCTCCTGCTTGATCGCCTCGATCTGCTCGGTGGTGAGCGCCTCGGTGATCCCGCCGCGCGCGAGACCGGCGATGGAGACGCCCAGCTTCGAGGCGACCACCGGACGCGGGTGCGGGCCGTTGCGCCGCAGCTCCACCAGCCAGGCCGGCGGCTCGGCCTGGAGTGCGTTCAGCTCGGCGCGCGAGACCACGCCCTCCTGGAACTCTGCGGGGGTGGCCTCGAGGTACACACCCAGCTTCTTCGCCGCGGTCGCGGGCTTCATCGTCTGGGTGCTCTGGTGCGACGTCATGGGGTCAAGGGTATCGAGCATGTGCGCTACCTCCGACCACGACCGGTAGCCTTGGGGGGTGACAGGCTCGGATACACCCCCTTCGTTCCGGCTCGCCTATGTCCCGGGAGTGACGCCCACGAAGTGGGTGCGGATCTGGAACGAGCGGCTGCCCGACGTCCCGCTGACCCTCGTCGGCGTGCCCGCCGCCGAGGCGTTCGCCGCGCTGCGCACCAGCGACGCCGACGCCGGGTTCGTACGGATGCCCGTGGACGGGGCGGACCTCAGCGCGATCCCCCTCTACACCGAGACGACCGTCGTGGTCGTCCCGAAGGACCACCTGGTGGCCGCCGTGGAGGAGATCACCACCGAGGACCTGGCCGACGAGATCGTGCTGCACCCCCTCGACGACGTGCTCGTCTGGGAGACCCTGCCCGGCCGCCCCGCCTTCGAGCGGCCGGCCACCACGGCCGACGCCATCGAGCTGGTCGCGGCGGGCATCGGCGTCCTCGTCGTCCCGCAGTCCCTGGCCCGCCTGCACCACCGCAAGGACCTCACCTACCGGACGGTCTCCGACGCCCCCGCCTCGCGGATCGCGCTGTCCTGGCCGGAGGAGAAGACCACCGACCTGGTGGAGGAGTTCATCGGGATCGTCCGCGGCCGGACCGTGAACAGCACCCGCGGCCGGCAGCCCACCCCGCCGCAGCCCAAGCAGCGCAAGGCCGTGGCGGGCGCCGGTGGCAAGACGGGCGGCAAAGCGGGCGGTGCCAAGGCGGGCGGCGCGAAGAGCGGGGCCGGCAAACCCGCCGCCCGCTCCGGCGGCAAGCCGGGCGGCAAGCCCGCCGCCAAGCGGGGCGGCAAGCCGCGCGGGCGGCGCTAGCGCCGGGTACGCACGACGGCCGGTCCTCGCGTTGCGGGGGCGGGGTCGGCCGGGCAAGGTCGGAGCATGCCCATCGCCACCGTCAATCCCACGACGGGCCAGACGCTGCTCTCCTTCGACGCCCTCGACGCCGCCGACATCGAACGCTGCCTGGCCCTGGCCGCGCGCACGGCCGCGACGTACCGGCGCACCACCTTCGCCGAGCGCTCCGCGCTGCTGGAGCGTGCCGCGGACCTGCTTGAGGCGGAGGCCGAGGACGTCGCCCGCACCATGACCGTCGAGATGGGCAAACCGCTCGCGGGGGCCCGCGCGGAAGCCGCCAAGTGCGTCAAGGCGATGCGCTGGTACGCGGCCCGAGCCGAGTCCCTCCTCGCCGACGAGCACCCCGCCGACGCCGACGTCCGGGACGCGGGCGCCTCGTCCGTCCGCGTCCGCTACCGGCCCCTGGGCGTGGTGCTCGCCGTCATGCCGTGGAACTTCCCCCTCTGGCAGGTCGTGCGCTTCGCCGCGCCCGCGCTGATGGCCGGCAACGTGGGCCTGCTCAAGCACTCGTCGAACGTCCCCCAGACGGCCCTGTACCTCGGAGACCTCTTCCAGCGGGCGGGCTTCCCGCAGGGCTGCTTCCAGACCCTGCTCATCGGCTCGGGCCCCGTCGAGGGCATCCTGCGCGACCCCCGCGTGGCGGCGGCCACCCTGACCGGCAGCGAGCCGGCCGGGCGCGCCGTGGCCTCCGTCGCGGGGGACGAGGTCAAGAAGACCGTGCTGGAGCTGGGCGGCAGCGACCCGTACATCGTGATGCCCTCGGCCGACGTCGCCCGGGCGGCGAAGACCGCGGTGACCGCGCGGGTGCAGAACAACGGGCAGTCCTGCATCGCCGCCAAGCGGTTCATCGTGCACACCGACGTCTACGAGGAGTTCGCCCGCCTGTTCACCGAGGGCATGCGGGCGCTGACCGTCGGCGACCCCATGGAGGAGTCCACCGACGTCGGCCCGCTGGCCACCGAGAGCGGCCGCGCCGACGTGGAGGAGCTGGTCGACGACGCCGTGCGCCACGGGGCCACGGTCCTGTGCGGGGGCCGTCGCCCGCCCGGCCGCCCCGACGGCTGGTTCTACGAGCCGACGGTGCTGGCCGACGTCACCCCGGGGATGCGCGTCGACCTGGAGGAGACCTTCGGCCCCGTCGCCACCCTCTACCGGGTGGACAGCCTCGACGAGGCCGTGGAGCGGGCCAACCGCACGCCCTTCGGACTCAGCTCCAACGTGTGGACCCGGGACGACTCCGACCTCGAGCGCTTCGTCGCCGAGCTGGAGGCGGGTGGCATCTTCGTCAACGGGATGACCGCCTCCCACCCGGCCCTGCCCTTCGGCGGGGTCAAGCGGTCCGGGTACGGGCGGGAGCTGTCCGGGCACGGCATCCGCGAGTTCTGCAACATCACCACCGTCTGGGAGGCCGCGGAGCAGGGGTGACGGCGGCCGGTCAGCCCTCCATCAGTCCCACGACGTGCTCGGTGATCATGTCGAGGACCGCCGCGGCGGTCTTCTCCTCGCCGAGGACCAGCACGCTCAGGGTCAGTCCGTCGGTCATGGCGGCCAGGTACCGGGCCAGGACGGGGGCCGGGACCTTGGGGGTGAGCCCCATGTCCCGGCACAGCTGCCCGATCAGCTCCTCGTACGTCTGGCAGTACAGCTCGTACTGGCGGCGCGCCAGGTGCTCGAACCCGGGCCGGCGCAGGGCGTACTGGGTGAGCTCGTAGGTGAGCATGTGCTCGCCGGGCTGGGCGTCCACGTGGTCCCAGTACGCCTGGAATCCGGCCCGGACGGTCTCGCGGAGCGTGGGTTTCGGCCGGATCGCCTCCCGCACCACGCAGATGTAGTGCGCGGTGATCGCGTCGAGGACGGATTCCAGCAGCTCCTGCTTGGAGTCGAAGCAGTAGTGGAAGACGCTCAGGGACACGCCGGCCTCGGCGGCGATCGAGCGGGTCGTGGTCCGGGCGACGCCGTCGCGGGTCATCGCGCGGATCGCCGCCTCGGTCAGCTGGGCGCGCCGCTCGGCCGACGGCATACGGGGCACGGAACTCCTCGGGGTGGGGGGACTTCGGGTACGGCGGCGGGGCCGGCCGGGCGCTGCGGCCGGCCCCGCCGGTGGCGTCAGCTGCTGTAGACGCGGACCTCGTGGAGGGAGTACCCCCACTGGGTGGCCCGCTGGACGCCCTGCACGCGCAGGTAGCGGGCCGTCACCCCGGCGAACCGGGCGGTGTCGAGCCCGCCGTCGCTGTCGGAGGTGGACCAGACCGTCTGCCAGTTCGTTCCGTCCGTGGAGGTCTCCAGCCGGTACGCCTTCCCGTACGCCCGTTCCCAGTCGAGGGTGACGCGCCCGATCCGGTGCGCGGAGCCGAGGTCGATGCGCAGCCACTGGCCGTCGTTCCACTCGCTGGCCCAGCGGGAGCCGGAGTCGCCGTCCACGGCCCGGCCGGGGGAGTAGTCGACGAAGGGGTTCCACCACTCGGACGACGAGGCCGAGGCGGAGGAGCCGGCGGCGAGGTTCACCTCCGACCGGTGCCGCTCGGAGGCCCCCCAGGTGCCGAGGTAGGACTCGGCGCCCTTGAACAGGTCGTCCACCACGTCCTGGCCGCCGGTGAGCCGGATGTCCTCGATCCAGTCGGGGACCAGGCCGTAGTGCGAGGCGCCGTCGGTGTTGAGGTCCCAGGTGCGCTGCCCGGTGGTCTGCCGGTCGATGACGGATCCGCCGTCGGTGCTGGTGAAGGGGTACTTCACCGGGTTCGGGGTGTTCGCGCCCCGGGGGCCGGGCCAGCCGCCGACGCCGTTCATGTCGGTGCCGTAGCCGTAGCCGACCTTGTACTTGTCGCGCAGGGCGTCCGTACGCCTGGCCTCCGCGCTGAAGGCTTCGGAGCCGCTCATGTACTGGGCCGCGAAACCGCCCAGCTTGTAGAGCCGCTCGGTCCAGCCCAGGTCCATCCAGCTGTGCGAGGAGATGACGCCCGGGTAGGACTCGGACTCCAGGATGTCGAAGGCGCGGCCCGCGGCCTTGACGCTCATGTGGTCGACCTCCAGCATCATCCCGCGCTTCATCATGCCGCGGACGGCGTACTCGCCGAGTTCGGTGAGACCGCGCTTGTTGCAGCGGGCGTCGGCGGAGTACGAGGGGACCGCGACCCCGGCCGGGAGCTCCTTCTGCGCCGCCGGAGCCGCCGCGAGGCCGATCGGGTTGTCCTTCTGCGGCCCGGCGCACTGCTCGGTCTGCCAGAAGGTGCCGGTCGACAGGAACTGGCCGACGTTGATCGCGGTGCCGAGGGCGCCCTCGTCGAAGCGGACCCCGCACAGGGCGTTGTCGAACTTGTGGCAGAGGAACATGCTGCGCACGCCCAGCTTGTACAGCTCGTCGAGGCCGCGGTCGACGTCGGCCTTGCCGCACTGGGCGACGTCGAGGATCTGCTTGCAGCCGAACGGCTCGGAGGTCTCGACCCCCATGACGACGGCCAGCTTCCCCTGCTTGATCACCTCGCGGGCCTGGTCGGAGTCGATGACGATGCGGAACCAGCCCTTGCCGGGGCCGCCGTACATCTTGTCGACGAAGGCCTGCATGTCGTACGTCTTCTGCGCCTCCAGGCGGATGGCGGTCATCTCGTCGCAGCCGCGGTCCTTGAAGAAGTAGACCGAGCAGATCACCCCGTTGGTGACGAGGTCGTTGACGAGGACGCGCTGCCCGCCGCGCCAGGCGCGCTCGACCCAGGCGTAGTAGTTCTGCTGGTGGGTCAGCGAGTCGTGGGCGGGCCAGTCCTTGAACGTGGGCCAGCCGTTGGGGTCGTGCTTGCCGTCCCCGCCCTTGGTGATGAAGTCGAAGACGGCGAGGGTGCCGTCGGGGTAGTGCTCGGGACAGTCCTTGAGGGCGTCCGCGACGCCCGCCTCGGAGAAGGGCTTGCCGCAGATCAGACGGCCGCCGAAGCCCTCGTTGGACATGAGGTGGTCGTGCGCGTCGACGAACCCGCGCACCTTGCCCTGGGCGTCGGTGCCCTTGAAGGGCTCACCGGTGACGTTGATCGCGGAGTCGGGCTGGGGCCGGGCGGTGGGGTTCCACCAGCCGGCGTCGGTGGTGGAGCCGGCTTCGGCGGCGGAGAGGGGCGCGGGGCCGAGCAGCATGGCCAGCGCGGCGACGAGCGGCGTCAGGAGCGCGAGGCGGCGCCGTCGGCGCGCGGCGCCGCGGTACGGCCGTGGGGGCGGGTGAGGGGTCAAGGTCATCACTCATGTCTCGGTCGTCGGATGCGGCGCGAACGGATCCGGGCATGAATTGTCATGCCCCGCACAAAGGTGGGACGAGAATCCCGACTGGCTCGAAAGGAGTCAAGAGTCCGGGACGGATGACCTGATGGGGCGTCGGGTCCGACGCGGGCGCGGGCGGCGGTGATCAGCGGCGGCCCGGTGTCATGTCGTAGGTGACCCACATGGTCCGGGTGGCCACCTGGTCGTACTTGGAGCGCGCCCGGTGGTTGTCGTCGGCGGTGATCCACCGCACGACGCTCCAGCCGCGCGCGGCGGCGAGCTCGCGCAGGGCTTCGAGCAGCAGGTCGGCGGCGCCGGAACCGCGGTGCTCGGGGGCCACGAACAGGTCGTCCAGGAAGCAGCCGACGGTCGCGGACAGCGGCCGGGCGAAGGGGCGGTAGTGCGCCAGCCCCAGCAGTCGTCCCCCGGCGTCCTCGGCCACCAGGGCGCCGACCTCGTGCCCGGGGTCGTTCACCCACGCCCATACGGTGGCGGCCGCCTCCTCGGTCTGCTCCACCTGGTAGAAGTCGGCGTAGCCCCGGTACAGGGCACGCCACTGGGCGAAGTCCCCGGACGTGACGGCGCGGACCTTGATGTCGGACATGTGCGGCAACTCCTTGATCGACGGACCGATGCAACGTAGCAACCCGCCTCCGTCGCCACACCTGTCCACAGCGGTGCCGGTGCCGCCGCGGTTTTCGACACGGCGGCGGGTTGATGGCTGGACGCTGGCGTATGTGTCAATCGCCCGAGAGGGTGAATCATTCGCGATTACGGGGCGAGGTTGTTTCCGAGAAGCGTGCGATTCGACCGCCCGTTCTGCCTTTAACCCCCTCGGGGCGGGATGTTCGCTTTGGGCCTTCCGGGTGATGCCGGGTATGCCATCGTGGCGGCCATGACAGACGTGAACGCTCAGGCCCCTTTTCCGTTACCGCCCTCCCCCGAGAGGCAGGCCGCGTGGATCGAGGCCGTCCTGGCGACCGACGGCGTCAACGTCCCGCGTGCCGCACTGGAGAACGTGGCGCCGTTCATCGTGGACCCGGAGGCGGCCGTCGGCGAGCCGGATGCCGCTGGTGTCCGCAGGCTCAAGGGCGGGTCGGTGCGGCGCCTGCGCACCGACGCGGGCGACATGGTGGTGGCGGTGGTCCGCATGCACGGTGCGGGCGGGGTGCAGTGGAGTCACAACGAGCGCATCAGCTCGATCTGGCGCTCCATCGCTGACCCGACGGTGGGGCGGGGAACGGAGAGGATCCTGTCCTCCGTGCAGCCCTGGAGCCAGGTCGACGACCAGGGAACCGAACGGTTCCTGGCGGCCCTGCAGAGCACCGCGCAGAACCGTCAGGCGCTGCTGATGGACGCCGAGGACGCGGCTGACGCGCTCTCGAAGCGGGACAAGGTCAGGCCGTACGACCTGGAGGAGGACCTCGTCCTCAATGGTCAGCAGGAACCAGGGATGTACGTTCCGCAGCAGGTGCGGCTCGTGGAGCCGCCGGAACGCGACGCGAAGGGCGAACCGCTCCACCCGGAGGCCTTCTGGGGCTGGATGGCCGTACGCGGAAACAATCGAACGCAAAAGCGTCAGTCGATTTTCCGTTTGACCTCGGGTGAGGTGCTCGCCGGTGTCCCGGCGGAGAAGCTGGGGCGGCCCGGCGACGAGATCGTCTGGGACCCCAACCAATGGCTGTCCGAGTTCTCCACCCTGCTGAACAGGGAGTTCGCGGAGTCGACGGAGGGCCTGGACCCCAAGGACGCCCCCAGGGCGCGACGCGCCGAAGCCATCGCGGTGGTGGACGCCCACCTCGTCGTCGGCACTCCGACGCCGAAGCGCCTGTACCGCATCGTGCAGATGAGCAACCGTCGCGACCACGTCCACCCCCCTCTGGAGTTCGATCCGATCGACCGCTCACGGGCGCTGGGGCGCAGTGTGCTGGGCATGTACGTGGCGCGCGGGCTCATGGACGAGAAGACCGCCGAAGTGCTGTCCGGGTTCGCGCCGGTCCGGGAGCACCCGGACGCCACCCCGGAGATGTCGGTCGCCGACCTGCGCGACCTGCGCTCCATGGCCCTCCTGCAGGAGCTGTTCCCGGTCGACCCCCACAAGCGGCACCTGCTGCGCCGCGCGCTCAGCGAGGGGCCCCCGTCCCAGCTGAAGGCCGACGAGATCAACCAGCGGGCCCGCGCCTGGTCCGCCCTGACGTCACTGAGCTACCCGCAGCCGTGGAACCCGCGCATCGGGCAGATCTTCACCAGCAAGGTCCGTGAGGGGATCGTCCTGTCCGGGCGTTCCCTGCGCGACCTGCTGTCCTCGGCGGACGGCGACGACCAGGCGTTCGAGGAGCTCGTCGCCTACCGTGCCGCGCACTGGCTGGCTTCGTTCGGCATCGTCGAGGCGGACCGGGGATCCCTGGACGGTCAGGAGGTCCTCGGAGATTCGGGTGAACGCGTACGAAGGGCCCGGCGGGGCGTCCCCAACGTCCTCCAGGCGCTGCGGCACAACCGGAAGGGTGCGGTCGGCCTGCTGAAGTCCCTCGTCGCGGCGATGGAGGACGGAGACCGGCAGCCGTTGCGCGTCAGCGGGTCCGGGATGCAGATGCCCGGCAGGCCGATGACCCCGCTGTGGCTGGACGAGGTGTTCCCCAAGGAGACCGGTACGCGACCGCGCAAGCCGGCCACCGCTCCGGCCGCCCCGGCCCCCGCCCCCGCCGGCCCAACCTCGGCGCCGGCGCCGGCGCCGGAACCGGAACCGGCGGGGGCGGAGACCGCGACCGGGCGCACCGACCCCGAGGCCGGCGCGGACCGGGTGGAACCCGCCGCTGCGGTGCCGGTCCGGGCCGCCGTGCCCGCGGCCCGGCCCCCGGCGGCCGGGACGGCCGGGACGACCGGGGGCGGTCCCGCCGGCCCACCGCTCCCCGTCCCCGACCTCCTGCTCCGCGTCGAGGGCCGGATCCGCGAGGTCAACGCGGGAGCCGTCGAGGTCCGCGGGCTGCTCACCGAGCTGAAGGAGCGGGCCGGTGATCCCTCCGCCCCGGCGCCGATCGGGCGCGGACGGGCCGACGCCGCCGTACGCCTGCTGAACCAGACCGTGGCCCTGCTGCGGGAACTGCCGGAGCTCGTCGAGGTGATGGCGCAGGACGGCTGAGCGCACGCGGAGCCCGGCCGGTGGCGCCGGCCGGGCTCCTGGGGTGGTGCCGTCGGGTCAGCTCGTCTGGAGGGTCACGTCGTCCACCACGAAGGAGGTCTGGAGGGACTGGTCCTCCACCCCCTTGAACTGCAGGACGACGGTCTGCCCGGCGAACTGGGAGACGTCGTAGCTCTTCAGGGTGTAGCCGGAGCCCGCGTCCAGGTTGGACAGGGTCGCCAGGGTCTGGCCGCCCACCGAGACCGTGAAGGTGTCGTAGGCGACGCTCTCGTTCTCGTCGGTGTCGATGTGCAGGTAGAAGGAGAGCCGGCCGGAGGCGCAGCCGGCGGGGACGGTCAGGGACTGTGAGGCGCTGTCCGTGCGGGAGCTGCCCCAGCCGTTCAGCCAGGCCATGTACGAGCCGCCGTGCGGGAGCTGGCCGGACTGGTTGGTGATCACCCCGGAGGTCGTGGACCAGGGGGCGGAGCCGCTCTCGAAGCCGCCGTTGACGACGACCTGGGCCGGGGTGCAGCTGCCGCCGCCCCCGCCGACGGTCAGCGTGTACGTGGTGCTGTGGGTGACGGAACCGGTGCCGGTGACGGTCAGGGTGTGGGTGCCGGCCGGGGTGCCCGCGGCGACCTGCACCGAGAGGGTGGCGGACTGGCCGGACTGGACCGAGGCCGGGCTGACGGTCGCGGTCACGCCGGAGGGGGCGCCGGTCACGGACAGGGCGACGGTCTGCGCGCTGCCGCTGACGGTGGCGGTGTTCACGGTCGAGGTGACGGAGCCGCCGGGGTTGGCGGAGCCGACGGCCGGGCTGGTGGCGATGGAGAAGTCGGAGGCGGGGGTGCCGCCGCCGACGGCCGTGTTCCAGATGGCGTACGCGACGCCGTCGGCGCTGCGGTCGAGGACGGTGGCGCTGATGTTGGACGGGGTGTCGCAGGCGCTGTGGTAGCAGGAGTCGTACGCCGCGTTCGCGGTGCCGCCCCACTTCGCGGCCTGCGCGGAGGTCTTGCGGGCGCTGGCGCCGGCGGCGTAGCCGGAGGTGGGGATGCCGGCCTGCTGGAAGGAGTAGTCGTCACTGCGGCCCTGGCCCTCGGTGTTCTCCTCGGGGGCGAGGTTCAGGGAGGTCCAGTACGCCTTCAG
Source organism: Streptomyces racemochromogenes (assembly GCF_039535215.1). Lineage (GTDB taxonomy): Bacteria > Actinomycetota > Actinomycetes > Streptomycetales > Streptomycetaceae > Streptomyces > Streptomyces racemochromogenes. The sequence continues at coordinate 6,096,513 of NZ_BAAAWT010000001.1, forward strand.
CGGGGCGGCGGTGGTGGAGTTGACGTTGTTGATGAAGTAGCCGCCGTTGGGCGAGCCGACCATGTCGAAGTTGTAGTAGCCCTTGATGGCCGCCCGCTGGGCGCTGCCGAGCTGGTTGACGTAGAACTTCGAGCCGTTGAGGCCCTGCTCCTCGTCGGTCCACCAGGCGAACCGCACGTGCTGGGTCATCGTCGGGTTCTTCTGCGCCAGGACGAGGGCGTTCTCCAGCAGGGTCGCCGAGCCCGAGCCGTTGTCGTTGATGCCCGGTCCGGCCGAGACGCCGTCGAGGTGGGCGCCGAACATCACGGTCTTGTCGGCGGGCCCGCCCGGCCAGTCGGCGATCAGGTTGTTGGACGGGTAGGTGCAGGAGGTGCAGGCCTGCTCGGTGACGGTGTAGCCGGCGGCCTGGAGCTTGCCCTTCACGTACGCGAGGGACTGGGTGTACCCGGCGCTGCCGGCCCGGCGGTTGCCGCCGTTCTGCGAGGCGATCGTGCCGAGCTGGGCCAGGTGTGCCTGGACGTTGGCGACGCTGATGTCGGGCGCGGTCGGGTCGGGCTGGGTGCCGCCCACGGTGAGGGCGTAGTCGACGGTGTGCGCGAGGGACGCGCCCTGGCCCTTGACGGTGACGGTGGAGGCCCCCGGCGCCGCGTTGGAGGAGGCGGAGAGGGTCAGCGTCGAGGACTGCCCGGACTGCACGGTGGCCGGGTTGAAGGAGGCGGTGACCCCGGCGGGCAGGCCCGTCGCGGTGAGCGTCACCTGCTGGGCGGACCCGCTGGTGGTGCTGGTGGCCACGGTGGTGGTGACGGAGCCGCCCTGCTGGACGGTGCCGGACGCCGGGTTCAGGGAGAGCGAGAAGTCGTTCTGGCCGCTCGGGGTGCAGGTCGGGTCACCGCTCTGGGCGGGCACGCTGATGGCGTCCCAGGCGGCCTTGGTGCGGTTGAACAGGTTGCAGGTGGCGTCGAGGGACTTGGCCGAGCCGAGCGTGGCCGTCCGGTACTTCTTGTACGACATGCTGCTGGTCTTGAGGAGCATGCCGCCGTAGAAGATCTTGCCGGCGTTCTGTACGCCGACACCGGTCAGCGTGGTCTGGTTGCAGGTGCTGCTGTTGGGCTTGCCGCCGCCCGGGCTGGTGCCCTCGGCCAGCAGGTAGAACCAGTGGTTGAGCGGCCCGGCGGCCTTGTGCACCTCGGTGCCGGGGATCGCGGAGCTGTAGCAGGCCGGGTCGTTGTTGACCGCCGGCGGGTCGTACATGTTGCGGATCGGGCCGCGGCCCTGGAGGTTGATGACCTCGCCGACCGTGTAGTCGGGGGTGTCGTACGGGGCCGGTTCGTTGATGTACGCCTCGGTCAGCGCGCCGAAGATGTCGCCGGTCGCCTCGCCCAGGCCGGCCTCCTGGCCGCTGGTGCCGCCGGGGGTGTTGGAGTCGATGGCGTGCCCGTACTCGTGGGCCACCACGTCCACGCCCGCGATCCACTCGTTGGCGCTGTTGCGGCCGATGGTGACCGAGCTGCCGTCCCAGTAGGCGTTGAGGTCGCTCAGGCCGACCTTGCCCGGGAAGCTGCGCCCGTTGCCGCTGACGCCGTTGCGGCCGAGCCACTGGGAGAGCATGTCCCACTGCTTCTGCGCGGCGAACATCAGGTCCGTGCACCCGGTCTCCTTGGAGGTCGGGTTGCCGGTGCCCCAGGAGTCGGAGGACTTGCTGAAGACGGTTCCGGTGCTGTAGTCCGCGCAGCTCAGACCCGGGCGGTTCGGGTCGCGCAGGGAGTACGTGCCACCGGAGGCGGTGGTGTCGATCGTCAGCGGGTTGGGGCCGTTCCACTTGCTGTTGCCGGTGCCGGCCACGACCTCGTCGTAGCGGTCGACGACCTTCCCGGTGCGGGCGTCCACGAAGACGTGCAGCCGGCTGGGCGCCGTGCGGGTGCGGCCGGTGAGCACGGTCTCCCAGGCCAGTACGGGCTTGTCGTCCTTGAGCCGGACCACGAGCCGGCTGCTCTCGACCTTGTCCACCTTCTCCAGCTCGCGCCGCGAGGAGGCCTCGGCCGCCTTCGCGTCGACGTCCGGGGTGGTCGCCACGTCGATCACGGTCGAGGAGGCCGACTGGAGGGCGCGGACCCGGCCCTCGCCGTCCGCGAGGACGACCGCGTCGCCGCCGACGACCGGCAGGCCCCGGTAGCTGCGCTCGTACGCGACGGAGTACAGGTCCTTCACCCAGGGGGTGACCAGGCGCCGTTCGTACTGCTGGCGGGGGGAGTTGACCAGGGTGTCGAGGCCGCTGCGGACGGCCGCGTCCGCGGCGGCCACGGCCCGCTCGGCCTTGGACTGACGGGGTGGTACGGGATCCGGCTGCGCGGCCGACGCGGTGCCGGCCAGCGCGCCGGCGAGGCTCGCGGTCAGCGCGAGGGCTGCCACGGACGCCGTCCATCTGGTGGGCTGCACGAGTCCACTCCGATCGTGTGTGGGGGGTGGGTGGCGGTACGCGTCGCCGAGTATGGGCGTGGACATGGCGAGATTGGGACATCCCTGCGGGCATAAGGCGCGGGTTATGGTGCGCTGCCGTGCCGCTTCGTAAGCTGCCCGGATGCAGCTGGAGTTGAGGCATCTGCAAGCCGTCTGCCGGATCGCGGAAGCGGGCAGTCTGGGGGAGGCGGCCAGGCGGCTGGGGATCTCGCAGCCGGCGCTCTCCGCCCAGCTGCGCCGGATCGAGGCGGTCACCGGCGGGGAGCTCTTCGCCCGGGGCCGCCACGGCGTGGAGCCCACCGCCCTCGGCCACTTCGTGCTGGCCAGGGCGCGCCGGGTGCTGGGCGAGATGGCCGCCCTGGGCGCCGAGGCCCGCGCGCTGGCGGCCGACGCCCCGCTCAGGCTCGGCTGCATCCTGCTGGTGCTCCTGGACGGCCTGCTCGCCCGGACCGACCAGGCCCTGTCCGGGCGGGAGGTCACCGTGGACCTGGAGGACTCCGTCACGGCCCTGGTGCGGATGCTCGGCGCCGGCCAGTACGACGTGATCGTGTACGGCGAGGTGAACGACTACGAGGTTCCGCTGCCCCGGGGGGTCACCGCCCGCACGGTGGTGCCCCAGGAGCCGTTCTGCATCCGGATGTCCTCGGGGCACCGCCTCGCGGGACGCGCGACCCTCGACCTGGCCGAGCTGGCGGGAGAGCAGTGGATGACCCTGGTGGAGGACGACGACGGAGGCCCCGAGGCCCTGGTCGAGGCCTGCGCGAAGGCGGGCTTCACCCCCTCGCTGCGCCACCGGATCACCGACCGCCAGATGCGGCACGACCTGATCGCCGCGGGCCGCGCCATCGCCCTCTGCCAGCCCACGGCCCCGCCCGTCGCCGGGACCGTGATGCGCCCCCTGGCCGGCACGCCGGTCACCGGCCGCATCCGCCTCGCCTGGAACCGCTCGGCGGTCCCGGCGCGGCAGGCCGAGCTGCTCTTCCGCGCGGCGGTCGCCGCGTACCTGGCGAACGTGGACAACAACGACTTCCACCGGAAGTGGTGGGACGCCCACCCGGAGGCCCGGCCGGTGCTCGACTGAAACGAGGAGGCCGCAGCTCAGGCCCGGTGCGTCCGGCGCCGGCGACGCTCAGGCGGTCCCCCTTGAAGGAACGATCCGGCGGCGGGTTAGCATATGAGCGCCGCCTAGCTCGAAAGATAACGTCTGTGACTGTCAACGAGGACTCGTTCGCCAACTGGAAGACCCGCGAGGAGATCGCGGAGTCGATGATCCCCCTCATCGGGAAGCTGCACCGGGAACGGGACGTCACGATCCTGCTCCACAGCCGCTCCCTGGTGAACAAGTCGGTCGTGAGCATTCTCAAGGCCCACCGCTTCGCCCGGCAGATCGACGGCGAGGAGCTGTCGGTCACCGAGACGATGCCGTTCCTCCAGGCCCTCACCGCCCTCGACCTGGGCCCGTCCCAGATCGACATCGGCATGCTCGCCGCCACCTACAAGACCGACGACCGCGGTCTGTCGGTCGAGGCCTTCACCGCCGAGGCCGTCGTCGGCGCCACCGGCGAGAACAAGATCGAGCGCCGCGAGGGACGCGACGTCGTCCTCTACGGCTTCGGCCGCATCGGCCGCCTCGTCGCCCGCCTGCTCATCGAGAAGGCCGGCTCCGGCAACGGCCTGCGCCTGCGCGCCATCGTCGTGCGCGGCGGCGGTGACGCCGACCTCGTCAAGCGCGCCTCGCTGCTGCGCCGCGACTCCATCCACGGCCAGTTCCAGGGCACCATCACGGTGGACGAGGCCGCGGGCACGATCGTCGCGAACGGCAACACCATCAAGGTGATCTACGCGAACGACCCGTCCGAGATCGACTACACCGAGTACGGCATCAACGACGCCATCCTCATCGACAACACGGGCAAGTGGCGCGACCGCGAGGGCCTCTCCAAGCACCTGCGCCCGGGCATCGACAAGGTCGTCCTGACGGCCCCCGGCAAGGGCGACGTCCCGAACATCGTCCACGGCGTCAACCACGACACCATCAAGCCGGACGAGCGCGTCCTGTCCTGCGCCTCCTGCACCACCAACGCGATCGTCCCGCCGCTGAAGGCGATGGACGACGAGTACGGTGTGCTCCGCGGCCACGTGGAGACCGTCCACTCGTTCACGAACGACCAGAACCTGCTGGACAACTACCACAAGGCCGACCGCCGCGGCCGCTCCGCGCCGCTCAACATGGTCATCACCGAGACCGGCGCCGCCTCCGCCGTCGCCAAGGCGCTGCCCGACCTCAAGGCCCCGATCACCGGCAGCTCGATCCGCGTCCCCGTCCCGGACGTCTCGATCGCCATCCTGAGCCTGCGCCTGGGCCGCGAGACGACCCGCGAAGAGGTCCTGGAGTACCTGCGCGGCGTGTCGCTGCACTCGCCGCTCAAGCGCCAGATCGACTTCACCACCGCGCCCGACGCCGTCTCCATGGACTTCGTGGGCTCGCGCCACGCCTCCATCGTCGACGCCGGCGCCACCAAGGTCGACGGCGACAACGCGATCCTCTACCTCTGGTACGACAACGAGTTCGGCTACTCGTGCCAGGTGATCCGCGTCGTCCAGCACGTCTCCGGGGTGGAGTACCCGACCTACCCGGTCCCGCAGGTCTGATCCCGCGCATCGCCCGACCCGGTGCCCCGCCGACAGCCGTCGGCGGGGCACCGCGCGTTTCCTGCCTAGACTGCCGCGGTGACCGAGAACGTGCTTCCCCCCTGTCCCGAATGCTCCGGCCCGTACGCGTACGAGATGGGCGCCCTGCTGGTCTGCCCCGAATGCGGGCACGAATGGCCTCCCGCGGCCGGCGAGGACGGCGACGCCCCCCAGGAGCGGGTGGTCAAGGACTCGGTCGGCAACGTGCTCGCCGACGGGGACACCGTCACCGTGGTGAAGGGCCTGAAGGTCAAGGGCCACCCGACCGGGATCAAGGCGGGCACCAAGGTCCGCAACATCCGCCTCGTCGACGGAGTCGACGGCCACGACATCGACTGCAAGATCGACGGCTTCGGCGCCATGCAGCTGAAGTCGAGCGTGGTGCGGAAGGGCTGATCTCCCGCTGTCCCGCGCGGGCGGCGCCTTTGTGCGAAGCCACGGACCGGGTCCCGCGGACGGCCGGAATCCCATGGTTTTCCCCAGTGGGTCCGGGGGCTCCCGCCGGATACGTTCGCCACGTTCCGTAAGTGGCGAAAGGGGAAGCCGTGGGAGCGGTGGCGTCCGTACTGGCGGCGGCGGTGCTGTGGGGGACGGTGGGGCCCGCCCAGCTGTGGGCGGACACCGGCGTGCACCCGGTGTCGCTCGGGGCCTGCCGGATGCTGCTCGGCGGGCTCGTGCTCAGCCTGCTGACGGTCCGCCCGGCGGGGCTGCGCACCCTGGGCAAGCCCGGAGCGGGCCGGTGGCTCGTCCTGAGCGTGCTGGTGACGGCCGCCTTCCAGGTCTGCTTCCTCCAGGCGGTGCAGCGCGGCGGAGCGGCCCTGGCGACGGCCGTCGCCTTCGGGACCGTGCCCGTGGTGGGCGGGCTGAGCGCCCGGTGGCTCGCCGGGGAGCGGCTCACCCGCCGCTGGCTGTGGGGGACGGGCTGCGCCGTGGCCGGCATCGCCCTGTTGCTGCTGCCCGGCAGCGGGGCCCGGGCCGACCTGCTCGGGCTGGTCTTCGCGGTGGTGTCCGGGGCGAGCTTCGGCGTGTACATCGCCGCGTCGAAGCAGCTGGCCGCCCACGGCGCGGACCTCGCCGCGGCGGCCCCGGTGAGCGTGCTGTGCGCGGGGCTGCTGGTCTCGCCGTTCCTGCTGGTGGCACCCGAGGGGCTGGCCACGGGCCGGGCGCTCGCGCTGATCGGCTGGCTGGGCCTCGGCACGACCGCGCTCGGCTACCTGCTGTTCACGCGCGGCGTCGGCCGGCTCAGCGCCGCCACGACGGGGACGCTGAGCCTGACCGAGCCACTGGTGGCGGCGGTGCTCGGGGTCGCGGTGCTGGGCGAGCGGCCCGGTCCGACGGCGGCGGCCGGAGCGGCGCTGATGCTGTTCGGGCTGGTCCTCGTATCCGTCCCGGAGCGGCGCCGCATCCGGCCGTAGCGGCCGTCTACCGGTCCTGGTAGGCGGTCATGTCCGCGCGGACGCGGTCGGAGAAGAACATCGGGCCTATCGCGTCGGCCCAGGCCATGCCGTCCGGGGTCAGCCCCAGCGTGCCGCCGCTCTCCCGCAGCCAGTTCCGCTTCAGCAGGAAGTCGAGCTGGGGCCCGAAGTCGTCCTCGAAGCGCGTGGTGAACCGCTGCCGGTAGGCGTCGGCGCGCATGCCCGTGGACTCCAGCAGGTGCTGGAGCACGTACATCCGGCGGCGCTCGGCGTCGTCCATGCGGAACGCCCACTGGGCGCGCCGGAACCGTTCGGTCGGGGTGGCGACGTAGTCGTCGATGATCCGCCGCACCTCGGGCACCGCGACGGCGTAGTCGGTGGTGTAGTGCAGGTCGGTGGTGAACGAGCGGGCGCCGACGCCCAGCCCGACCATGCCGGCCTGCTGGTTGTACTCGCTGATGCCGCTGCCGTCGGTGTCCTCCACGGCGGCGGTGCCGGTCCGCCGGAAGACCCGCATGGAGGTCTGCTCGTAGCCCGCGGACAGGAGGTGGTCGCGGCCGTAGCGGTAGAGCCGCAGCCGCTGGTCGTTCCAGTCCTGGAGCGTCTTGGCGTGGCGGGTGCTCAGACCGGTCAGCGGGCGCACGTACAGCGGGTAGAGGTAGATCTCCTCCGGCTCCCAGGCGAGGGCGGCGTCCAGGGAGACCCGGAAGGTGCGCTCGGTCTGGCCGTCGATCCCGTAGATGAGGTCGATGTTGAGGATCGGGAACCCGGCCTCCTTGAGGCGGGCGAGCGAGGCCTCGACCTCCGCGCGCTTCTGCGGCCGCACCGCGGCGCGCGCCTCCTCGTCGAGGAAGCTCTGGACGCCGATGCTCAGCCGGGTCGCGCCGCGCTCGGCGAGTACGGCGATCCGGTCGGCGGTCGCGGTCGCGGGGGAGGTCTCCACCGACCAGGAGGCCGCCTTGAGGTCGGCTCCCATGATGTTCTCGCTGATGTCGCAGAGGCGGGTGAGCTCCTCGGCGGTCAGGTAGGTCGGGGTGCCGCCGCCGAACGCGGCGAGGGTGAAGCGGATCGGCTCGCCCTTGGCCTCCAGCGCCTCGCGGGTGACGCGCGCCTGCCGCTCCAGGGTGGCGAGGAAGGCGCCGGTGACCTCCTCGGGGGCGCCGGTGCGGGTGAAGAGGTTGCAGAAGCCGCAGCGCATCTCGCAGAAGGGGATGTGCGCGTAGAGGGAGAGCGCGTCGAGGCGCTCCCTCGACCACAGGTCGCTGAGCAGCGGACCGTCCTCCAGGAGGCGGTACGCCTTCTGGTGCGGGTAGGCGTACACGTACTGCTCGTAGGGGGTTTCCGGATCGGTGTCGGCGGAGGGGACCGGGAACGACGGGCTCGGCAGCAGAACAGGCGCGTTCATCAGGGGAATCGACTCTCTCTCGGCAAAAGAGGGCGTCACTCTTCGTGACCAGGCGTCACCTTAGGTTCGCGCCGGGGCCGTTTTCAGCAGTGCAATTCCCATGAACCGCCTTTCGGCGTGTAGAGCTTCATATGTACTTTTTGCGGAAGGTGGGATTCCGCCCCGGGGGCGGTGTATCCGTGGCCGCCATGGAGAACACACGGAGACTTCTCGTCGCCGCCGGGGGCGGCGGCGACGCCATCACGGCCGCCATGGTCCACGCCGCCCTGCACGGCGCGGACACCCCGGCCCTCGTCCTGACCTACGCCTGGGAGCGGCTGGTCGTCGACCCCGTCCCGGGCCCCCGGAGCGCCGGCGACTTCCACGGCACCGAGACCGCCGCACCGGACCTCGTCCTGGTCACCCCCGGGACCCGGCCCGTCGCCCCGGCCGGCTCCCTGCTGCCGCGGCTGTCCGGCGAACTGCGGCCGCGGCTGGGACTGCTGGACCCCTACGGCGGCGCCCTCGGCCTCGCCCGCCAGATCGCGGCGGCCGCCCGCTGGTGCCGCGCCGAGCGGATCGACCTCGTCGACGTGGGCGGCGACATCGTGGCCCGGGGCGACGAGCCCACCCTGCGCAGCCCGCTCGGCGACGCCCTCGCCGTCGCCGCCTGCGCGGCCACGGGACTGCCGACCGGCGTGTACGTGGCCGGGCCCGGCCTCGACAACGAGGTGCCCCCGCCCGACCTGCTGCCCCGGCTCGGCGCACCAGCCCTCACCCTCACCGCCGGGCACACCGCGGTCGTGGCCGGGGTCTTCGACTGGCACCCCTCCGAGGCCAGCGCCCTGCTGGTGGCCGCCGCCCGCGGGGTGCGCGGGGTCTGCGGCACCCGGGACGCCCCGCGGCCGGTGCACCTGGACGCCTCGGCCGCCGCCGTCCACCGGCTCACCCTGGACCGGGTCCTCTCCCTCAGCCCCCTCGCCCGCGCCCTGGCCGGCACCGGCGCACTGGCGGAGGCCGAGGAGGCCTCCCGCGCGGTGTGCGGCTTCTCGGAGATCGAACGCGAACGCCGCCGCGCCGCGGCCCTGCCCGCCGGCCCGCCCGCACCGCGCCCGGACCGGGACCCCGCCGCCGTCCTGGCCCGCTTCGCCGCCTGGGAGCGGGAGACGCTGGCGCGGGGGATCGCGTACGCCACCACCCGCCGGATCACCGAGGAGCTGGACCTGGGCCCCGGGGAGGCCCGGCGCCTGTTCGCCGCGCTGGGCGACCGCCGGGCCGCGCCGCTGTGGCGGCTGGGTGCCGCCGCCGGCCGTCCACAGGCGGGACGGGGTGTCGGCGGGGGCCGCTAGGCTTCTCGAATGGCTCTTTCGGACGCTTCCCCCGAGATCTCGGACTCCCTGCAGGTACTCCACCGCGTGTTCGGCTACAGCTCCTTCCGCGGCGAGCAGGAGCAGATCATCGAGCAGGTCGCCGGGGGCGGCGACGCCCTCGTGCTGATGCCGACCGGCGGCGGCAAGTCGCTCTGCTACCAGATCCCGGCGCTCGTCAGAGAGGGCACCGGCATCGTCATCTCGCCGCTGATCGCGCTGATGCAGGACCAGGTGGACGCGCTCACCGCCCTCGGGGTGCGGGCCGGGTTCCTCAACTCCACCCAGGACCCGTACGAGCGGCAGGCCGTCGAGCAGGCCTTCCTCGCCGACGGACTGGACCTGCTCTACCTGGCCCCCGAGCGGCTGCGCACCGAGGGCACCCAGCGGCTGCTCGACCGCGGCAAGGTGTCCCTGTTCGCGATCGACGAGGCGCACTGCGTCGCTCAGTGGGGCCACGACTTCCGCCCGGACTACCTGGCCCTGTCGATGCTGCACGAGCGGTGGCCGAAGGTGCCGCGGATCGCCCTGACCGCGACCGCCACCGAGACCACCCACGCCGAGATCGCGAAACGGCTGGGCCTGGAGGACGCCCGGCACTTCGTCGCCAGCTTCGACCGGCCGAACATCCAGTACCGCATCGTCGCCAAGGACAAGCCGCTGGCACAGTTGCTGGAGCTGATCCGGGCCGAGCACGACGGGGACGCCGGCGTCGTCTACTGCCTGTCGCGGTCCTCGGTGGAGAAGACGGCGGCCTTCCTGGTCGAGCAGGGCATCGACGCCGTGGCCTACCACGCCGGGATGGACGCCCGCACGCGCGCCGCGAACCAGGCGCGCTTCCTGCGCGAGGACGGCGTCGTGGTGGTGGCCACGATCGCCTTCGGCATGGGCATCGACAAGCCCGACGTCCGCTTCGTGGCCCACCTGGACCTGCCCAAGTCCGTCGAGGGCTACTACCAGGAGACCGGCCGCGCCGGCCGCGACGGCGAGCCGGCCACCGCCTGGCTCGCGTACGGCCTCCAGGACGTGGTCCAGCAGCGCAAGCTCATCGACGGCTCCGAGGGCGACGAGAACCACCGCCGCTCCCTGGCCGCGCACCTGGACGCCATGCTGGCGCTGTGCGAGACCGTCGACTGCCGGCGGGTCCGGCTGCTCGCGTACTTCGGGCAGTCCGGCGAGCCCTGCGGCAACTGCGACACCTGCCTGACGCCCGCCGAGTCCTGGGACGGGACGGTCGCCGCGCAGAAGCTGCTGTCCACGGTGTGGCGCCTCGCGCGGGAGCGGCGCCAGAAGTTCGGTGCCGGGCAGATCATCGACATCCTCCAGGGCAAGAAGACCGCCAAGGTCATCCAGTTCGACCACGACGCCCTGTCGGTGTTCGGCGTCGGCGCCGACCTGAGCACCGCCGAGTGGCGCGGGGTCGTCCGCCAGCTGCTGGCGCTGGGACTGCTGGCGGTGGAGGGCGACTACGGCACCCTCGTGCTGACGGAGGCGAGCGGCGAGGTGCTGGGCGGGCGCCGCACCGTCCAGATGCGCAAGGAGAAGACCCCGGCCGCCTCCCGGAAGAAGGACTCCGGGTCGCGCTCCGGCAAGAGCGCCCGGGTCCCGGTCGACCTGCCCGCCGAGGCCGTGCCGGTCTTCGACGCCCTGCGCGCCTGGCGGGCCGCGACGGCCCGCGAGCAGGGCGTCCCGGCGTACGTCGTCTTCCACGACGCCACGCTGCGGGAGATCGCGACGCTGCTGCCCGGCACGGTGGAGGAGCTGTCCGGGGTGGGAGGAGTCGGCGAGGCCAAGCTCGCCAAGTACGGCGAGGGCGTCATCGAGGCCCTGGCCGACTTCACCGCGACCAAGGCCGCCACCGCCACCACGTCCGCCACGGGGACCACGGCCACCACGTCCCACGGGGCCCCGCCCGCCGGCGAAGCGGAACCCCCGCTCTCCCACGAGGACGAACCGCCGTTCGACCTGGACGAGGACCCGCCCTGGGACGACTGGCAGTAGCCCCACCGAACCGGAACGGGAACGTCAGGCCCGCGTCAAAGATCGGTCTCCTTGTGCAAAGGGCGCGTCAGAAAGTGCGCCCAGGGGAGTCGGACGGCCACAGACTGGTGGTGCGACGGAGCCGGACGACGGCCGGCGGCACGCCGACCGGAGCACGGTCCCACCGTGGGGGTACGGACCGGGCGACGCGAGCGCGTGCCGTCTCCGTTCGCACAGCACGGGCCGTCCGGCCTCCGGTGTGGGGATACCGGTGCCCGGACGGCCCGCGTTCCGTCCGGGAAGCGCCGCCGGGGGAGCCGCTCAGACGCCGGCGTACGCCGCGAGGTGCTCGGCGGTGAGCGTGGAGCCGTCGGCGACGAGGTCGGCCGGCGTGCCCTCGAACACGATCCGGCCGCCGTCGTGCCCGGCACCCGGCCCGAGGTCGATGATCCAGTCCGCGTGCGCCATGACCGCCGGGTGGTGCTCGACGACGATCACGGACTTGCCGGAGTCGACCAGCCGGTCCAGCAGCCCGAGCAGCTGCTCCACGTCCGCCAGGTGCAGGCCCGTCGTCGGCTCGTCCAGGACGTAGACCCCGCCCTTGTCCGCCATGTGCGTGGCCAGCTTCAGCCGCTGCCGCTCGCCGCCCGACAGCGTGGTGAGCGGCTGGCCGAGGGTGAGGTAGCCCAGCCCGACGTCGGCGAGCCGGTCCAGGACGCGGTGCGCGGCCGGGACGCGGGCCTCGCCGGAACCGAAGAACTCCTGCGCCTCCCGCACCGGCATCGCCAGCACCTCGCTGATGTCGCGGCCCCCGAACCGGTAGTCCAGCACCGACGCCTGGTAGCGCTTGCCCTCGCAGTCCTCGCAGGTGGAGGAGACGCCCGCCATCATCCCGAGGTCCGTGAAGACCACGCCGGCCCCGTTGCAGGTTGGGCAGGCGCCCTCGGAATTGGCGCTGAACAGGGCCGGCTTCACCCCGTTGGCCTTGGCGAACGCCGAACGGATCGGGTCGAGCAGCCCCGTGTACGTCGCCGGGTTGCTGCGGCGCGAGCCGCGGATCGGGCCCTGGCCGACGGAGACCACGCCCTCCTCCGCCGGGATCGAGCCGTGCACCAGCGAGCTCTTGCCGGAGCCGGCGACCCCGGTGACCACCACCAGCACCCCGAGCGGGACGTCCACGTCGACCGCCCGCAGGTTGTGCGCGTCCGCCCCGCGGATCTCCAGGGCGCCCGAGGGAGTCCGTACGGTCTTCTTCAGGCCGGTGCGGTCGCCCAGGTGACGGCCGGTGACCGTGCCGGAGGCCCGCAGCCCCTCCACCGTGCCCTCGAAGCAGACCGTGCCGCCCGCGGTGCCCGCCCCGGGGCCGAGGTCGACGACGTGGTCGGCGATCGCGATCGTCTGCGGCTTGTGCTCCACGACCAGCACCGTGTTGCCCTTGTCGCGCAGCCGCAGCAGCAGGCCGTTCATCCGCTGGATGTCGTGGGGGTGCAGACCCGTGGTCGGCTCGTCGAAGACGTAGGTGACGTCGGTGAGCGCCGAGCCCAGGTGGCGGACCATCTTGACGCGCTGCGCCTCGCCGCCGGAGAGCGTGCCCGCCGGGCGGTCGAGCGCGAGGTAGCCCAGGCCGATCTCCACGAAGGAGTCCAGGGTGTGCCGGAGCTTGTCCAGCAGCGGCGCCACCGAGGGCTCCTCCAGGCCGCGCACCCATGCGGCCAGGTCGCTGATCTGCATCGCACAGGCGTCCGCGATGCTGATCCCGCCGATCTTCGAGGAGCGGGCCTCCGCGGTGAGCCGGGTCCCTGCGCACTCGGGACAGGTGGCGAAGGTCGTGGCCCGTTCCACGAACGCCCGGATGTGCGGCTGGAGCGCGTCGAGGTCCTTGGACAGCATCGACTTCTGGATCTTCGGGATCAGTCCCTCGTAGGTGAGGTTGACGCCGTCGACCTTGATCTTGGTCGGCTCCTTGTGGAGGAGGTCGGCCAGTTCCCTCTTGGTGAACTCCCGGATCGGCTTGTCCGGGTCGAAGAAGCCGCAGCCGCCGAAGATCCGCCCGTACCAGCCGTCCATGCTGTAGCCGGGGATGGTGAGGGCGCCCTCGTTGAGGGACTTGGAGTCGTCGTAGAGCTGGGTGAGGTCGATGTCGGAGACGCTGCCGCGGCCCTCGCAGCGCGGGCACATGCCGCCGGTGCGGTTGAAGGTCGCCCTCACCGTCTTCTTGGCGCCCTTCTCGACGGTGATCGCCCCGCTCGCCCTCACGGAGGGCACGTTGAAGGCGTACGCGGCGGGCGGGCCGACGTGCGGGTCGCCGAGACGGCTGAAGAGGATGCGCAGCATCGCGTTGGCGTCGGTCGCGGTGCCGACCGTGGAGCGGGGGTCGGCGCCCATCCGCTGCTGGTCGACGATGATCGCCGTCGTCAGCCCTTCGAGCACGTCGGCGTCGGGCCGTGCCTGCGTGGGCATGAAGCCCTGGACGAAGGCGCTGTAGGTCTCGTTGATCATCCGCTGGGACTCGGCGGCGATCGTGTCGAACACCAGTGAGCTCTTCCCCGACCCGGAGACGCCCGTGAACACCGTCAGCCGGCGCTTGGGGATCTCGATCGCGACGTCCTTCAGGTTGTTCACGCGCGCGCCGTGCACGCGGATCAGACCGTGGCTGTCGGCGATGTGGGGCGCGGGCGACCCCGTGTCCGTCCTCTTGGCCATGCTCTTCGTGTCTCCATCGCTCGCTCCGGGCCGTGCGGCGTGACCACCGCACCCGTACGGCAGCCACGCTATGCGGGGTCCGGGGTCCGGCGCTTCTCGAATCCTGATCCGTCCGCCGTGCCCCGCCCGCCGCCCGGCGGCCGTTCCACTGCGCAAAGCCCTCCTGACCGGCGCAAACCACCGGGCGTCTTCCAGCCAAACGGGCCGGTGCGACCCGAGGGTGCCTTACCGGGGACCGGTACCCCCCGCGCTACTGTGCGTACGTGAACTCTCATGTCGTCATAGGTTTCGGGCCCGCCGGGGCCGCCACCGCTCGGCTGCTCGCCGAACGGGGCCACTCAGTCAAGGTCGTCACCGCCTCGGGCCGGGCCCCGGAGCCCGGCATCGAGCACGTCGCACTGGACGCCCGCGACAGCGGCCGGCTGACCGAGGTCGCGCGGGACGCCGTCGCCCTCTACAACTGCGCGTCCCCGCCCTACCACCGCTGGGCCGCCGAATGGCCCGCGCTGGCCGCGTCGTTGTGCACGGCCGCCGAGGCCACCGGTGCCGTCCTGGTCATGCTCGGCAACCTCTACGGGTACGGCCCCGTGGACGTCCCCATGACGGAGGACCTGCCGCTCGCGGCGACCGGCCCCAAGGGGCGGGTCCGCGCGGCCGTCTGGGAGCGGGCGCGCGCCCTGCACGAACAGGGCCGCCTCAAGGCCGTCGAGGTGCGGGCCTCGGACTTCTTCGGACCCGGCGTCACCGACGGCGGGCACCTGGCCGCCCGCGTGCTGCCCCCGCTGCTGCGCGGCAAGCCGGTCTCCACCCTCGGCGACCCGGACGCCCCGCACAGCTGGACCTACCTCCCCGACGTGGCCCGGGCCCTGGCCGAGGCCGCGGGCGACGAGCGCGCCTGGGGCCGGGCCTGGCACGCGCCGACCGGACCGGCGCTCTCCGTCCGCGAGATGACCCGCCGGCTGGCCGACGAGGCGGGCACCGGACCGGTCGCGGTCCGCGCTCTGCCCCCCGCCGTCCTGGCCGTCGGCGGACTGTTCTCCCCGCTGCTGCGCGAACTCAAGGAGATCCGCTACCAGTTCGACCGCCCCTTCGTCGTCGACGCGAGCGCCTGGGAGACCGCGTTCGGTGTCCGAGCCACCCCGGTCGACGAGCAGGTCAAGGCGACCGTGGCGTGGTGGCGCGAGCGCCTGGCAGCCGGCCGATGACCCCGCCGAACCCGCCGGACCGGCCCTTTGCGGCCCCAGCCGCCCCGGTGACGCGCGACGACGTCGCCGTCGCCGTCGTCGGCATGGCGTGCCGGTTCCCCGGCGCCCGCGACGTCAACCAGTACTGGCGGCTCCTGACGGACCCGCAGCCGCAGTTCTCCCGCATACCCGACTCGCGGTGGCGCGCCGCCGCCTTCCTCAGCGACGACTTCCGCGACACCTCCGCCGCCTACACCGACACCATGGCCCTGCTGCCGGACGTGGACCGGTTCGACGCCGCGCACTACGGCATCCCGCCGCGCCGGGCCAGGGCCATGGACCCCCAGCACCGGCTGCTGATCGACCTCGCCCGCGAGGCGGTCCAGGACGCGGGGTGGGAGGTCGACGGCTTCGACCGCGAGGAGACCTCGGTCATCACCGCCCTCACCGAAAGCGGCTACCGCCAGCTCAGCACCATGCGGCTGCGCATGCGCCAGCTGGCCGGCGGCGAGTTCGGGGCGCGGGCGGCCGACCCGCGCTGGCAGGAGACGGTCCGCGCGGTCGACGGCCTGCACGGCACCTCCGCCGCCGGGCTCCTGCTCAACATGGGGCCGAACACCATCAGCTCGGTCTTCGACCTGCACGGCGAGAGCTACGCCCTGGACTCCGCCTGCTCCGGCGGCCTCATGGCCGTGGCCAACGCCGTGTACGCGCTGCGCGCCGGCCGCACCCGCATCGCGCTGGCGGGCGGCGCCCAGCTGGTGCTGACCCCCGACCTGCTGGTGGGCCTGTGCCGGATCGGGGCGATCTCGCGCAGCGGCCGCTGCCTGCCCTTCGGGGCGAAGGCCGACGGGTTCGTCCTCGGGGAGGGCGCCGGGATCCTGGTGCTGCGGCCCCTGTCCGACGCCCTGGCCGCCGGCGACCGCGTGTACGCGGTGATCCGGGGCATCGGCACGGCCAACGACGGGACCGTGCAGGGCGGGATGCACCCCCAGGCCGCCGGTCAGCTGCGCGCCCTGCGCCGCGCCTACCGGGACGCCGGCCTGGCACCGGGCGCGGTGGACTACCTGGAGGCGCACGGCACCGGCACCACGGTCGGCGACCCCGTCGAGCTCGACGTCCTGCGCGAGCTGCGCGGCCCGGACGCCCGCCCGGCCCGTCTCGGGGCGGTGAAGGCGGTGGTCGGCCACTCGCTGAACTCCGCCGGCATGGCGGGGCTCGTCAAGTCGGTGCTCGCCGTGCACCGGGGAGTGATCCCGCCCCAGCCGGAGTTCGAGGCGGCCGACGCCGCCCTGCTGGACTCCGCGCGGCTGACCGTCCCGACGGCTCCGGTCCGCTGGCCGGAGACGGGCGGGCCGCGGCGGGCCGGGGTGAGCGCCTTCGGCTTCGGCGGTACCGGCGTCCACATGGTGGTGGAGCAGGCCCCCGGCCCGGCCGTGCCCGCCGCGCGGGGGGAGGGGCCGCACGTGCTGGTGCTCACCGCCCGCGACCGGGCGGGGCTGGCCCGGCACGCCCGGGAGCTGGCCGCGGTGATCGCCGAGGACCGGCCGGAGCCGGCCGCGGTGGCGGACACCCTGGCCCGCCGGGCTCCGCTCGGGGAACGCCTGACCGTGGTGGTGGAGGACGCCGCCGACGCCGTGGCGCGGCTGACGGAGGCCGCCGCCGGGGTGGAGGCGGGGCGTACGCAGGACCCCGGGGCGGAGCGGCCCGCGGTGCCCGGGCCGCGGGGAGCGCCGTGCACGCTGCCGCCGAGCCCGCTCGCCCCGCGCCGGCACTGGGCCGTGGACGAGGCGGCCCGCGAGGCGGCCGGGCCGGACGGGCCCGGGGACGCGTGGGCGGCGGAGCGGCCGGCCGTGGCCGCGGCGGCCCGCCCGGGCGCGGAGTCCGTCGCCACGGTCGTGCTGGAGGAGGTGTCGCGGGCCGGTGTCTTCCCGCTGTCCGACCTGGCCACGGGCATGTCGCTGGTCACCGACCTCGGCTTCGACTCCCTCATGCTCCAGGAACTGGAGGTCAGCATCGGCAAGCGGATCCCGGGCTTCCGTGCCGAGGAGCTGTTCACGCCGGGCCTCACCATCGGCCGGCTGATCGCCGTCGCGGCCGGAGAGGGGGACCGGGACGCGCCGGTGCTCCCGGCGGTCCCCGCGAGGGCTGCGGAAACGATACTTCTGGGCGGACCGCCGCAGTGGAGCCCCGACTCCGCACGGGTCGACGAGTTCCCCGAGGTGGCCCGCTTCGAGGAGCGGCTGGACGCGGTCACGGGCAGCCCGGCCGGGTACCCGTACTTCCGGGTCCACGAGGGCACCATCACCGACACCACCGTGATCGGCGGCCGCCCGTACCTGTCCTTCGGCAGCTACAACTACCTCGGCCTGTCCGGCCATCCGGCGGTCAACGCGGCCGTGCACGAGGCGGTGGACCGGTACGGGACCTCCGTCTCGGCGAGCCGGGTGCTCTCCGGCGAACGCGACCTGACCGTCCGGCTGGAGCGGGCCCTCGCCGAGTTCCTCGGCGTGGAGGACTGCCTCACCCTGGTCAGCGGCCACGCCACCAACGTCACCGCCATAGGCCACCTCGTGGGCCCCGGCGACCTGGTGGTCCACGACGCGCTCGCCCACGACAGCATCCTCCAGGGCTGCGCCCTCTCGGGTGCCGCCCGCCGCCCCTTCGCCCACAACGACACGGCCGAGCTGGAGCGGATGCTGAGGCTCAACCGGTCCCGGTTCCGCAGGGTCCTGATCGCCGTCGAGGGCGCGTACAGCATGGACGGGGACCTCGTCGACCTGCCCGCCGTGATCGAACTGAAGAAGCGCTACGGCGCCCTGCTGATGGTGGACGAGGCGCACAGCATCGGCACCGTCGGCGAACGCGGCCGGGGCGTCGGCGAGTTCCACGGCGTCGACCGCCGCGACGTGGACCTGTGGATGGGCACCCTCTCCAAGGCCTTCGCCGGCTGCGGCGGTTACCTCGGCGGCTCGGCCCGGATGGTGCGCTGGCTGCGCCACACGCTCCCCGGCTTCGTCTACAGCGTCGGCCTGACACCGGCCAACGCGGCGGCCGCCCTGGCCGCCACCGCTTTGATGACGGCGCAGCCGGAGCGGGTGCGGGCGTTGCGGCGCAACTCGGCGCTCTTCCTGGACCTCGCCAGGGCGGCGGGGCTGTCGACGGGCTCCAGCGGAGGCACCCCGATCGTGCCGTGCATCCTCGGGGACTCGGCGAAGACCCTGCGCGTCGCGCACGGCCTCTTCGAGCGGGGCGTGATCGCCGACCCCATCTTCCACCCGGCGGTGGAGGAGGGGCTCTCGCGGCTGCGGTTCTTCATCACCAGCGAGCACCGCGAGGACGACATCAGGCGTGCCGTCGCCCTGCTGGCCGGGGAGGTGGCGTCCGCCGGGGGAGGGGCCGCCGGGTAGGCCCATCTCAGATCAGGGTGCGTTCGATGCGGCTGAGGGTGGCGCTCTTGGCGGGGGCGTCGCCCTCCTGCGCGTCCGGGTCGGTGCCGTGCGGCTGTTCGGCGCCGCCCATGCGCTGCGAGAGCAGGTAGGCGATGATCTCCGCCTCCTGCTCCTGGACGTCGTCGTAGGTCGCGCGCAGGAGCATGTCGCGCACGATGTCGGGGTCGAGGTCGGGGAACAGGAGGCGGGCCGCCGCCTCGTCCAGTCCGCCGGCCCCGCGGTGGCAGCAGATGATGTGACCCAGCTCGTGCAAGATGATGTGCTCCTGATGCGCGCTGGTGGTGTTGGCGTCGTAGAAGATCAGGTCCTCGTCGCGGGCGGCGACCCACATGCCGCACGGGTGCGACGAGGGCATCTGCATCGGGACCAGGATGATCGGGCGGTCGCGGACCTCGCCGAGGTGGCGGCAGAGCTCGGCGACGTCGGGGGCCTCGGGGAGGTCGAGTTCGGCGAGCCTGCGGGCCCCGGCCTTGCGCAGCTTCTTCAGCCGGCTGCGGCGGTCGTGGTCGGCGGCCCGCTCCTTCCAGGCGCCCCTCATTCGGGGTCGCCGGGGTCGCCGGAGTCGGTGACCGGGGGAAGGCCCTGTAGCTGCCGGTACTGGTCCATGATGGCCGTGATGGCGGCGAGGTTCTCCTTCTTCATGCCGGCCGCCCGCATCGCCACGGCGCGGACGCCGGACTGGCGCAGCGCCTCGATGGCGGCCACCTGGCTGAGCACGGACTCGGCGACCTTGTCGTCGAAGAAGTAGGCGACCGAGACGCCGAAGAAGCGGGCGAGGGCGGCCAGGAGGTCGGGGGAGGGGTTGGACCGCTTGCCGGTCCGCAGCTGGGACAGGTAGACACCGCCGACCTTGAGTTCGGGGTTGGCCCGCTTCAGTTCCTCCGCCACCTCGGCGTTCGTCCAGTGCTTGCCCTTGGGGCGGACGGTCTTGAAGAGGTCGTCGAGGCGCGTCGCGAGCAGGGGCCGGTCATCGGCCTCGGTCTCGGTGTCGGTCATGGTGATCCTTCCTCCCGTCACCTCCTCGGTATAGCCCTTGGCTATACGTCAGTTTCACAGATTAGCGGTCAGTTGACAATTGGGCTGGACTCCGCCAACGTTGGGTCTCGCCGATAGCTGGCAGTTAACTCGACTCACGGGGGTTTGTCGGTTGGCTTGCCGGTGAAAAACGGACTGGCCCGGCCCTCGGGGGATGGGCCGGGCCAGTCCGGGCGGTGAACCGCCCGTCCCGCCCCGTGCGGAGACGGGGGGTAACGGGGGAGCTGCCCGCCCGGTTTGACGGGGGATGCAAACCGGGCGGGAGCTTCAACTCGCGGTGCCGAGCTTACTGTAGGCGGCCGCCACTTTGGTGAGCCATGCGACCTCCGCCGTGAAGTTGTCGGTGTCGCGGTCGTCGAAATCGCCGTCGTCCTTGCTGTCCTGAGGGACGGTGCCGTTCCGCTTCGCCAGCAGGGCCTGCTTGATCTGCGCCGCTTCCGTGAACGCCTGCCGCAGCTCCTCGCTGGCGTCCTTGCCGGGCCCTGTGGAACCGGGGGCGGTGCGGTCGATGTAGGGGCGCAGATCCCGCCACCCGTCGCGTATCTCCACGACCCGGCGGTGCAGCCGGTAGTCCATCTCGGAGACCGAGGCGCCCGGCGGCTCCAGCGCGATGTCCGGGGAGGACTCGTACAGGTCCCGCCACAGCGGGTACAGCGCCCGGTAGGACCGGTAGCTGCGCGCCCAGTCCAGCAGCCGGGTGGCCGAGGGGCCCCAGGAGGAGTTGGTCAGGCTCAGCGACAGGATCACGATGCCCGCCGCGCTGAAGACGTTCGAGGCGAGCTTCCAGACCCCGATGTCGATCCCCGCGGCCGACGTCAGGATGTTGACCGTCCTCGCCGAGCAGTACAGGAACAGGACCACGGCGGCGACGCGCAGCATGCGCAGCGCCTGCCGCAGCGAGGCGTTGTCGGTCATCTCGGCGTAGGGGCCGCACTGGCGGAAGATCGTGACGCAGGGAACGGCCTGCGACACGATGAAGGCCAGCAGGTACGTGAGCACCAGCGGCTGGCCGCTGCCCGTGTCGAAGTCGGAGGACGGCCGGTTCGTGCCGTCGGCGAGCAGGAACAGCGCGACGAGCAGCACGTTCAGGGCGAAGCCGGTGACGGTCCACCAGCGCGCCCTGCGCAGTGCCTCCTCGTCGGCGTCCGCCCACTTCAGCAGGATGATCTGCGAGCTGACGCAGAAGGCCACCGCCGCCAGGTGCATGAGGAGGATGGCGAGGTTGCCGACGCCGAGGACGCTGCCGCCGCCCATGGCGACGGCGCCCATCGTGAAGGTCAGGCACTGGAGCAGGAGGGTGGTGATCAGCGCGCGGTAGGCGCTGTCCCGCCAGCTGCGGCGCGCCTGGCACAGGCGGTAGACGAGCGCCGCGTACGACGACAGCGCCGCTATGACGAAGCAGAGGGTTCTGGTGGTGTTCACGTCCTGGATTTTCTGCGGGTGCCGCGTAGGGGACGGACGGGTCAGGCGGTCTTCTCGGTCAGCGGGACGTCGAGTCCGACGCCCTCGGCCGCCACGGCGATCGCGTAGTCGAAGAAGGCGGCCTCGTCGCTGACGCTGTCGTGGGTGCGGCTGAAGACCTGGAAGACCAGGAGGCCGATCAGGCTGCTCCACAGGACGATGCCGCGCTCGATGACGTCCGAGAACGGGGCACCGGGCACGCCGCCGAAGGCCGCCACGGCCTCGGGCAGCAGCAGCCGGCGGGCGGGCGGCGTCCGCCGGGGCGGGGTGAGTTCACCGGCCTCCAGGGCCGAGCGGATGACCCCGGCGAGTACGGCGGGCGTACGGGAGGCGGGCGGGACCGTGTCCTGCGGCGCGTGGTACCCGGGCACGGGCGAACCGTAGATGAGGGTGAACTCGGCCGGGTTCTCGAACGACCACCGCCGCAGCGCCCGTGCGGCCGCGAGCAGCCGCGCGCCCGCCGGTGCCCCCGCGGCCGCCGCCTCGGCGTCGGCCCGCTCCATCGCGGCGCCGGACGCGTCGTACGCGTCGATGACCAGGGCGGTCAACAGGTCGTCCCGGTGCGGGAAGACCGCTTCCACGTCGCTGACGGCGAGGCCGCCCTCGAGCGCGACGCCCTCCGGGGACAGCCCCGCGGCCCCCAGCTTCGCCAGCTGCGCCCGCGCGGCGTCCAGGATCCGGGCCGCCGGGCCCGTGCGTTCGGGATTCGAACTCTTTGCGGAAACGTCCATGCCGGAAACCGTACCGGCCGGGGGCCGACGGCCGTGAGCGCGGCCGGTACGACGCCCCGGCCGGGCGCCCGGTTCAGGCCACCGCCCGCTCCGGTCAGTCCCGTGCCGCCGGCGCCGTGCGGGCGAAGTGGCGGGCGGTGGGGACGAGGGCGGCCGCCGCCGGCACGAGGAAGCAGGCGGCGGCACAGGCCGTCAGGACGGGGGTGACCCCGAAGGCGTTGACGGCCGGGGCGATCAGGGCCAGGCCGACGGGGGCCAGGCCGTAGGACACGAGGAAGTCCAGCGAGGACACGCGGGCCAGCCTGTCCGGGGCCACCTCGCGCTGGGTGGCGGTGAACCAGGGCACGTTGAACAGCTCTATGCCCGTACCGGCGACGGCGTACGCGGCGACGACGAGCGCCGGGTGCACGGGCAGGACCAGGCTCAGCGGCGCGAAGCCGTACGCCGCCAGCCCGGCGAAGGCGGCCCAGCCCTGCGAGCGCGGCCGCCACCGGGCCATGAGCAGCGCACCGGCGAGCGCGCCGACCGTGTAGGCGGTCATGGCCGCGGCCAGCACCCACTCGGTGCCGTAGCGGTCCCGGCTGATCAGCGGGAGGGCGACGCTGGTCGCGGAGTAGCCGAGCGAGATCACGCAGACGAGGGCGGCGAGACCGGCGAGGAACCAGGGGTGCCGACGCGCCTCGCGTATGCCCTCCAGGAACTCGGCGCGGAAGCCGGCCCGCGGCGCGGGACCGGCCGCCGCGGCCGGTGCGGCCGGACCCGCGCCCCGGGCGGGGACGAGCGCGGCGACCAGCCAGAGCAGTCCGATGCCGAGGAGCAGCGTCCGGACGTCGAGGAAGGCGGCGAGCAGTGCCGTCAGGGCGGGGCCGGCGAGCGTGCAGGCGCGTACCGCGAGGGTCATGGCGGCGTTGGCCCGCTGCCGCCGCTCCGGTTCGACGGTCTCGGCGACGAGCGCCTGGAACGCCGGGCGGCAGGCGCCCTGTCCGGCACCGGCGAGGGCGGCGGCGGCCGTCATGAGCACGAGGGAGCGGCCCAGCCCGGCGACGAGCAGGGGCGCGGCCGCACCCGCCGCGAGGGCCGACCACAGGACGACCGCGCGGCGCGCGTGCCGGTCGGCCAGGACGCCGCCCACGGCCACGGCGGCGAGGAATCCGGCGGTGCGCGCGGCGAGGACCAGGCCGAGTCCGGCGGCTCCGAGGTCGCGGTGGAGCACGGCGAGGCCGAGGACGAAGGGCAGCGCCCAGGTCGCGAGGCCCGAGGCGGTGGTGCCCGCCCACAGGCGCAGGAAGGCGGGGTCGCGCAGGATCGAACGCGGGGGAGGGGAGGGGGACTTGGCGGCGGTCGGGGCGGGTGTGGTGGCCACGGTGAGGGTGCTCCTGGCGGGTGGGGAGGCGGTTCGGCGAACCGCCCCCGAGGTGATTAATGAAAATGATTGCCATTACAGTACCCTTCCATCGCGGCACTTCTGCCCGGTGCACGACAACGCCCGCCCCCCTCCCCGACCGGAGAACCCATGCGCCACCCCGTCCGATCCGCCCTCGCCCTGACCCTCGCGACCCTCGCCCTGGCCACCGCCGGCTGCTCCACGGCGGGCGGCGGCGGTTCCGGAGCGGCCGCAGCCCCCGGCGCCGCCGCGGCGGCCTCCGTCACCAGCTGCGGCACGCCGCTGACCGTCACCGCGCCCCCGGAACGGGCCGTCGCCCTGGACCAGGCCTCCACCGAGACCCTCCTCGAACTGGGCCTCCAGGACCGGATGGCGGGGACCGCCAACCTCAAGACGAAGGTCCCCCCGCAGTACGAGGCCGCCTACGCCGGAATCCCGGTCATCGCCCCCAAGATCGCCACCGGCGAGCAACTGCGCGCCGCCCTGCCCGACTTCGTCGTCGCCGGATCCGCCGACCTCTTCACCGCGGACCGCGCCGGAACCCGCGAGGAGCTGGCGGCCCTCAAGGTGCCCGCGTTCGTCAGCGCCGTGGACTGCCCGGACCGGAACCCGGCCGGGAAGTCCCCCTTCGAACTGCTCTTCTCCGACTACGAGAACCTCGGCCGCGTCTTCGGCGCCGAGGAGCGCGCGGGCAGGCTGGCCGCCGAGCAGCGCGCCGCCGTCGCCAAGGCCGCGGAGACCGGCGCCGAGGTCTCCCGGGGCGCGGACCGGCCGACCGTGGTCTACCTCTACTCCGTCTTCAACGGCATGCCGTACGTGGCCGGGAAGAGCGGACTGCCCAGCGAGATGAGCCGGATCGTCGGCGCGCGCAACGCCTTCGACGACGTCGACGGGGACTGGCCCGAAGTGTCCTGGGAGGAAGTGGCCGAGCGCGACCCGGACTTCATCGTGATCGGCGACCTCTCGGAGCGCGGGCGGCCCGGCGACAGCGCCGCCGAGAAGCGCGCCGTGATGGCGCGGCACCCGGTGGTGTCCCGGCTGGGCGCGGTCCGCGACGGCCGGATCATCGAGGTGCCGGGCATCGAACTGGACCCCTCCGTACGGTCGGTGCACGCCCTCGGGCTGCTGGCCGCCGGGCTGAAGGACCTCGGCCGTGCCCGCTGACCCCGCCCCGCGCGGCATCGCCCCCGCGCGCCTCCTGCCGGGTGCCCCCGGCGCGGAACCCGGCGCAGAGGCGAACCCCGGGCCCGGGACCGACCTGCTGCTCCCGTCGGCGCGCGACCGCACGGCCCCGGACGCCTCCGGCGCGGGCCCCGGCGCAGAGGCGAACCCCGGGCCCGGGACCGACCTGCTGCTCCCGTCGGCGCGCGACCGCACGACGCCGGACGCCTCCGGCGCGGGCCCCGGCTCCGGGGCCCGCACGGAGCGCGGCTCCGGCTCCTGGACCGGGTCCCGGTCCGGCGGCACCCGGTTGCGGGCCTGGGGGGCCGGGCCGCCGGGGCGCGGGGGGCGTACGGTCCGGGTGTTCCGCGTCCTCGGTGCCGCCGCCCTGTTGGCCGGCTCGCTGGCGGCGGCCGTGCGCACCGGTACCGCCGACGTCGGCTGGGACGGCCTCGGCCGGGCGTTCGGGGCCCGGATCGGGCTGGCCGTGGAGCCGCTGCCCCCGCTGCTGGACTCCCTCGTCTGGGACCTGCGGCTGCCGCGCGTGCTGATGGCGGCCCTCGTGGGCGCCTCGCTCGCCGTCTGCGGGGCGGTCCTCCAGGCCGTCACCCGCAACGCCCTGGCCGACCCCTACCTGCTGGGCGTCTCCTCGGGCGCCTCGGCGGGAGCCGTCACCGTCGTCGTACTCGGCGTGGGCGCGGGCGCGCTCGGCGTCACCGGCGGGGCACTCGCCGGAGCGCTGCTCGCCTTCGGGGCGCTCCTGCTGCTGCTCCGGCGCACCGGGCTGGACTCGGTCCGCATCGTGCTCACCGGCGTGGTCGTCGGCCAGCTCTTCACCGCGCTGACCTCGCTCGTCCTGATGGCCTCGGCGGACGCGGACACCACACGGGCCGTCACCCACTGGCTGCTCGGCTCGATGGCGCCGGCCCGGTGGGACACCGTCGCGGTCTGCGCGCTCGTCACCCCGCTGGGCCTGGCCGCCACCTGGCTGTGCTCCCACGCCCTCGACGGGCTCGCCTTCGGCGGCGACACCGCCGCCTCCCTCGGCATCGCCGTACGGCGCACCCGCCTGCTGCTGCTCGTGGTCACCGCCGCGCTGACCGCCGTGGCCGTGGCCACCGTCGGCGCCATCGGCTTCGTCGGGCTGATCGTCCCCCACGGGGTGCGGTTCCTCGCCGGCCCGCGGCACCGGGTGCTGCTGCCGTACGCGGCCCTCGCGGGGGCGGTGTTCCTGGTGTGGACGGACGCGCTGGCCCGGATCGCCTTCGCGCCCCGCGAGGTGCCCGTCGGCGTGATCACCGCCCTGCTCGGCGTACCGCTCTTCCTCCTCGTCCTGCGCAGGAGGGGGGAGCTGTGAGGATCACCGCCGAAGGGCTGAGCTGGTCGGTGGCGGGCACGCCCGTCGTGCGCGGCGTCAGCCTGGACGTCGCACCCGGCGAGACGGTCGGCCTGCTGGGCCCCAACGGCTCCGGAAAGTCCTCGCTGTTGCGCTGCCTCGCCGGGCTGCGCGTGCCCGACGCCGGAACCGTCCGCTACGACGGCGCGTGCGTACGGGACTGGAGTGCCCGCCGGACCGCCCGGCACGTCGCCTTCGTCGGCCAGGACGCGGCCGCCGACAGCGATCTGACGGTCGCCGACGTGGTCGGCCTCGGCCGGACCCCGTTCCGCGACCGCTGGCGCGGACCCGGCGCCCACGACCGGGCGGTGGTCGCCGCCGCGCTGGAACGCGTCGGGCTCACCGCGCTCGCCGGCCGCTCCTGGCGGGCCCTGTCGGGCGGCGAACGGCAACGCGCCCACATCGCCCGCGCGCTGGCCCAGCAGCCGTACGGGCTGCTCCTGGACGAACCCACCAACCACCTCGACGTGCGCCACCAGCTGGAACTGATGGAACTGCTCACCGGTACCGGCCGGACCGTCCTGGTCGCCCTGCACGACCTCTCGCTCGCCGCCCGCTACTGCGACCGGCTGCTGCTCCTGCACCACGGCCGCCTGACCGCCTCGGGCACCCCCGCCGCCGTACTGACCCGCGAGCGGCTCGCCGAGGTCTTCGAGGTGGACGCCGAACTCACCACCGACGCCCTCGGCCACCCCGCCGTCGGCTACCGGGGCCCGCTGCCCGCGACGCCCCGACCCGCCCCCTGAAAGGACACCCGTGCACAGCACCACCACCGGCACCCCCGGCACCCCCGGAACCTCCCGCACCGTCGACTCCCTCGCCGAGGCCGTCCTCGCCGGAGTCCACGGGCCGCTCCCCTCCGCGCTCACGGCCACCAGCGTCTTCTGGATCCACCACGGCACCCGGCTGGCCGGCGGCGACACCACCTACCTCAACCAGTACGTCCTCGTCCGCCTCGGCGCCTCCTTCGGCGGCTGTGCCTTCGAGGCCGGGCAGATCGACCCGGCGGTCTGCCGCGACCACTCCGGCGCCCCGCTCGACGTCCTGCTGCGCGAGGCCCCGCGTCTGCTGCGGATCGCCGCGCTCGACGCCTACCTCGGCGCCGTACGCCCGCACACCGCCGCCGCGGCCGCGGGCGAGGCCGAGCCCGTCGTCCTGCCCGCCGGCACCCCGGAGGTCCGGGCCCGGGCCCGGGACGCCGCCATCGCGGGGCTGCTCGGCATCGAGCGGGGCGCTTCGGTCGGCCTGATCGGCGTGGTCAACCCGCTGGTCGCGGCGATCCGCGAGCGCGGGGGCGAACCGCTGCCCTGCGACTTCAACCTGAAGACGACCCAGTGGGGCGACCCGGTCACCGACGACATGCACGAGGTGCTGGAGCGCGCCGACGCCGTCGTCGCCACCGGGATGACCCTCGGCAACGGCTCGTTCGACACCGTCCTGGAACGCTGCCGGGCCCGCGGCGTCCCGCTGGTCGTCTACGCGCAGAGCGGCAGCGCGGTGGCCCGCGCCTTCCTCGGGGCAGGGGTGACGGCCCTGTCCGCAGAACCGTTTCCCTTCTCGCAGTTCAGCGCCGGGGAGACCGTCCTGTACCGCTACCGGACGGGGGACCGCGCATGATCCCCGGCGCCCGCACCGCCCCCGCCCGCGCCGCCGCCCCCGGTGGTCCCCGCGCCGGCACCGGGCGCGCCCCCTGCCACCACGGCGAGATCCTCCAGGGCGTCTTCCTCGACGGCACCGGACGCCGCTGCGCGGGCCTGGTCACCCTCCCCCTGGCCGGCCCCGCCGGCCGCGCCCGCTTCCAGCCCCGGCCCGGCACCGGCCCCGAGGCGCTCGGCGTCGTGCCCGCGGGCCGGACCAAGGCCGCGCGGGCCGCCGCCCTCGCGGTCGCCGAGTGCGCGCGGCGCACCGGACGCCCGCCCTGCGGCGGTGAGCTGCGGCTCAGCGGGGGCGTCCCGGTGGGCCTGGGCATGGGCAGCTCCACCAGCGACGTGATCGCCGCCGTGCGCGCCGTCGCCGACGGGTACGGGCTGCGGCTGCCGCCCGACACGGTCGCCCGGCTGGCCGTCCGCGCCGAGACGGCCTGCGACCCGCTGATGCTGGACGGCCGGCCGGTGCTCTTCGCCCAGCGCGAGGGCCGCGTCCTGGAGGTCCTCGGCCCGGCCCTGCCGCCGCTGGTCGTGGTGGGCTGCCTCCTCGGCGGCGGCGCGCCCGTCGACACCCTGTCCCTGCCCGTACGCCCGCCCGCCGAGGCCGGCGCGGACGAGGTGCGGGCGTACGAGCGGCTGCGCGCCCTGCTGCGACGGGCGGTGGCCACGGGCGACGTCCGACTGCTCGGCGAGGTCGCCACCGCCAGCGCCCGGATCGGCCAGCGCGTGCTGGCCCACCCGGAGTTCGACGCCCTCACCGCCGTCGCCCGGCGGGTCGGGGCGGCGGGCGTGCAGATCGCGCACAGCGGGGCCGTGGCCGGCCTGCTGTTCGACCCGGCCGCGCCCGGCCTGCGCCGCCGCGTGCGCTCCTGCCTGCGCGCCCTGGACGCGCACGGCATCCCCGCCACCCGGACCTTCACCACCACCGAGGAGATCCCCCATGGACCAGCACATCGCGGAGGCGGTCGGCCGGCCCGACCTGGTACGGCTCGACGACCGGCTCGTCTGCCTGCGCTTTGAGACGATGAAGGCGGTCTCCGCCCTCGCGGCGGTGCGCCACCTGCTGGACACCGGCGCCGTGCGGCGCGGCGACACCCTGCTGGACAGCTCCAGCGGGATCTACGCGTACGCCCTCGCCCTGGCCTGCCACCGGTATGGCATGCGCTGCCACATCGTCGGCTCGACGACCGTGGACCGCACGCTCGGCGTCCAGCTCGCCGTGCTCGGCGCGACGCTGGAGCGGATGGAGCCGTGCGACGACCTCAAGCTCGACCAGAAGCGGCGGGTCGAGCGGATCCACGAGATCCTCGCCGAACACCCCGAGTACCACTGGATGCGCCAGTACCACGACGACGTCCACTACCTCGGCTACCGGGCCGTCGCCGACCGGATCCGCGGGGCGGTCGGCGACGGGCCCCTCACCCTCGTCGGCGGGGTCGGCTCGGGGGCCTCCACCGGCGCCCTCGCCCGCTACCTGCGCGCGGGGCCGGGCGGCAGCGCGGACGTGGAACTGGTCGGCGTACAGCCGTACGGCAGCGTCACCTTCGGCGCGGAGCACGTCGGCGACCCCGAGATCATCATCGCGGGCATCGGCAGCTCCATCCCCTTCGGCAACGTGGCCCACGAGCTGTACGACACCCTGCACTGGATCTCCTTCGACGCGGCCCTCGCCGGCGGGGTCGACCTGCTGCGTCGGCACGCCGTCTTCGCGGGGCTGTCCACCGGAGCCGGCTACCTGGCGGCCCGTCACGAACGCGGGCGCGCCCCGGAACGGACCGTCGTCTTCGTCGCGGCCGACACCGGGCACCGCTACGTGGACTCCGTCTACGCCCGCCACCGCGAGGCCGTCCCCGTCGACGGCCTCGTACCGCGCGAGGTCACCGCCACGGGCGAGCTGTGCCTGCCGTGGTCGCGCATGCGGTGGAACCGCCGGCCGGACCCGCGGGGGATCAGCGCGTGCCGGTCGCCCTCGCGGTAGGGGATCCCGCCGCGGCGCGCCGGCCCCGGGGGCGTACCGGCCGCCGTGGCGGGTAGGCGGTCGGCAGGAGCGGCTCGCACAGCGGGAGGACCCATGACCCGGAGCGTCCACGAGGTGATGACCTCGAACCCGGTGACCGTAGAGAAGCCGACCTCGCTGGCGGAAGCCGCGCGGGTGATGCGGGACGCGGACATCGGGGACGTCCTCGTCGTCGACGGGGGACGGCTCCTCGGCATCGTGACCGACCGGGACCTGGTCATCCGGGGCATGGCCGAGAACCGGGACCCGGCCGAGACGACCGTGCACGCCGTCTGCACCACCGACCCGCTCACCGTCCGGCCCGGCGACGACGTCCACCACGCCGTCGCCCTCATGCGCCGCAACGCGCTGCGCCGGCTGCCCGTGCAGACGGAGGAGGGCGAGCTGGTGGGCGTCGTCACCCTGGGCGACCTCGCCGTCGAGAGCGATCCCGGCTCCGCCCTCGCCGCCATCGCGGCCGCCGAACCCGGAAGCTGAGGCCCGCCATCCGCAGCGTAGCGAGGACGGCGCCGCCGTGAACGCGTCCATCCCCCTGGTCTCCGTACCGGACGGCGGGGTGCTGATCCCCGCCGACGAGGTCACCGGCCTGCTGCGGAACCTCGCGGGGGAGTGGCTGTACGTCGTCTACCACGGCGAGGTCCCGCTCGACCCGAAGACCACCCTCGGCCTGGCCGGCGTCCTGATGGCCTTCGCGGACCAGATCGACGTCGAGTGCATCGCCTACCTGCCGGCCCCCGAGGAGGACCCGGACCGGTGATCCCACGCCGTTCCCCGCGCCGAACCCCGTGGAACCCCTCCCGTGTTACTTCTCGGTAGGCAATGATGGCGGGCGACCACTCACAGGGCGGGGGCTGATCAGCGGTGACCACTTTCGATGACCGGACCAGGGTGCACGCGTTCCGGGACGACGCCCTGGGCGAGCACGACGCCGTCGGCCTCGCCGCGGCGATCCGCCGGGGAGAGGTCTCGGCCGCCGAGGCCGCCCGGGACGCGCGGGAACGGGTCCGCGCCGTCGAGGACCGGCTCCACGCGGTCCAGGCGTACGC